>NZ_JBVIOL010000008.1:0-485845 GCF_055578825.1 Streptomyces sp. NPDC032822 | reverse complement strand
TACGTCGTCTTCGGCACCGTCGTCTTCGCGATGTTCTCCGGCTTCCACTTCTGGTGGCCGAAGATGACCGGCAAGATGCTCGACGAACGCCTCGGCAAGATCACCTTCTGGACGCTGTTCATCGGCTTCCACGGCACCTTCCTCGTCCAGCACTGGCTGGGTGCCGAGGGCATGCCCCGTCGCTACGCCGACTATCTGGCGGCCGACGGCTTCACCGCCCTGAACACGATCTCGACGATCAGCTCGTTCCTGCTCGGTCTGTCGATCCTGCCGTTCATGTACAACGTGTGGAAGACGGCCAAGTACGGCAAGCCCGTCGGCGTCGACGACCCGTGGGGCTACGGCCGCTCGCTGGAGTGGGCCACCTCGTGCCCGCCCCCGCGGCACAACTTCCTCACCCTGCCGCGGATCCGCAGTGAATCCCCGGCGTTCGACCTGCACCACCCCGAGATCGCCGCTCTCGACCAGCTCGAGAACGCCGGTCACGGCGAGAAGGCTCTGGCCGGCAACGGCGGCAAGGAGGCCGGCAAGTGAAGATCCAGGGCAGGATGTTCATCTGGCTGAGCGTCTTCATCCTCGTCATGGCGATCGTCTATGGCGTGTGGTCGAAGGAGCCGGCCGGTACCACGGCGCTCTTCCTGGCCTTCGGCCTGTCCATCATGATCGGCTTCTACCTGGGCTTCACGGCCCGGCGGGTCGACGCCGGTGCGCAGGACAACAAGGACGCGGACGTCGCGGACGACGCCGGCGAGGTCGGGTTCTTCAGCCCGCACAGCTGGCAGCCGCTCTCCCTCGCGGTCGGCGGTGCGCTCGCCTTCCTGTCGGTCGCGATCGGCTGGTGGCTGATGTACTTCTCGGCGCCGCTGCTCCTGATCGGTCTGTGGGGCTGGGTCTTCGAGTACTACCGCGGTGAGAGCCGCACCCAGTAGCACGCGCTGAGCTCTCCGGGGCCCGGACACTCCGTCAGGAGAGTCCGGGCTCCTGCTTTTGCCGCAATGCCGTTCCCTCGTAGGGGTTACCCAGCGCGCCGCCCTTGACGAAGCTCCCTAGCGTGAAGTCATGAGCCACGCACCCCGCACCCGTACCGTCGTCAGCTGCACGCTGCTGGTGATCGCCCTCGGCGCGGGCGCCACCGCCTGCGGCAGCGACGGCCACCCCCTCTCCGCCGCGCCGTACGACGCGACGGACCGGATCTCCTTCAACGGCCCCACCGGCGACGGCAAGAAGGCCGACCCGGACAAGCCGCTGGAGGTCACCACCGAGGACGACGACGACCGCATCACGGACGTCACGGCCAAGGACGCCGCAGGACGCTTTCTGGCGGGCGAACTCTCCGCCGACGGCAGTCGCTGGCACAGCACCACTCCGCTGGCCGCCAACGCCCACTACACGGTCCGGGTGAGCACCGAGGACGAGGACGGGGCGCCCGGCCGCCGGGTCCTCGACCTCGACACGGGCAAGCCCCTCACCAAGAAGCGGCTGAAGGTCACCTTCGGGCCCAAGACGGGCACCTACGGCGTCGGCCAGCCCATCACGGCCGAACTGGGCATGCCCATCAAGGACAAGGCCCAGCGGGCCGTCGTGGAACGGGCCCTCAAGGTCGACTCCGTGCCCGCCGCGGCCGGCGCCTGGCACTGGGTGGACGACAAGGAACTCCACTACCGCCCCAAGGAGTACTGGCCCACCAAGGCCACCATCCAGGTCCGCAGCAACCTGGAGGGCATCAAGATCAGCGACCGGCTGTGGGGCGGCGCCACCAAGCCGCTGAAGATCACCACGGGCGACCGCGTCATCGCGGTGACCGACGCCTCGACGCACTCGATGACGGTCTACAAGAACGGCGAGGTCATCAACGAGATCCCCGTCACCACCGGCAAGCCCGGCTTCGAGACCCGCAACGGCGTCAAGGTCGTACTCGGCAAGGAGTACTTCGTACGGATGCGCGGCACCAGTATCGGCATCGCCGAGGGATCCTCGGAGTCGTACGACCTCCCGGTGTACTACGCCACCCGCGTCACCTGGAGCGGCGAGTACGTCCACGCCGCCCCCTGGTCCGTCGGCTCCCAGGGGTACGCCAACGTCAGCCACGGCTGCACCGGCATGAGCACGTCCAACGCCGAGTGGTTCTTCGACCACGTCCGCGAGGGCGACGTCGTCAAGGTCGTCAACTCGTACGGCGACACCATGGAGAGCTTCGGCAACGGCTTCGGCGACTGGAACCTCGCCTGGAAGAAGTGGCGCGGCGGCAGCGCCCTGGTCAAGGGCGACCCCGAGGGCCCGGGCCCGGAGGAACAGGCCAGACTGCGCCCCGAGAGCGCCTGAGACGCCCCCACAGACGCGGAGCCGCGTGATCGATACGCGGCTCCGCCGGCGTGGGCCCTAGGCGCTCAGAGCCTTCTTCTCCCGCAGCAACGCGGCCAGGGCCGCCGCGAACTCCACCGGATCCACCGGCAGCGTCACCGCCGCCTCCGCACGGCTCCACGTGGCCAGCCAGGCGTCTTGCGGGCGCCCGATCAGCACCAGCACCGGCGGGCAGTCGAAGATCTCGTCCTTGAGCTGACGGCAGAGCCCCATGCCTCCCATGGGACTGGACTCACCATCCAGCACACAGACGTCGACGCCGCCCCGGTCCAGCTCCTTCACCACGGCGGCCGGGGTCGCGCACTCCAGGAACTCCACCACGGGGACATCGGGAGCGGGCCTGCGCCCGGTCGCCAGCCGCACCTGTTCGCGGGTGTTGGAGTCGTCGCTGTAGACCAGCACCGTGGCGGTCGGCTGCATGCTTCCTCCGGGACGTCAGCGTCGTACGGCCAAAGAACGGGCAGAGCCCGATGCGGCGGATGCTACTCCCTTGAACACCCCGTCAACACCTGTTGGAACACCGCTTCGATGGGCCATACGGGCAGTACACACCCTGCGAACACTCCGAACGGCACCCCCCGGAGTGAGGGCGGGATAAGCGACCGACATAATGTCGGTCGTGGCGACAGCAACGACAGTAGAAACCGGGCACGCGCACCCGTCGGTCAACCGGCCGAACCTCACCAGCGTCGGAACCATCATCTGGCTGAGTTCCGAGCTGATGTTCTTCGCGGCCCTCTTCGCGATGTACTTCACCCTGCGATCGGTGACGGGTCCTGATCACTGGAAGGAAATGGCGCACAGCCTGAACCTTCCGTTCTCGGCGACCAACACCACGATCCTGGTGCTCTCCTCACTCACCTGCCAGCTCGGCGTCTTCGCCGCCGAGCGCGGGGACGTGAAGAAGCTCCGGATGTGGTTCATCGTCACCTTCGTGATGGGTGCGATCTTCATCGGTGGTCAGGTGTACGAGTACACCGAGCTGGTCAAGAAGGACGGGCTCTCGCTCTCCTCCGACCCGTACGGCTCGGTCTTCTACCTGACCACCGGCTTCCACGGCCTGCACGTGACGGGCGGCCTCATCGCCTTCCTGTTCGTCCTCGGCCGCACCTACGCGGCGAAGAGGTTCACCCACGAGCAGGCGACCGCGGCCATCGTCGTGTCCTACTACTGGCACTTCGTCGATGTCGTCTGGATCGGCCTCTTCGCCACGATCTACCTGATCAAGTAGCCGGGACCGCTCCCGCACATCGCAAGCATCGACGCAGAAGATCCTGACACCGGGGTAATCCGTGAAAAAGCTCTCCGCACGACGACGCCATCCGCTGGCGGCGCTCGTCGTCCTACTCCTCGCGCTGGCATGCACCGGGGGGCTGTACGCCACACTCGCGCCCGCGAGCAAGGCGCAGGCCGATGACACCGCCCAGTCTCTCGCCATCGACGAGGGCAAGAAGCTCTACGCCGTAGGCTGCGCCAGCTGCCACGGCACCGGCGGTCAGGGCACCTCCGACGGTCCGAGCCTGGTGGGTGTCGGCGCCGCCGCCGTCGACTTCCAGGTCGGCACCGGCCGTATGCCGGCCCAGCAGCCGGGCGCGCAGGTCCCGAAGAAGAAGGTCATCTACACCCAGGCCGAGATCGACCAGCTCGCGACGTACATCGCGTCGCTGGGCGCCGGTCCGAACGTGCCGACCGCGGCTCAGTACGGCCCCGACGGTGCCGACATCGCCAAGGGCGGTGAACTGTTCCGCACCAACTGCGCCCAGTGCCACAACTTCACCGGCAAGGGTGGCGCGCTGACGCACGGCAAGTTCGCGCCGGACCTCGAAGGTGTCGCCCCCAAGCACCTCTACGAGGCCATGCAGACCGGCCCGCAGAACATGCCCTCCTTCCCCGACACCACGCTGTCGGAGCAGAACAAGAAGGACATCATCGCGTACCTCGACGCGGTCAACGGCGACGACACCGAGAGCCCCGGCGGTCTTGAGCTGGGCGGACTCGGTCCGGTCTCCGAAGGCCTGTTCGCCTGGATCTTCGGACTCGGCGCGCTGATCGCGGTCGCCGTCTGGGTCGCCGCTCGGACCGCAAAGGCCAAGAAGTCATGAGTAGCCAAGACATTCCAGAAGAGAACCTGCCCGCAGAGCAGGGCCACGCGCACGGTGCCGTAGGCGTCGCGGACGAGAAGAACCCGTTCGCCGACCCCGGGCTGCCGCCCCACGAGCACCGCGTCCAGGACATCGACGAGCGGGCCGCCAGGCGGTCCGAGCGCACGGTCGCCATGATGTTCGTGCTGTCGATGCTGGCCACCGTCGGCTTCATCGTCTCGTACGTGGCGATCCCGCACGACAGGGCGATCTACGTCTTCCCGATCGGGCACATCAACGCGTTGAACTTCGCGCTGGGCCTGACGCTGGGATCGGCGCTGTTCCTCATCGGCGCGGGCGCGGTCCACTGGGCCCGCACCCTGATGTCCGACGTGGAGATCCCCGCCGAGCGGCACCCGATCGAGGCTCCGCCCGAGGTCAAGGCCCAGGTCATGGCCGACTTCAAGCAGGGTGCCAAGGAGTCAGCGCTCGGCCGCCGCAAGCTGATCCGCAACACGATGTTCGGCGCGCTGGCCCTGTTCCCGCTCTCCGGCGTGATGCTGCTGCGCGACCTCGGTCCGCTGCCCGGCACCAAGCTCCGCCACACCCTGTGGTCCAAGGGCAAGCTGCTCGTCAACATGAACACCAACGAGCCGCTGCGCCCCTCGGACATCGCGGTCGGCTCGCTGACCTTCGCCAAGCCCGAGGGCCTGGAGGAGGACGACCACGAGTTCCAGACCGAGATCGCCAAGGCCGCCCTGATGATCGTCCGGATCCAGCCGGACAACATCAAGGACAAGCGCGAGCTCGAGTGGTCGCACGAGGGCATCGTGGCGTACTCGAAGATCTGCACCCACGTCGGTTGCCCGATCTCCCTGTACGAGCAGCAGACGCACCACGTGCTGTGCCCCTGCCACCAGTCCACCTTCGACCTCTCCGACGGCGCCCGGGTGATCTTCGGCCCCGCCGGTCACGCCCTGCCGCAGCTGCGCATCGGTGTGAACGACGAGGGCTACCTCGAGGCGCACGGCGACTTCGACGAGCCCGTCGGTCCTGCTTTCTGGGAGCGCGGATGAGCACTGAGACGACCACCTCCGACTCGCGCTCGCGCGAGAAGGCGCCGGCCGGCGAGCGCGTCGCCGACTGGGCCGACGGCCGGCTGGGGATCTACTCCCTGGCCAAGGCCAACATGCGCAAGATCTTCCCCGACCACTGGTCGTTCATGTTGGGTGAGGTCTGCCTCTACAGCTTCATCATCATCATCCTCACGGGTGTGTATCTGACGCTGTTCTTCCACCCGTCGATGAACGAGGTGGAGTACCACGGCAGCTACGTCCCGCTGCAGGGCCAGCTGATGTCCGAGGCGTTCAACTCGACCATGCACATCTCCTTCGATGTGCGCGGTGGCCTGCTGATCCGGCAGATCCACCACTGGGCGGCGCTGATCTTCCTCGCCGGCATGTTCGTGCACATGATGCGCGTGTTCTTCACGGGTGCGTTCCGCAAGCCCCGCGAGGTCAACTGGCTGTTCGGCTTCCTGCTGTTCGTCCTGGGCATGTTCACCGGGTTCACCGGCTACTCACTCCCTGACGACCTGCTCTCCGGCACCGGTGTCCGCTTCATGGAGGGCGCGGTCCTGTCCGTGCCGGTCGTCGGCACGTACCTGTCGTTCTTCCTCTTCGGCGGCGAGTTCCCGGGCGGCGACTTCGTGGCCCGCTTCTACTCGATCCACGTACTGCTGCTGCCGGGCATCATGCTCGGCCTGGTCGTCGGCCACCTGATCCTGGTCTTCTACCACAAGCACACGCAGTTCGCGGGCCCCGGAAAGACGAACAACAACGTCGTCGGCATGCCGCTGCTGCCGGTCTACATGGCCAAGGCCGGAGGCTTCTTCTTCCTGGTCTTCGGTGTCATCGCGGCCATCTCGGCGATCGCCTCGATCAACCCGATCTGGTCCATGGGCCCCTACCGGCCGGACCAGGTGTCCACCGGCGCCCAGCCCGACTGGTACATGGGCTTCTCCGAGGGCCTGATCCGTGTCATGCCGGGCTGGGAGATCAACTTCTGGGGTCACACGCTCGTCCTGGGCGTGTTCATCCCGCTGGTGATCTTCCCGCTGGTCCTGGTCGCGATCGCGGTCTACCCGTTCATCGAGTCCTGGGTCACCGGCGACAAGCGCGAGCACCACATCCTGGACCGCCCGCGCAACGTGCCGACGCGTACGGCCTTCGGTGTCGCGTGGATCACCTGGTACATGGTGCTGCTGATCGGTGGTGGAAACGACCTCTGGGCCACCCACTTCCACCTGTCGATCAACGCCATCACCTGGTTCGTCCGGATCGCGTTCTTCGTCGCCCCGGTCATCGCGTTCGTCGTCACCAAGCGGATCTGCCTCGGCCTCCAGCGCCGCGACAAGGACACGGTGCTGCACGGCCGCGAGTCCGGCATCATCAAGCGCCTGCCGCACGGTGAGTTCATCGAGGTGCACGAGCCGCTCAGCCAGGACGCGCTGCACACCCTCACCGCGCACGAGCAGTACCAGCCCGCCGAGATCGGCCCGACGGTCGACGAGAACGGTGTCGAGCGCAAGGTGAAGGGCTCCGCGAAGCTGCGCGCCAAGCTCAGCGAGTCGTACTACGGCGAGGAGAGCCAGATCGCCAAGCCGACGGTCGAGGAGTACAAGGAGATCACGAGCGGCCACGGCCACCACTGATCGCTGCGCTCGCCACGCGCGGTAGTAGGCGGTAGTAGGGAGCGAAGGGCCCCGTCCGAACACCGGACGGGGCCCTTCGCCGTGTCCGCCGGCTGGATAGGGTGGACCTCGTTGAGACTCGCGTCCCGCTGTACGGGACTGATCCAGGAGCGGCTGATGAGCGCTGTGACCCCCGCAGGAGGCGACACCGCGGCGGACCGTTCCTGGCCCGAGGTACTGAGCGCGCTGCTCGCCGGCCGGGACCTGAGCGCCGGTGACACAGCCTGGGCGATGGACCGCTTCATGAGCGGCGAGGCCTCGGACGCCCAGATCGCGGGCTTCATGGTGGCGCTGCGGGCCAAGGGCGAGACGGTCGAGGAGGTCACCGGTCTCGTCGAGGCGATGTACGCGCACGCGCAGCCCCTGGACATCCCGGGCCCGGCCGTCGACATCGTCGGCACCGGCGGCGACCGGGCCAGGACGGTCAACATCTCGACGATGTCCGCCATCGTGATCGCGGGCACCGGCGCCAAGGTCGTCAAGCACGGCAACCGGGCCTCGTCCTCGGCGAGCGGCTCCTCCGACGTACTGGAGAAGCTCGGCATCAACCTGGACCTGTCGCCCGAAGGCGTGGCGCGGGTGGTGGAGGAGGCCGGGATCACCTTCTGCTTCGCCGCCAAGTTCCATCCCTCGATGCGCTTCGTCGGAGGGGTCCGGCGCGACCTCGGGATTCCGACCTCGTTCAACCTGCTCGGTCCGCTGACCAACCCCGCCAAGGTCACCGCCTCCGCGGTGGGCTGCTTCGACACCCGGATGGCCGGGCTCATCGCCGGCGTCCTGGCCGAGCGGGGTTCGTCCGCGCTGGTCTTCCGCGGTGACGACGGCCTCGACGAACTCACCACCACGGCCACCTCCCGGGTGTGGGTCGTGCGGAACGGCAAGGTCACCGAGGAGGCCTTCGACCCGCGGCACGTCGGCCTCGAACTGGTACCGGTGGAAGCCCTGCGGGGCGCGGACGCCTCGTACAACGCCGAGGTCGCCCGGCGCCTGCTGGACGGTGAGAGCGGCCCGGTGCGGGACGCCGTACTGCTGAACTCGGCGGCGGCGCTGGTGGCGCTGGAGCCGACCGGGGCGCCGCTGGCCGAGCAGCTGCGGGCCAAGATGGTCAGGACGGCCGAGTCGATCGACTCGGGGGCGGCGAAGCGGACGCTGGAGCGCTGGGTGGCGGCCACCAACAGGTAGTGCCCCGTGTCGTGATGTCCCGCGATCCGGACACGGGTTGCGGGACCACGATCACTTCGCGTACGTTTTTTGCAGGTCATGAGTGACAGTCATGAGGCCCCGGCCGACTGTCCGGCAACCCTCCGTCCGTGGCGGGGTGCCCCGGGTGAAGACCAGGCCGTGCACCACAAGGTGTACGGCAAGCGCGGATCCCTCGCCGCTCGAAACGAGCGCAGTACCAGGGATCCTGGTCGTCGAGGAGCCTTCTGTGAGCAAGCGAATGCGATAGGGCGAAGAGCCCCCTTCCGCGTACCTCTTTCCCCCTTTCACCCCCCTTTTTTTTCTTGCTTCTCACAGGAGTTCGCCATGTCTGTCTCCACCGCTGCCGTCGCCCAGGCCATTTGTTCCCCGCTGCCCGTTCTGGGCCGTGATGTCACTGTGCCGCTCGTCACCGGCGGCGAGGTCAGCTACGCCGCGCTCGACTACGCGGCCAGCGCCCCGGCGCTCCAGCGGGTCTGGGACGACGTTGCGGCGTACGCCCCCTACTACGGCAGCGTCCACCGCGGGGCCGGCTACCTCTCCCAGCTGTCCACCGACCTCTTCGAGAACGCCCGGAAGACGGTCGCCGAGTTCCTCGACTGCCGCGAGGACGACCAGCTGGTCTTCACCCGGTCCACCACCGACTCGCTGAACCTCCTCGCCTCCGCGCTGCCGGCCGACTGCCAGGTCTTCGTCTTCGAGACCGAGCACCACGCCTCGCTGCTGCCCTGGAAGGACGCCCGGGTCACCTACCTCGACGCCCCGCGCACCCCGGGCCAGGCCGTCGCGACCCTGGAGCGCGCCCTCGCCGAGCGCACGGTGCCCCTGGGCGAGGGGTACGGCCCGGCCCTGGTCTGCGTCACCGGCGCCTCGAACGTCACCGGTGAGCTGTGGCCGGTGCGGGAGCTGGCCGCCGCCGCCCACGCGCACGGCGCCCGGATCGTCCTGGACGCCGCGCAGCTGGCCCCGCACCACCCGGTGTCGGTGCGGGACCTCGACGTCGACTGGATCGCCTTCTCCGGGCACAAGCTGTACGCCCCGTTCGGCTCCGGCGTGCTGGCCGGCCGGTCCGACTGGCTGGTCGCGGCCGACCCCTACCTCGCGGGCGGCGGCGCCAGCCGCAAGGTCACGCGGCGCGAGGACGGGGGAGTGGACGTGGAGTGGCACGAGAGCGCCGCCCGCCACGAGGCCGGCTCGCCCAACGTGATCGGCGTCTACGCCATCGCCTCCGCCTGCAAGGCGCTCACCGAGGCCGGCTTCGACTCGCTGGTCGCCCGGGAGCAGCACCTGATCTCCCGGGTCCGGGCCGGGCTCGCGGAGGTCCCGGAGGTCCGGATCCTCTCCCTCTTCGGCGACGACGCCCCGCGCGTCGGTGTGATCTCCTTCGTCGTCGAGGGCTGGAACAGCTCCCACTTCGCCGCCGCGCTCTCCGCCGAGTACGGCATCGGCGTGCGGGACGGACTGTTCTGCGCCCACCCGCTGGTGCGCACGCTGCTCGGCAGCGACCCGCAGACCCAGGGCGAGTGCGGTGCCCCCGAGGCCGCGCCCGGCGAGAAGTCCCTCAACGCGATCCGGGTGAGCTTCGGCGCGGGCACCCCCGACGAGCACGTGGAGCGGTTCGTGGGCGCCGTGAAGGAACTGGTCCGCGACGGCGCCCGGTGGAACTACCGCACCGAAGAAGGCCGTTGCGTGCCCGACACCTCCGCGTGAGGCACCCGGGGCCCGGGCATTCGGGCCCCCAGCAGGATCACCCCGAGGGCGCGCTCGGTGGCGTCGGTGAGGAGTTCAGCGCCGCCGCCATCGGCGCCGGCAGGATCCCGCCGCACGCGTCCACGCCCGGCACCCGGGCGCGAGCACCGGGCGCCCGTACGGCTTGGCCCGCCGGGCCACCTCGGCGGGAACCTTCCCACGGGGCGTCCGGTGGTCCAGCGCGCCCTCGGCGGCCCGGGCGGACGGCTTCTTGAAACCGCCGGGGGCCACGGCGACTCGGCGGGAGAAGGCCGTGGGGCCGCTCCTGCCGCCGCCTCCCGGGGGCCGGGATGAGCCCGGGATGAAGAACTCCTCATCCTGGGGCGGTTCCTCGGCCGTCGGGTCAGCTGTCCAGCCCGATCGCGAACGCGGCCTCCAGGTCGTGCTGCGAGTACGTCCGGAACGCCACGTGCGTGTCCGTCCCCTCCACGCCGGGGATCTTGCTGATGCTGCCCGGGATGACCTCGGCCAGGTCCTCGTGCCGCTTCACCCGGACCATGGCGATCAGGTCGTACGTCCCGGTGACGGAGAAGACCTCGCTGACGCTCTCCAGCGCGGCGATCCGTTCCGCGATCTCGGGGATCCGGTCCACGCTGGTCTTGATGAGGACGATCGCGGTGATCACGGCTGGTTCTCTCCCTCGGGGGCCGGAGCTGGGGCGGCCCTCACTCTAGTAGTACGTCCGAAACGGACCCACGCGAAGGCCAGTCCCAGGCCGAAGCCCACCAGGTGGGCCAGATAGGCCACGCCGGGGCCCTGCCCGGCCTGTCCGGCGGCCAGCCACTGCAGGGCCGCCCAGAAGGGCAGGACCACCCAGGCGGGGAAGCGCAGCGGCAGGAAGAAGAGGAACGGCAGGAGACTGGTGACACGGGCGCCGGGGAACAGGTACAGGAACGCGCCGAGGATCGCCGAGATCGCCCCGGACGCGCCGACCAGGGACTGCTCGGAGTCGGCGTTGGCGGCGGCGTAGCCCAGCAGGGCGAGGTAGCCGCAGCTCAGGTAGAACAGAGTGAACTGGACGCGGCCCATCCGTTCCTCGGTCAGCACGCCGAAGACGTAGAGGAAGAGCATGTTGCCCAGCAGGTGGACCCAGCTGCCGTGTACGAAGAGGGCCGTGGCGGGGGTGAGTGCGGCCCGGGCCGAGCCCTCGAACAGTTCTGCGGGGACCACGCCCCAGCGGTGGAAGTAGGCCCGCTGCGCGGCGAGCAGCGCGTCGCCGGAGCCGTAGGCCGGATTCAGCCCCGACGCGGGGCCGGCCAGGAAGAGGAGACAGCACGCGGCGATCAGTCCGTAGGTCACCGGCGCCGACGGCCACCGCAGTGCCCCGACCGTTCGACCGGCCGTCCCGCTCCTTGTGCTGATCATGAACACAGAGCATGACGTAAGGGGACCGAACGGCGCAGACCGCCTCGCCGCGGTGGACGACGGAGCGGCGAGTCCCCGCCAGGCCGTAGGGTAACGAGCCACACGCCCCGGGTCCGCCCGGTGTGTCACAGGCGCGTAGGACACTAGAGAGAACAAGAAGGAAGGCGACCAGCCACGATGACGGTTCCCCTGCCGACTGCCTCGACGCGGTGGCGCTGCAGCCTCTGCGGCAACCTCACCCGCTTCGACGTGACCCGCTCGTCGAAGGTGGTCGAGTACATCCACCTCGATCTGGCCGGCGAGCCGAAGGTCGAGGAGCGCGACGTGGTCAGTGAGAGCATCGAGTCGGTGCGCTGTCGCTGGTGCAACGCGGTGGATCAGGTGGAACTCGTGGACAGGCCGGGCGCCGGCTCCTGACGGGAGCGGGCCCCGCACAGGCATTGGGGTGACGATGGTGGAGACCGATGGCGGGGAGCCGGGCGACGGCGCCGCCGAGGTGCTCGACCGTCCGCTGCCCGACGGTGTGCGCCGCCGGGTCGTACAGATCGTCTCCGACGGCTTCGGCGGTCTGACCATCGGCGAACTGCCCGCCCAGCTGCGGCAGTTCGCCCGGTTCGCGCCGAACCGGCGGGCCAAGTTCGCCGGCAACGCCATGGCGGCCGCCCTGGAGACCGACCCGCTGTTCCGGCAGCGGATCGGCGAGAAGTTCAGAGAGGCGCAGCCGGAGCTGTCCGGCGCCCTCGACTCCGGCGCACCGCCTCCGGCCGCGGACCCGCTCGACGTGGCGGCCGCGGCCTACGTACTGCGTCCCGCCGGCTGGGTGAAGCTCGTGACCGCGGCCGGCGAGGAGGCCCAGCGGGCCGACGCCGAGCGCGCCGACGAGGAGAGCCGGGCCGAGCTGGAGCGACTGCGCGAGGAGCTCGACCGGGCCCGTGAGCACCTCCGGGCCGAGACCGAGCGGCTGCGCACCGAGCTGGACGCGGCCAAGAAGGAAGCGGAGTCGCTGCACCGCAAACTGCGCGCGGCCCACAGTGACGTCAAGCGCGGTGAGGCCGCCCTGCGTAAGCTGCACAGCGAGATGGACACCGCCCGCGCGGAGGGGCACACCCAGCTGTCCGCCGCCGAGAGCGAGTCCCGGCGCCTGAAGACCCGCCTCGGCGAGGCCGAGGCGTCCCTGGAGGCCACCCGCAAGGCCGCCCGCGAGGGCCGCAGCGTCGAGGACATGCGGGTCCGGCTGCTCCTCGACACCCTGCTGGACGCGACCCAGGGGCTGCGCCGGGAGCTCGCGCTGCCTCCGGTGTCCGTGCGGCCGGCCGAGACCGTGGACGCGGTCGAACCGGGGCGGATGACCCCGAAGGACATCGCCGCGCGGGCGCTGTCCGAAAATGACCCCGCGATCCTCGACCAGCTCCTCGCGCTGCCGCAGGCCCACCTGGTCGTCGACGGCTACAACGTGACCAAGACCGGCTATCCCCAGATGCCCCTGGAGAAGCAGCGGTTGCGGCTGCTCGGGCAGCTCTCGCAGCTCGCCGCGCAGACCGGCGCCGAGGTGACCTGTGTCTTCGACGGGGCCGAGCTGGCCGCGCCGGTGCTCCTGGCGCCGCCGCGCGGGGTGCGGGTGCTGTTCTCCAAGCCGGGCGTCACCGCGGACGAGTTGATCCGTCAGCTGGTGCGCGCGGAGCCGCCGGGGCGCCCGGTCATCGTCGCCTCCACCGACCGCGAGGTCGCCGACGGGGTGGCCCGGACGGGGGCGCGCCCGGTGGCTTCCGCGATGCTTCTCAAGCGCCTGTCCTGAAAAGGCCAACGGAGAGGTTTAATGCCCGAATTGACGGGACTGTCACGCAACGTAGGGTCAATCGGGCGTCACTGCAGGTGAGTTGAGTGTAAAGAATGCAGGGTGTGACGAGATTTTTCGCGTGAGGATTTGAACTGATCACGGGAGGGTCACTAGGGTCTGGGCTCGAACCTCCGAGCGGGTGATCACTCAAAAGAAGGAGTTCACCTCCGTGGCGTCCCACCGTCGACCCAAGCAACCGAGTCGTGCACGTGTGACCGTGCTGACCACCGCAGCCGCCGCTGCGGTCGCCCTCAGCTCCCAGGCTGCCAATGCGGCGCCGAGCGAGAAGCCGAGCAAGGACGAGGTCAAGACCAAGGTCGACAAGCTCTACGAGGAGGCCGAACAGGCCACCGAGAAGTTCAACGGGGCGAAGGAGAAGCAGGAGAAGCTCCAGAAGGAGATCTCCACGATCCAGGACAACGTCGCCCGCGGCCAGGAGGAGCTCAACGAGCTCCGTGACTCCATAGGCCTGGCGGCAGCCGCCCAGTACCGCACGGGCAGCGTCGATCCCTCGGTCCAGCTGTTCCTGTCCGCCGACCCGGACGACTACCTGGACAAGGCGTCCGCGATGGACCAGCTGAGCGCTCAGCAGGTCGAGGCGCTGAAGAAGATCCAGGACAAGCAGCGCGAGCTCGCCCAGGACCGCTCCGAGGCCTCCGAGAAGCTCAAGGACCTCGCGAGCACCCGCACCGAACTGGGCAAGAAGAAGAAGGAAGTCCAGAGCAAGCTCGCCGAGGCGCGACAGGTCCTGAACACGCTGACGGCCGCCGAGAAGGCCGCCATCGCCGCCGAGGACGCCCGCGCCAGTCGTTCCTCCGCCAGCCGGGTGGACCTCGGCAACGCCACCGCCGGCTCCGGCCGGGCGATGGCCGCCTTCCAGGCCGCCCAGAGCCAGATCGGCAAGCCGTACGTCTACGGCGCCACCGGCACCGCCTCCTACGACTGCTCGGGTCTGACCTCCTGGGCCTACGCCCAGGCCGGCGTCTCCATCCCGCGCACCTCGCAGGCCCAGGCCAACGCCGGTACGCGCATCTCCTCCCAGAGCGACCTCAGGGTCGGCGACCTGGTCATCTTCTACGGCGACCAGCACCACGTCGGCTTCTACGCGGGCAACGGCCAGGTGCTGCACGCCCCGCGCAGCGGCGCGGTGGTCCGCTACGAGTCGATCAACAACATGCCGTACCAGTTCGGCGTCCGGATCTGATCCGCCGCTGATCCGGTTCACCACGGATCCGATCACGATCAGGATCGGGACGCCGCGCCGCCCGTTCGGGCGAATCCCGGCAACGTGAACTGACCCCGCGCCCCGCCCATGACCTGCGTCTAGGGCGGGGCGTCACTGTGTGTGCCCACGAAGGTCTTTGGTGGGGCCCCCTCCACGGGGCTACTGTCTGCCGCGTTTCCCTGTCCGCCAGCGGAAGGAGTGCGGCTTCCCGTGGGGTCCCATCGCCGACTTGCACCGTCCGGGTTCGACCGGGGCGCCAGTACAGCGCTCTGCGTCATGTCAGCCGCCGCCGCGGCGCTCGGCGTCCTCCCTGCCACTTCGGCCGTCGCCGCACCGCACGACAACACCCGCGCGGAGGTGGACCGCCTCTACGAAGAGGCCGAGCAGGCGACCGAGGCCTTCAACAAGGCCGACGAGCGCGCCGACGACCTGCGCGAGGAGGTCGCCACCGCGCAGGACGGGATCGCCCGCCAGCAGGAGCGCATCAACCGCATGCGGGAGACGCTCGGGTCGCTCGCCGGCGCCCAGTACCGCTCCGGCGGTCTCGACCCCTCCCTCGCGCTGCTGTTCTCCGACGACCCGGACGACTACCTCGCCAAGGCCGCCGTCCTCGACCGCATCACCTCGCACCAGGCGGGCGAGCTCAAGGACCTCCAGGAAGCCATGCGCGAACTCGCCCAGGAGCGCTCCGAGGCGAGCGGCAAACTCGGCGAACTGGAGAAGAGCCGCAAGGCCGTCGCCTCCCACAAGCGGACCGTCGAGAAGAAGCTCGCCAAGGCGCGCGAACTGCTCAACTCCCTGCCGTCCGACGAGCGCGACGCCTACGACCGGTCCTCCCGCTCCGGCCGCGAGGCCCTGCCCGACCTCGGCGACGCGGCCCCGGGGTCGCCCCGTGCGGCCGCCGCGATCGCCGCCGCCCGCTCCGCGCTCGGCAAGCCGTACGTCTGGGGCGCCAACGGCCCCTCCGGCTTCGACTGTTCGGGCCTGATGCAGTGGTCGTACGCGCAGGCCGGCGTCTCCCTCCCGCGCACCTCGCAGGGCCAGCGCTACGCCGGCCAACAGGTGCCGCTCTCCCAGGCGCGGCCCGGCGACCTGGTCACCTACCGGGCCGACGCCAGCCACGTGGCGATGTACATGGGCAACGGTCAGGTCATCCACGCGCCCTACCCGGGCGCGCCGGTGCGCTACGACCCGGTGGGCATGATCCCGGGCGCGACCGTCACGAGGGTCTGACCGGTCGGCCGCGGTCACCGTACGATCGGGAACGTGGCTGGTCGAGGGCGGGCGTCGGGACGCGGGGCCGTGGCGTTGTGCCTGCTGCTCGCAGGGCTGCTCGCCCTGCTGGCCGGCTGCGGCGGGAGGTCCGCCACCGACAGCGCGCGGGCCGATGTGCAGCGGGTCCTGGACCGGCGGGCGACCGCGGTCCTGGACCGCGACCGGGCGGCGTTCACCCGGACGGGCGCGCTGAGCTGGTTCGAGAACCTCACCGCCGTCCCGCTCGCCGACTGGTCCTACCGCCTCACCGCCCTGCACCGCACCGGTGACACCGCCACCGCCGAGGCGGAACTCGGCTACCGCGTCCAGGGCTACGACCGGGCCCCGGTCACCGTCGCCCGCACCCTGCGCCTGAGTCTGGACGCGGGCGGCCGGTGGTACGTGGACGCCGAGCGGCCCGCGGAGAAGTCCGCCGACCAGCTGTGGGACCAGGGCGAGGTGATGGCCGTCCGCGGTGCGCACAGCCTCGTCCTCGGGGTCGGACAGTCCGGGGAGGCCTTGCACTCCTACGCCGATCTCGCGGACCGCGCGGTACCGGCCGTGTCGGACGCCTGGGGCACCGACTGGCCCCGGCACGTCGTCGTGCTCGTACCGAGGTCGCTGGAGGGCATGGCGGGACTGCTGGCCTCGCCCGCCTCCTCCTACCGGGGGATCGCGGCGGTCACCACCGGCGAGACGGGCGCGCCGGCCCGGGCACCCGCGGACCGGATCATCGTCAACCCCGACGCGTACGGCGTCCTCGGCGCCGTCGGCAAGCAGGTCGTCCTCACCCACGAGACCACCCATGTCGCCACCCGCGCCCACACCACCCCCGCGACCCCCCTGTGGCTGTCCGAGGGGTACGCCGACTGGATCGGCTACCGCGGCAGCGGGCGTACGCCGGTGCAGGCCGCGCCCGAGCTGTGGGACGCCGTGACCGAGGGCAGGGTGCCGGCCGCGCTGCCGTCCGACCGGGACTTCGGCTTCAGCGGCGACGCGACCGGCCTGGCACGGGCCTACGAGAGCGGCTGGATGGCCTGCCGGATGATCGCCGAGCGCTGGGGCGAGGCGCGGCTCGGGGAGTTCTACCGGGCCGTGGGAACGCACGAGAAGCGGCCCGGGGCAGTCGAGGACGCGATGAAGAAGGTGCTCGACACGACACCGGGGGAGTTCACCGTGTGGTGGCGGGACTATCTGCGGGATCAGCTGGGCTGATCGGGCCGGGCCGCGTCCTCCTCGGTCAGCCGCGCGACGGCTTCCTTGAGCCACGCCCGCTCGGCCCGGCCGGTCGCCCGCGCCACCCGCAGCATGCCCTCCCGGAACAGGTCGCCGGACTCCTCCGCCCGGACCGGTCTGCCCTCCTCGTAGAAGAAGCTCACGGGCGTCTCCAGGAAGTCCAGCCGGCGGCGCAGCACCGCGGCCTGCTCCCCGCGGTCGGGCAGGTGCCGCAGGAACGCCAGGAGCGTGTTGAAGCGCACCTGGTCGCTGATCTCCACCGGCTTCGGGTGCCGCAGGCGCTCCAGCAGATCCGCCCGGCCCTCGTCGGTCAGGGACAGCGTCCGGCGCGGGACCGCGCTGGTGCCCGGCTCGGTGTGCTGGTCCAGTCGGCCCGCGGTCACCAGGCGGGTGATCGCCGGGTAGAGGGCGCCGTCGCTGACCGGGCGGACATGGCCGCTGAGCGCCTTGATGCGTTCCTTCAACTCGTAGCCGTGCAGCGGTTGTTCGGCCAGGAAGCCCAGGATCGACAGCTCCAGCACCGGTTCCTCCTTGCGGGTGTCGTGCCCGTATGTTACCTCTTATCGAGCTACCTCGTTTAGAGGTAGCTCGATAAGAGGGGGAACTCCGGTGAACGCCGACCGCAGGCAGCTCGTCTCGCTCGCCCATCCCGTCTACTTCGGGCTGCTGGCCTCGGTGGCCGCCGGAATCATCAACACCCTCTGGGTGGCCCGGCTCGGTGGCCCCGCCGTCGCCGCCGTCGCGGTGGCGACCAACACCGAGAACGTGCTGCTCGGTGTCGCCCTGGTCTTCGGATCCGGTACGACCGTGCTGGTCGCGCGGGCCAGGGGTGCCCGGGATCCGGGTGCGGTGCGGGCGGCGGTGCGCGGCGGCTGGGCGCTGTGCGCGCTGGTCACGCCGGTGGTCGTGGCGGGCGGGCTGCTGCTGCGGGAGCCGCTGTCCCGGCTGGTGCTGGGCGAGGGTGCCGCCCTGTCGCTCGCGGTGGCCTACCTCGCGATCTCTATGCCGGGCATCGCCGTCTTCTTCGCCCAGAACCTCGTCGACGGCATCCTCAAGGGCACCGGCGACACGAGGACCCCGATGCGGCTCGCCCTCCTCACCAACGGCCTGATCCTGGTCTGCGACCCGTTCCTCGTCCACCGCTACGGCGTCCGTGGCGCCGCCGTCTCCACCGTGCTGTGCCGGTCCCTGGCGCTGGGGGCGGGCCTGCTCGCCCTGCGCCGGAACACACTGCTGCGGGAGTGCGCGGGCACCCGGCCCACGGAGGGCACCCGCAGGGCGGCACGGCGGACGCTGCGGACCGGGCTGCCGATGTCCGCCGACTTCACCGTGCGGCAGACCGGGGCGCTCGCGCTGGTCGCGATCGTGGCCCGGCTCGGGGTGACGGCGGTCGCCGCCTACACGATCGCGTACAAGGTCATGTACGTCGCCACCATGGCCTTCTACGCCATTCGGCAGGCCGCCTCCATCCACACCGCGCACACCACGGGCGCCGGGCGGGACGCGCGCCGGGAGATCGGACGGCAGGCCGTGCTGCTGTCGGGGGCCGTGGGGCTGGCGGCGGCCGTCCTGCTGGCGGTGACGGCCCCCTGGATCATGACCGCCTTCGGCGCCGGGCCCGCCGTCGCCCACGACGGCACGCTGTTCCTGCGCTGCGTGGGCCCCTACCTGCTGCTGATGGCCTGCTTCATCGCGGTCGGCGGGGTCTTCGAGGGCAGCGGGGGAGCGCCGGCGCTGCTCCGGGTGACGGTGCTCGGCACGGCGGTCCAGCTGCCCCTGGCGTACGGCCTGACGGGCCTCGGGCTGCCGGGGGTGTGCCTGGCGCTGGCGGCGGCCATGGCGGTGCAGTGCGGGGCGGTGCCCTTCCTGCTGCGCGGGGCCCGGCGTCAGGAGGCCGACGTCTCCTTGGCGCGGGCGGCCTGATCGGGCACCTCGGCCGGGACGGGCCCCGGCACCGTGGCGCGCCACAGCGCACGGGCGCCGAGGACGGCCGCGACGACCAGCAGGCCGTTGCGGACGGCCAGCAGGGTGACGCCGAGCGGGGTGCTCGCCACGACGTCGCCGAACCAGAGCGGGAACTCCAGGACCGTCACGAAGCACGCCACCAGCACCAGGCCGGCCGGCACGCCCATCCGGCTGGCCCGGAAGCACAGACAGACCGCCGCCACCCCGACCAGCCACACCATGTACTGCGGGCTGATCACCCGGCTGGTCACGGTGAACATCAGCACCGCCACGAAGGCCGCGTCGGCCGCCGTGTGCGCCTCGAACCGGGTGGCCATCAGCCGCCACAGCAGCAGCCAGCCGAACGCCACGCCGGTCAGGCCCAGCGCGGCCGTGCTCACGTCCGACACCCACGGGCCGAGGAACTCGACCGAGCCGTAGTTCAGCAGCACCTGGCCGTCCCAGCCGTGGTGCCGGGCCACGTGGAAGACCAGCGAGCCCAGCGACTCCACCTCGGTGCCCCGGTCGCGCTGGAAGGTCAGGAAGGCGAAGGCGCCGGGCATCGTCACGGCGAACAGCGCGGCCAGCCCGGCGACGGTCCCCACCGCCCACGCCCAGGCGCCGCGCCCCCGGACCCCGAGGAGCACCAGCGCCGGCCAGACCTTCAGCATCGCCCCGAAGCCCGCGAGGGCACCCATCAGCCGTGGATGCCGGGCGCCCGCGAGGAGGGAGGCGACCGCGACCGCGGTGACCATCACGTCGTAGCGGGCGTAGACGGTGGGGCCGAGCAGCGGTACGCCGATCACCCACACCCACGCTCCCCGCAGCCGCCGTCCCGGACGCCGGCCCGCGTACAGCAGCAGCCCCAGCGCGACCAGGTCGGCGAGGAAGGCGAGGACGAAGAAGGCGGACGCGTAGTCCAGGAAGGGCAGCAGGCCGGGGGCGAGGATCGGGAGGGCCGCTGCGGGCGGGTACTGCCAGGTCACGTCGTCCAGCGGGAACGTGCCGGTGCGCAGCACGTCGTACCAGCCCTGGTAGATCACCGACACGTCACTGGTGACGTCCGGGCCCGGGAAGACGTACACCTTGAAGACGAAGAGCAACAGCAGCAGCCTGGTCACGCCCCAGGTCGGGAGCAGCCACGTCAGCGACCGCCGCGTACCCGTCGTCTCCACGTGATCCCCTGCCCGTTCGATTTCCGCAGACACAAAAGAGGGGAACATGATGTCGTCCCCTCCTGTGAGCGTGCCATAAACACCGCCGAGCCCCGCTGTGAGCAGGCGGTTCGATAGGGTCTGCGGCGATGCACAAGACCCTGATCGTCACGAACGACTTCCCGCCCCGGCCCGGTGGCATCCAGGCGTTCCTGCACAACATGGCGCTGCGGCTCGACCCGGAGCAGGTCGTCGTCTACGCCTCCACGTGGAAGCGCGGCCGGGAGGGCGCCGAGGCCACCGCCGCCTTCGACGCCGAGCAGCCCTTCACCGTCGTACGGGACGCGACGACCATGCTGCTGCCGACACCCGCGGTGACCCGGCGGGCCGCCCGGCTGCTGCGCGAGCACGGCTGCGGTTCGGTGTGGTTCGGGGCCGCGGCGCCGCTCGGGCTGATGGCGCCGGCGCTGCGGAAGGCGGGCGCCGAGCGGCTGGTGGCCACGACCCACGGGCACGAGGCCGGATGGGCCCAGCTGCCCGCCGCGCGGCAACTGCTGCGCCGGATCGGGGAGTCCACCGACACCCTCACCTACCTCGGCGAGTACACGCGCTCGCGGATCGCCGCCGCGCTGACCCCGGACGCGGCGTCCCGGATGGTCCAACTGCCGCCCGGCGTCGACGAGGGGACCTTCCATCCCGGCTCGGGCGGCGCCGAGGTCCGGGCGCGGCTCGGGCTGACCGAGCGGCCGGTGATCGTGTGCGTCTCGCGGCTGGTGCCGCGCAAGGGGCAGGACACGCTGATCCTGGCGATGCCCAGGATCCTGGCCGTCGAGCCGGACGCCGTGCTGCTGGTCGTGGGCGGCGGCCCGTACGAGAGGGAACTGCGCAAGCTGGCGCGGGAGACCCGGGTCGCCGACTCCGTCCGCTTCACCGGCGCGGTGCCCTGGCCGGAGCTGCCCGCGCACTACGGCGCCGGTGACGTGTTCGCCATGCCCTGCCGGACCCGGCGCGGCGGGCTCGACGTCGAGGGGCTCGGGATCGTCTACCTGGAGGCCTCCGCGACCGGGCTGCCCGTCGTCGCCGGCGACTCCGGAGGCGCCCCGGACGCCGTCCTCGACGGGGAGACCGGCTGGGTCGTGCGGGGCGGCTCGGCCGAGGAGGCCGCCGACCGGATCCTCGTCCTGCTCCAGGACGCCGAGCTGCGGCGCGACATGGGGGAGCGCGGCCGGGCCTGGGTCGAGGAGAAGTGGCGCTGGGACCTGCTGGCGGAGAAACTCAAAACGCTGCTCTGAACCGGGCGGTAGGTCTGGTCTGAACCGAGAAATCCGCACATGCTGCGCACATGACAGCAAAACTGATGCAGCGTCAGCTGACGAGACGTCACATATTGGGCATGGTGGCCCTGCAGACCGCCGCCGCGTCCGGTCTCACCCGCATCGGTCTCCAGACGGCCACGGGCGCCGAGCCCGCCGCCGTCGACAACGCCCCCGCCATCGTGGTCGGTTCGGGCTACGGCGGTGCCGTCGCCGCGCTCCGGCTCGGCCAGGCGGGCATCCGCACCCTCGTCCTCGAAATGGGCCGGGCCTGGAACACCCCCGGCTCGGACGGCAAGATCTTCTGCAACACCGCCAACCCCGACCAGCGCTCCATGTGGTTCAGGACCCGCACCGAGGCGCCGCTCGCCACCTTCCTGTGGCTGGACGTCGTCAACAAGGACATCAGCCCCTACCCCGGAGTCCTGGACCGACTGCACTTCGCCGACATGTCCGTCTTCGTGGGCCGCGGGGTCGGCGGCGGCTCCCTGGTCAACGGCTCGATGGCGGTCACCCCGCTCCAGTCCTACTTCGCCGAACAGTTCCCGACCGTCGACACCACCGAGATGTACAGCACGTACTTCCCGCGTGCCCGCACCATGCTCGGCGTCAACAGCGTCGACCCCGCCTGGTTCGAGTCGACCGAGTGGTACCGGTTCAGCCGGATCTCCCGGAAGCACGCCGCCAACACCGGCCTGAAGACCACGTTCGTACCCAGCGTCTACGACTTCGGCTACATGCAGCGCGAGGCCGCCGGCACCGCCACCAAGTCCGCCCTCGGCCAGGAGGTCATCTACGGCAACAACCACGGCAAGAAGAGCCTCGACAAGACCTACCTCGCCGCCGCGCTCGGCACCGGGAACGTCACCATCCAGACCATGGAGCGGGTGCGGACCGTCAGCCGGGCCGCCGACGGGACGTACGTCCTGACCACCGACCGCATCGACACCACCGGCACGGTCGTCGAGACCAAGCAGTACGGCTGCACGTACCTCTTCCTCGGCGGCGGCAGCGTCGGCACCACCGAACTCCTCGTCCGCGCCCGGGAGACGGGCGCCCTGCCCGCCCTCGACGCGAGCGTCGGCGCCGGCTGGGGCACCAACGGAAACGTGATGCTCGGCCGCGCCAACCACCTGTGGGACACCGTCGGGGCCAACCAGTCGACCATGCCGGTCATGGGCATCGACGACTGGGCCAACACCGCCAATCCCGTCTTCGCGGAGATCGCCCCGCTGCCGACGGGCCTGGAGCACTGGGTCAGCCTCTATCTGGCGATCACCAAGAACCCCTCCCGCGCCACGTTCTCCTACGACAGCGGTACCGGAGGCGTGAAACTCGGCTGGACCGCCGCCCACAGCGCGGTCTCCGTCGCCATGGCCAAGAAGCTGTTCGACCGGATCAACGCGGCCAACTCGACCATCTACCGCTACGACCTGTTCGGCTCCTCCAACAAGGTCTTCGCCGACAACTTCACGTACCACCCGCTGGGCGGCTGCGTGCTGGGGAAGGCGACCGACAACTACGGCCGGGTGAAGGGGTATTCGAAGCTGTACGTCACCGACGGCTCGCTCGTGCCCGGCTCCATCGGCGTGAACCCGTTCGTGACGATCACCGCGCTCGCCGAACGCACGATGGCGCGGGTCCTCGCCGAGGACACCGCGCCATGAGGCTTCGTGGGAAGGGGGACCGCTACTTCTGGTAGATGGCCTCGATCTCGGACGCGTAGTCCTTCGCCACCACATTGCGCTTGAGCTTCAGGGACGGCGTGAGGTGGCCCGACTCCTCCGTGAACTGGGAGGACAGAATGCGGAACTTCCGCACCGATTCCGCCTTCGACACCGCGGCGTTGCCGTCGTCGATTGCCGACTGGACGGCGGCCAGCAGGTCCGCGTCCTCACGCAGCGACGCCGCGGTGGCACCCGCCGGCTTGCCGTGCTCGGCGGCCCAGCGGCCCAGGAACTCGTCGTCGACGGTGATCAGCGCGCCCACGAAGGGCCGCCCGTCGCCGACCACCATGCACTCCGCGACCAGCGCGTGCGCGCGGATCCGGTCCTCGATCACGGCCGGGGCGACGTTCTTGCCGCCCGCGGTGACGATGATCTCCTTCTTACGGCCGGTGATCCGGAGATAGCCGTCCTCGTCGAGGGTGCCGATGTCACCGGTGTGGAACCAGCCGTCGGCCAGCGCCTCGGCGGTCGCGCCCGGGTTGTTCCAGTACTCCTTGAACAGGTGCTCGCCGTGCAGCAGCACCTCGCCGTCGTCCGCGATCCGGACCACCGAGCCGGGCAGCGGCTGGCCGACCGTGCCGATCTTCTGCCGGTCCCAGGGGTTGAACGCGGTCGCGGCACAGGACTCGGTCAGGCCGTAGCCCTCCAGGACCGTGAAGCCGATACCGCGGAAGAAGTGCCCGAGGCGCTCGCCCAGCGGGGCGCCGCCGGAGATCGCGTACTCGCCCTTGCCGCCGAGGACCGCGCGCAGCTTGCTGTAGACGAGCTTGTCGAAGGTCCGGTGTTTGATCTTCAGACCGAGGGACGGGCCCGAGGGCGTGTCCAGCGCCTTGCTGTACGCGATCGCGGTGTCCGCGGCCTTGTCGAAGATCTTGCCCTTGCCGTCCGCCTGCGCCTTGGCGCGCGCCGAGTTGTAGACCTTCTCGAAGACGCGCGGCACACCGAGGATCAGCGTCGGCCGGAACGCGGCCAGCTCGTCGGTGAGGTCCTTGATGTCCGGGACGGTGCCCAGCTTGATCGGCGCCATCATCGGCGCGATCTGCACCAGCCGGCCGAAGACGTGCGCGAGCGGCAGGAAGAGCAGCACCGAGCACTCGCCCGTACGGAACAGGGGGCGCAGCCGCTCCACGATGTTCCCGCACTCGGCGAAGAAACTGCGGTGGGTCAGCACACAGCCCTTGGGCCGGCCCGTGGTGCCGCTCGTGTACACGATGGTCGCCGGGTCGTCGGCCCTGGAGAGCGAGCTGCGCTCCTCGACCGTCTCGTCGGCGACGTCCTGGCCGAGGCGCCCCAGCTCGTCCACGCCACCGGCGTCGATCTGCCAGATGTGCTTGAGGGCGGGCAGGGAGTCACGCACCGACTCGACGGCGGCCGTGTGGCCGTCGAGCTCGACGATGCAGGCGGTGGCGCCCGAGTCGCCGAGGATCCACTGGACCTGCTCCGGCGAGCTGGTCTCGTACACCGGCACGGTGACCGCGCCCGCGCTCCAGATCGCGAAGTCGAGGAGCGTCCACTCGTACCGCGTGCGGGACATCAGGGCGACCCGGTCGCCGGGCTCGACGCCGGCGGCGATGAGCCCCTTGGCAGCCGCGTGCACCTCGGCCTGGAAGGCGGTCGCCGTGACGTCCTGCCAGGCACCGCCGACCTTGCGGGCGATCACGGCGACATCAGGATGCTGCGCGGCGTTTCTCCGGACGATGTCGGTGAGATTGCCGTCCGCAGGGACCTCGTACAAAGCCGGAAGGCTGAACTCGCGCAAGACTGCTGCTCCTCATAGGGCGCCGGCGCCACGACGTTGTGTGATGCGACGGTGCGGTCCACGGCTCGGGCAGGTGCTCAGAGCTTCCCCTCCGGGCCGTGGGGCCCGGTGGTTGAAATCCTGAGCACGACTGGACCGACCGGACGTTACCCGCCGGTATGGCCTCTACGACAGGGGGTCCCGGCGAGATGTTCGCCGCGTCACACAGATGGGGTTTCCTTTGCCGCACAGTAGTCCACCTACTAATTGACTGGCCAGTAACCGGGCGTGCGGTCGCCACTGTTCACGTATGCCGCACACGCTTACCCTTGATCGTCATGGCACCCACACCAGTCGGTAACCGGAGGACACGCGTTCACGTGGTCAGTGACGTGCACGGCAACGCCCGTGCCCTGGCCGCGGCCGGAGAGGGCGCGGACGCCCTGATCTGCCTGGGTGACCTCGTCCTCTTCCTCGACTACCACGACCACGCGCGCGGCATCTTCCCCGACCTCTTCGGCGTGGAGAACGCCGACCGCATCGTCGAACTGCGCACCGCCCGCCGCTTCGAGGAGGCACGCGAGTTCGGCGCCCGGCTGTGGGCGGGGGTCGGCGAGAGGCGGGCCGACGTGATCGAGCAGGCGGTCCGCAAGCAGTACGCCGAGCTGTTCGCGGCGTTCCCGTCCCCGACGTACGCGACCTACGGCAATGTCGACATGCCTGCCCTGTGGCCGGAGTACGCCGGACCCGGCACGACCGTGCTGGACGGCGAGCGCGTCGAGATCGGCGGCCGGGTCTTCGGCTTCGTCGGCGGCGGCCTCAGGACCCCGATGCGCACGCCGTACGAGATCAGCGACGAGGAGTACGCGGCCAAGATCGAGGCGGTCGGCGAGGTCGACGTCCTGTGCACACACATCCCGCCGGAGGTGCCCGAGCTGGTCTACGACACCGTCGCGCGCCGCTTCGAGCGGGGCAGCCCGGCACTCCTGGACGCGATCCGCCGTACCCGCCCCCGGTACGCGCTGTTCGGCCACGTCCACCAGCCACTGGTCCGGCGGATGCGGATCGGCGCGACCGAGTGCGTCAACGTGGGGCACTTCGCGGGCACGGGCCGGCCCTGGGCGCTGGAATGGTGAGCGGTTCCCGGTGAAGTCGGCCGGTCGCCTGCGCGGTAGCCTTCACGCTGCACACACGTGCGCAGGGTTGTGCACGGCGGCACTCCCTACCGGCCCGCACCTGGAGGAGCCACGGCGATGGCGGAACACACCAGTTCGAGCATCACGATCGAGGCGGCACCGGCCGACGTCATGGCGGTGATCGCCGACTTCGCCCGCTACCCGGACTGGACCGGAGAGGTGAAGGAGGCCGAGGTCCTGGCGACCGACGGCCAGGGGCGCGCCGAACAGGTCCGCCTGGTCATGGACGCCGGGGCGATCAAGGACGACCAGGTCCTCGGCTACACCTGGACCGGCGCCAACGAGGTCTCCTGGACCCTGGTGAAGTCCCAGATGCTGCGCTCCCTCGACGGCTCGTACCTCCTCAAGCCGGCGGGCTCCGGCGCGACCGAGGTGACGTACCTGCTCACCGTCGACGTCAAGATCCCGATGCTCGGCATGATCAAGCGCAAGGCGGAGAAGGTCATCATCGACCGGGCGCTGGCCGGGCTGAAGAAGCGGGTGGAGTCGGGCGAGAAGTAGGCACCGGCACCGGACAGGCGCGGGTGCGGTCGTAGGAGCGGGCGGGGGAGCCGGGGCCGGGCGCCGCTCCCCGCCGCGGCGAGGAGCGCCGGTACGCGGAGGTAGCGTTCACCTCCATGCGCACCATCCTGATCACGGGCCCCGGCGGCAGCGGTCGTACGACGGTCGCCGCCGCCACCGCACTCGCCGCCGCCCGGGCGGGCACCCGCACCCTCGTCCTCAGTGCCGACCGCGCCGACACCCTCGGCGCGGTGCTCTCCACCCCGACCGGCCCCGCGCCGGTGCGGGTCGCTGAGAACCTCACCGCGTGGCGCCCCGACGCCACCGCCGGATTCCGTGACGACCTGGCCGCCTTCCAGGACCGCGCCTCCTCCGTCCTCGACCTGCTCGGCGCCTCCCGCCTGGACCCCGAAGAGGTCACGCCCCTCCCCGGCGCCGAGGAGCTCACCCTGCTGCGCGCGCTGCGGGACGCGGCCCTCGCCGAGGCACACGACCTGCTCGTCGTCGACCTGCCGCCCATCCCGCAGACCCTCGCCCTGCTCGCCCTCCCCGAGGAACTGCGCCGCTATCTGCGCCGCCTGCTCCCGCCCGAACGCCAGGCGGCCCGCGCCCTGCGCCCGGTCCTCGGCCGGCTGGCCGGCATCCCGATGCCGGCGCAGTGGCTGTACGAGACCGCCGCCCGCTGGGACGTCGAACTCGCCGCCGTCGACGCGGTCCTCGCCGACCGGAACACCGTCGTACGGCTGGTCGCCGAGCCCTCCCCGGCCGGCGCCGACGCCGTCCGCACCGCCGGCCTCGGCCTGGCCCTGCGCGGCCTGCGCCCCGACGTCCTGGTCGCGAACCGGGTCCTGCCGGAGGCCGCCGGGGACGGCTGGCTCGCCGGGTCCGTCGCCCAGCAGCGCAAGACCCTCGCGGAGTGGCAGGAGTCCCACGACGTCCGGGCGCTCGCCCACCTCGGCCGGGACCCGCGCGGCGCCGACGACCTGTCCGCCCTCGCCGCCCCCGGGGCCGGGACCGGTGCCGTCACCGTCGAGTGGTCCGTCACCGACGAGCAGCCCGACGCCGACGGCGGCCGGGTCTACGTCTGGCACATCCCGCTGCCGGGCGCGATACGCGACGAACTGGACCTGATCCGGCGCGGCGACGAACTCGTCGTCAGCGTGGGCCCGTTCCGCCGGATCGTCCCGCTGCCGTCCGTCCTGCGCCGCTGCTCCGTCGACGGCGCCGCCCTGCGGGAGGGCGAGCTGCGGATCCGGTTCGTGCCCGACCCGGATCTCTGGCCGCAGACCCGGTGAACCGTGTACGCCCGTTCGGGTAACGTCGTAGGGACGAACCGTAGTCAGGAGTCCGTCATGAGCGAAGAGCTCCCCCCGTCCGACCCCGCCGGGCGCGAGGCTGTCGACGAGGTGCGGGCGACCGACGCCGACGCGTGGGCGACGGCGTGCGCCGAGGACCTCGCGGCCGAGAAGGCCCGCCGCCACGCGGAGTACGGCCGGCCTCCGGTCTCCGCCGCCGAAGAACTGCGCAAGCTCGTGGACACCGTCACGGACAAGCTGTCCGGCCTCCAGTCGCCGCTGCTCGGCGCGGTCGCCGGACCCGCCGCCCAGCAGGTGGTCAAGCAGGTCGTGCAGCAGGCCAGGGCGGCCGTCGAACCGGTCATCGAGCGCAACCCGGACGTCTTCGACCACCTGGCCGCCGCGGGCGGCGAACTGCTCGCCGCCTACCGCTCGGCCGTCGAGGCCCAGGAACAGCGCTGGACGACCCGCCAGGCCGGTCCGCACGACCCGGACGGCCACCGCGGCGACCGGGGAGACGAGCCCGGTCCCGGTGAACGCATCGACTTGGACTGATGCCCCCCTCGGGTACGGTTGGCCGTAGCGGGGCTCGACCGAAACTGAGGGATTCATGGGACTCACCATCGGCGTCGATATCGGCGGCACGAAGATCGCGGCCGGTGTGGTCGACGAGGAAGGCAACATCCTCTCGACGCACAAGGTGCCGACCCCGGGCACGCCCGAGGGCATCGTGGACGCGATCTCCTCGGCCGTGGAGGGCGCGCGTGCCGGGCACGAGATCGTCGGCGTGGGCATCGGAGCCGCCGGCTACGTCAACCGCCAGCGCTCCACGGTGTACTTCGCGCCGAACATCGACTGGCGCCAGGAGCCGCTGAAGGAGAAGGTCGAGGCCCGCGTCGGCCTTCCGGTCGTCGTCGAGAACGACGCCAACGCGGCCGCATGGGGCGAGTACAAGTTCGGCGCCGGCAAGGGCCACCGCAACGTCATCTGCATCACGCTCGGCACCGGCCTGGGCGGCGGCATCATCATCGGCAACAAGCTGCGCCGCGGCCACTTCGGCGTGGCCGCCGAGTTCGGCCACATCCGCATGGTCCCCGACGGACTGCTGTGCGGCTGCGGCAGCCAGGGCTGCTGGGAGCAGTACGCCTCCGGCCGCGCCCTCGTGAGATACGCCAAGCAGCGCGCCAACGCCACCCCCGAGAACGCCGACATCCTGCTCGGCCTCGGCGACGGTACCCCCGAGGGCATCGAGGGCAAGCACATCTCCATGGCCGCCCGTCAGGGCGACCTGGTCGCCGTCGACTCCTACCGCGAACTCGCCCGCTGGGCCGGCGCCGGTCTCGCGGACCTGGCCTCCCTCTTCGACCCCTCCGCCTTCATCGTCGGCGGCGGTCTCTCGGACGAGGGCGAGCTGGTCCTGGACCCGATCCGCAAGTCCTACAAGCGCTGGCTGGTGGGCGGCAACTGGCGCCCGGTCGCGGACGTCATCGCCGCCCAACTCGGCAACAAGGCGGGCCTGGTCGGAGCGGCGGACCTGGCGCGGGAGCCCGACCCGATCATGTAAGCGGGCGGCGACCGGGCCCACCTGGGGGCGCGGGCTGTATAAACATGCGGCTTTGCCGCGTGGGCGCGACAGGCCACGACGAACCGTCGGTCGCGCACAGCCTCGCGCCCCGAGTCATCGGGCGGCCACACCCCGCTCCCGGCGTAAATTGACCCCATGCCGACGCCCTCCCCGCTCCCCGATTCCCGTACCGAGCCCGACGGTTCCGCCGTCATCCGCGTCCTGAGCTACAACATCCGCTCGATGCGCGACGACACCGACGCCCTCGCCCGCGTCATCACCGCCTGCGCCCCGGATCTGGTCCTCGTCCAGGAAGCCCCCCGCTTCTTCCGCTGGCGCAAGAAGCTCGCCCGCCTCGCCGCCGCGTCCGGCCAGGTGGTCCTCTCCGGCGGCGGCACGGCGGCGGGACCCGCCCTGCTCTGTTCCATGAGGGCCACCGTCGAACGCACCGAGGACGTGCTGCTGCCCCTCACCCCCGGCCGGCACCGCCGCGGCTTCGCCACCGCGGTCGTCCGCTTCGCCCGCGCCCGCGTCGGCGTCCTCAGCTGCCACCTCTCCCTCCAGAAGGACGAGAGGTACGAGCAGTCCGGCATGCTCCTCGACCGGCTCGCCGGGATGGGGGTGGAGCACGCCGTCGCGGGCGGCGACCTGAACGAGCGGCCCGGCGGACGCGCCTTCGGCCGGCTCGCCGAGGGCCTCCAGGACTGCCGTACCGCCGCTCCCTGGGGCGGTGAGCACACCTGGACGCGCACCACCCCCCATCAGCGCATCGACGCGCTCTTCGCCACGAAGGGCGTCGAGGTGCTCGGCTGCGGGGTGCCGCTGGACCATCCCGGGGTGACGGAGACAGACCTGAGGGCGGCCACGGACCATCTCCCCGTCCTGGCCGCCCTCAGAGTCCCCGCGAGCTAGACGACGGCTCCCCGCCCCGGGTCGTCGCCGTCCTCGTCGTCCGTCCGCATCCGCATCACCAGGGTGGCGAAGCCGCCCAGGAAGCCGCCGATGCCGAGCGTGGCGAGCCACCAGGTCATCTCCCAGCCGAGCAGCACGGCCAGCAGGAGCAGGACCGGCCCGCCGAGCAGCCCCAGCCAGGCGAACTTCGCGGTGGGGTCGGCGGCGGGCAGCGGCGGCGGCTCCGGCGGGACGAAGTGGCCCTCGTCGTCGTCCTCGTCCTCGTCGAGGCTCTCCTCGACCGGCTCGGACACGCTGTAGTCCCGGGGGCCGACGCCGGGGGCGAAGGCGACGGAGCCGCCCAGCGGCTTCGCGGGCTTCTCCTCCGTGACCTCCTTGACCTCCGTGGCGCCTCTGGTCTCCTTGGGGCCGCCGTCGTCGGTCTCGTTGGTGTCGGACTCCAGCAGCGCCAGATCCTCTACCGACTTGAAGGGCTTGGCGCCCGGCGGGTCCTTCGGCTCGTCGCCGTACCCGGCGACGATGGCCGCCCAGGCGGCCTCCTCGTCGAACGGGACGTTCTGCTCGCTCGGCTCGCGGTCCTCGCGCTCCTCACGGTCCTCGCGATCGGAGTCGTGCTCAGCCACGTGCGGCCGTCCCTTCCTTGCCGATGTTGGGGGCGAGGCGGCCGATGAACGCGTAGCTCTCCTCGAAGATCCGGTCCGCCTCGTGGTCCAACGTCGCGACGTGGTAGCTCTGTTCCAGCACGATCTCCTGTACGTCCGTGGACGAGACCCGGCTCAGCACGCGCGCGGAGTCCGCGGCCGGCACCACATGGTCCTGGGTGCTGCGCAGCACCAGCAACGGCTGGGTGACCTGCGGAAGTTCGCCGTCGACCAACTGGAAGAACCGCCGCAGGGAATGCGCGGCGTGCAGCGGAACCCGGTCGTACCCGAGTTCGACGCTGCCCTCCTTGGCGATGTCGCTGGCGATCCCCTTGGTGGAGGGGACCAGATGGCGGACCACCGGAAGGGCGTGCGCGGCCACGCCGTGCACCTTGTTGGCGGGGTTGACGGTCACCACTCCGCTGACCGCGTCACCGTGCTTCGCCGCCAGCCGCAGTGCGAGCGCGCCGCCCATCGACAGGCCGAAGACGAACACCTGCGCGCACCGCTCGCGCAGGGCGCGCAGCTCGCGGTCGACCTCGGCGTACCAGTCCTGCCAGCCGGTGAGCTGCATGTCCTCCCAGCGTGTGCCGTGGCCGGGCAGCAGCGGCAGCGAGACGGTCAGACCGCGCTCGGCCAGAAACTCCGCCCACGGGCGCAGCGACTGGGGCGAACCGGTGAAGCCGTGGCAGAGGAGGACCCCCGCTTCCCCGCCCTCATGGCGGAACGGCTCGGCTCCAGGGAGGACCGGCACCTTCGGTCTCCTGTTCATGAGAAGGGCGTGAACGAGTCCAGGTGTCCTTCACCGTACGCGACCGCACTGACACCGACCAGGGCCGTCGGGCTCTTTGACAGTGCTCCGGGTTAAGGTCTGAGCGACAGACACAGGAGGCACTCGGTTGTTGTACGGCACGATGAAGGTCGCCATCGGAGGGCCACTGAAGGTCGCCTTCAGGCCCTGGGTGGAGGGCCTTGAGAACATTCCGGCCGAGGGCGCCGCCATCCTGGCGAGCAACCACCTGTCGTTCTCCGACTCGTTCTTCCTGCCCGCGGTCCTTGACCGCAAGGTCACCTTCATCGCGAAGGCCGAGTACTTCACCACGCCCGGAGTGAAGGGCCGGATGACGGCCGCCTTCTTCAAGGGCGTCGGCCAGCTCCCGGTGGACCGCTCCGGCGGGCGCGGCGCGGGCGAGGCGGCCGTGAAGAGCGGTATCGACGTGCTGGAGCGCGGGGAGCTGTTCGGGATCTACCCGGAGGGCACCCGTTCGCCCGACGGCCGCCTCTACCGGGGCAAGCCCGGCGGCCTCGCGCGCGTGGCGCTCGCCAGCGGCGCGCCGGTCGTCCCGGTCGCCATGATCGACACGGAGAAGATCCAGCCGCCCGGAAAGGTGATGCCCAAGCTGATGCGCCCGGGCATCCGCATCGGCGCACCGCTGGACTTCAGCCGCTACCAGGGCATGGAGCACGACCGGTTCGTGCTGCGCGCGGTGACCGACGAGGTCATGTACGAGATCATGAAGCTTTCCGGCCAGGAGTACGTCGACATCTACGCGACCGCCGCCAAGCGGCAGATCGCGGACGCGGCGAAGGCCGACAAGGAAGCGGAGAAGGCGGCCAGGGCCGCGCTGGCGCAGGCCGTCAAGGAACAGGCCGAGAAAGAGAAGGCCGAGAAAGCCGAGAAGGCCGCGAGGGAAGCAGCCGACGCGGCCGGCAAGGACAGAGCGGAGTCCTAGCCCGGGAGGTCCGGGCCGGGGGTGGTGGTGGGGGAGATGCCGAAACGCGAGCGGGTCATGAGGATGTCGGTCGAGCTGCCGCTGTGGCGTGCGCTCGCCGGCTACCGGGTGCTCACCATGCTGTACGCGGTCGCGTTCTTCGCCACCGCCTACGACGGTTTCGACCGCCCCTGGATCGCCGTCGCGTACTACTGCGTCCTGTTCGTCTGGACCCTGGCCACCCTGCCCAAGGTCGCCAACGCGGCCAGCTGCACCAAGCGCTTCCTCGCCGCCGACCTCACCATCGCGCTCACCGGCATCCTGCTCACCCCCCTCGCCGACGCCCACGAACGCATCCAGTCGGGCGGCCCGACGCTGCCGTCGATATGGACCGCGGGCTCCGTGCTGGCCTTCGCCATCAAGGGCGGCTGGCGCTGGGCGGCGGTCGCCTCCTCCGCGGTCGCGGTCGCCAACATCGTCGAGCGCGGCACCCCGGCCCGCGACACCATCCACAACGTGATCCTCGTCTGGGTCGCCTCCATCGCCATCGGCTACGTCGTCGAGGTCGCCCGCGCCTCCGAGCGCACCCTCGCCCGCGCCCTGGAGATCGAGGCCGCCACGAGGGAGCGGGAGCGGCTCGCCCGGGACATCCACGACGGCGTGCTCCAGGTGCTGGCGATGGTGCAGCGGCGCGGTGCGGTCCTCGGCGGCGAGGCGGCCGAGCTGGGCCGGATGGCGGGCGAGCAGGAGGTCGCGCTGCGCACGCTGGTCTCCGGTGGCCTGGTGCCCGTCTCCCACGCGTCGGAGAACGCGGCCGAGGGAGCCGTCGTACGGGCGGTCGAGGAGCCGGACGACGACGGCGCCCCCGTCGACCTGCGGGCGCTGCTCGCCCCGTACGCGGCGGCGCGGGTCAACCTCGCCGAACCGGGCGCCCCGGTGCCGCTGCCCCCGGCGGCGGCACGCGAACTGGCCGCCGCGGTCGGCGCCGCCCTGGACAACGTCCGCGAGCACGCCGGGGAGGACGCGCGCGCCTGGATCCTCGTCGAGGACGAGCCGGGTGAGGTGATCGTGACCGTCCGGGACGACGGCCCGGGCATCCCCGAGGGCCGGCTGGCACAGGCCGAGGGCGAGGGCCGGCTGGGGGTGGCCCTGTCGATCCGGGGCCGGCTGCGCGAGCTCGGGGGGAGCGCCGAACTGATCTCGGTGCCGGGCCAGGGCACGGAAGTGGAACTGAAGGTACCGAAGGAGCCGAAGAGAACGCGCTCTTCACGGGGGAAGGCGGAGAAGTGATGACGGACAGCGGCGAGGGAAAGCCGGGCCCGATCAGGGTCATGGTGGTCGACGACCACCCGATGTGGCGGGACGCGGTCGCCCGCGACCTGGGCGAGTCGGGCTTCGACGTGGTCGCCACCGCGGGGGACGGTGAGCAGGCCGTGCGGCGCGCCCAGGCCGTCACCCCCGATGTGCTGGTGCTCGACCTGAACCTGCCGGCCAAGCCCGGTGTCCAGGTCTGCAAGGAACTCGTCGGCGCCAACCCGGCGTTGCGTGTCCTGGTGCTGTCCGCGAGCGGGGAGCACGCCGACGTCCTGGAGGCGGTGAAGTCGGGCGCGACCGGCTATCTGCTGAAGTCGGCCTCGACGGACGAACTGGTGGACGCGGTCCGCCGTACGGCCGTCGGCGACCCGGTCTTCACCCCCGGCCTGGCCGGGCTCGTCCTCGGCGAGTACCGGCGGCTGGCCGCGGAGCCGGTGCCCGCCCCGGACACCGGCCGGCCGGGGGCGCCGCAGCTCACCGACCGCGAGACCGAGGTGCTGCGGCTGGTCGCCAAGGGGCTGAGCTACAAGCAGATCGCCGAACGCCTGGTCATCTCCCACCGCACGGTCCAGAACCATGTGCAGAACACCCTCGGCAAGCTCCAGCTGCACAACAGGGTCGAGCTGGTGCGGTACGCGATAGAGCGCGGTCTCGACGACGAGTAGACCGCCGGCCGGGTAGATCAACTCCCGGACCTTTCAATGGAATTGTCACTCCCGCCCATCCCTGTGTGACCTGGATCACTACTAGCGTGATCCCATCAGGCAACCGCGGCGAAGGGAACACTTCCATGCGCGTCGGAGTACTGACCGGAGGCGGCGACTGCCCCGGGCTCAACGCCGTCATCCGGGGCATCGTCCGCAAGGGCGTGCAGGAGTACGGCTACGACTTCGTCGGCTTCCGGGACGGCTGGCGAGGGCCCCTCGAAGGTGCGACGGTACGGCTCGACATCCCCGCGGTGCGCGGCATCCTGCCCCGCGGCGGCACCATCCTCGGTTCCTCGCGCACCAACCCCCTCCAGCAGGAGGACGGCATCCGCCGGATCAAGGAGAACCTCGCCCGGCTGGACGTCGGCGCCCTCATCGCGATCGGCGGCGAGGACACCCTCGGCGTCGCCGCCCGGCTGTCCGACGCGTATGACGTGCCCTGCGTCGGCGTACCCAAGACCATCGACAACGACCTGTCCGGCACCGACTACACCTTCGGTTTCGACACCGCCGTCGGCATCGCCACGGAGGCGATCGACCGGCTGCACACCACCGCCGAGTCGCACATGCGGGTCCTGGTCTGCGAGGTGATGGGCCGGCACGCCGGCTGGATCGCCATCCACTCCGGCCTGGCGGGCGGCGCCAACGTCATCCTCATCCCCGAGCGCCGCTTCGACATCGAACAGGTATGCGCCTGGGTGACCTCACGCTTCAAGGCGTCGTACGCCCCCATCGTGGTCGTCGCCGAGGGCGCCATGCCCAAGGACGGCGACGTGGTCCTCAAGGACGGCACACTCGACTCCTTCGGCCATGTGCGGCTGTCCGGCGTGGGCGAGTGGCTGGCCAAGGAGATCGAGAAGCGCACCGGCAAGGAGGCACGGACCACGGTCCTCGGCCACATCCAGCGCGGCGGTACCCCGAGCGCCTTCGACCGCTGGCTCGCGACCCGCTTCGGCCTGCACGCCATCGAGGCCGTCCACGACCGCGACTTCGGCAAGATGGTCGCCCTGCGCGGCACCGACATCGTCCGCGTCCCGATCGCCGAGGCCACCGCCCAGCTGAAGACGGTCGATCCGGAGCTGTACGAGGAGGTGGGGGTCTTCTTCGGCTAGTCCCCGGCCGGCTTCCGCCGAACCGGCGCACCTGGACCATGGGCCGTAGGGTCGGCCCATGGTCCCGTTCCTCCCCAGACGCAGTGGAACGGGAGGAGCGGTGGAGATCCTCGCCGTCGGTGTGCAGGCGGACGAGAGGCCCCTGATCGAGAGGGCTTTCGAGGGCCACCACGAGGTCCGCTGCCCGGACGTCTCCGTGAACGGGGACACCGCCCCCTCGTGGCCGGCTGCCAGGCGATCTCCATCAGCGTCAACGCCCGACCTCGGCCCACGTGTCCCGGAGGCCCTCGCGGCCGGCGGCACCCGGCCGAGGATGCCGTCGGCCAGCTCGTCGACGCCACGGCGCGCAGCGTCCTCGACTACCGGGCCGGCCGTCGCTCCGAGAACGTGCCGGTGCCGCGCAGCTGACCCATCAGCTCCCGCACGACCGCCGCCCCGTTCAGGGTGAGCACCGACTCCGGGTGGAACTGCACGCCGGCGAAGCCGGGCCCGCGCAGCGCGTGCACCTCGCCGGATCCGGAGCGGCTCACCTCCACGCCGTGCGCGGCCAGTTCGGCGGCGCTCTCCTCGTCGCAGCGCGCCACGAAGCTGTTGTAGAAACCGACCGTCTCCGGCCGCCCGAACAGCTCGATCTCCGTCTGCGCCCCCTGGTGGGGCACGTCCTTGCGTACGATCTCCAGCCCCAGCTCGGCCGCGATCAGCTCGTGCCCGAGGCAGACGCCGAGGACGCCGTGCCGGTTCTCCCGGAGCGCCTCGGCGGTCAGCGCGCGCAGGAACCGCATCTTGGCATCCGCGCTGTCGGCGGGGTCGCCCGGACCGGGGCCGAGGACGAGCGGCCCCTCGTGCGCGCGGACCGTCTCCGTCAGACCGGGCTCGTCGTAGCGCCGCACGGTGACGGTCAGCCCCGACGACCGCAGCACGTGCGCGAGCATCGCCGTGAAGGTGTCCTCCCCGTCGACGACCAGTGCGTGGCCGGACAGCTCCGCCCCCTTGCCGGGGGCTTCCTGCATCCGCAGCCAGAACGGCGCCAGCGAGGACCGGCGCCCGTCCAGCGCGGCCCGTACCCGGGCGTCGTCGGCCAGCCGGGGGCGCGTGTGCTCCTCCCGCGGCCGCCCCGGCCGTACGCCGAGCGCCGCCAGCACCCCCGCTGCCTTCGCGTGGGTCTCCGCGACCTCGCCCGCCGGGTCCGAGCCCCGCACCAGCGTGGCGCCGACGGGCACCCGCAGGTTCCCGTCCGCGTCGATGTCGGCGGTACGGATGAGGATGGGGGAGTCGAGGGTCTGGGCCCCGCCCGAGTCCTTCCCGATCAGGGCCAGTGCCCCCGCGTAGTACCCGCGCCCACCGACCTCGTGCCGTTCGATGACCCGGCAGGCGTTCTGCACCGGCGAACCGGTGACGGTCGCCGCGAACATCGTCTCCTTCAGCACCTCCCGCACATCCAGCGAGGAGCGCCCGCGCAGCTCGTACTCGGTGTGCGCGAGATGGGCCATCTCCTTGAGCCGGGGCCCGATCACGACGCCGCCCATGTCGCCGACCGTGCACATCATCTTGAGCTCCTCGTCGACGACCATCGACAGCTCCTCGATCTCCTTGCCGTCGGCGAGGAAGCCGAGCAGATGCTCGGGGGTCGGCCCCTCGGCGGGATAGCGGTACGTTCCGCTGATCGGGTTCATGACGACGGTCCCGCCGGACATCCGCACATGCACCTCGGGACTCGCCCCGACCAGGGTCCGCTCCCCGGTGTGCACGACGAACGTCCAGTAGGCGCCCCGCTCGCCTTCGAGGAGCCGTCGGAACAGGGCCAGCGCGTCCGCGCGCGAGAACCCCGGGATCCCGCCCCCGTACGTCCGCCGGATCACGAAGTTCGCGCCCTCGCCCGCCCCGATCTCCTCCCGCAGCACCCGCCCGACGATCTCCGCGTACGCCTCGTCGCCGACGTCGAAGCCGCCGTTCTCGACCCGCACGTCATGCGCGGGGAGCTGCGCGAGGGCCTCCTCCAGGGCCAGTGAGTGGCTCTCCTCCGGCGTGAGCACCGCGAGCGGGGTGCCGTCGTCGCGGACGTCGAAGCCGCGTTCGCGGATCTGCCGGAAGGGGATGAGCGCGAGGCCCTGGTCGGGGAGGTCGGCGAGCCGGTCGCAGGTGGTGACGGGGCCGATCAGCAGCTCGACCGTGTGCTCGTCGTGGCCGGGGGTGCGGCGGCGCAGCAGGGCGAAGGGGCGGGGGTCGTCCACGAGCTGTGTCAGGTCCATGGTTCCTCTTCCAACGATGTCGATCGATGTCGATGTCGGTGAGGAACGACCCCGGAAACACCGAAGGCCGCCCCTCGGGCGGCCTTCGCGAAGTCTTGCGTACGCGCAGTTCAGTGGGCCGCCGGATGAGCGGTCCACCACCAGTTCTGGGTCGAGTGCGCGAACATGCGACGCACCCTACCCCACGCGCACCTGAGCACGTGGGCGTCTCACCTGTCGAGCCGTGCGAAAACGACTCGACACGACCCCGTAATGTTGAGGCGTGACCGTGAACGCTAAGACCAGCGCCAGCGCTGGCAACACCTGGCGAGACCTGCCCGCGGCGCAGCAGCCCGAGTACCCCGACACCGAGGCTCTGCGCGCAGTGATCGCGGACCTCGAGTCGTATCCGCCGCTCGTCTTCGCGGGCGAGTGTGACCAGCTGCGCGCCCGGTTGGCGGCCGTCGCCAAGGGAGAGGCGTTCCTCCTCCAGGGCGGCGACTGCGCCGAGGCCTTCGACGCGGTGTCCGCCGACCACATCCGCAACAAGCTCAAGACACTGCTCCAGATGGGCGCCGTGCTGACGTACGCCGCCTCGGTGCCGGTCGTGAAGGTCGGCCGTATCGCCGGCCAGTACTCCAAGCCGCGCTCCAAGGGCACCGAGACCCGCAACGGCGTGACGCTGCCGACCTACCGGGGCGACTCGGTCAACGGCTTCGACTTCGACGAGAAGTCCCGGATCCCGGACCCCGAGCGCCTGAAGCGGATGTACAACGCCTCCGCCTCGACGCTCAACCTGGTGCGCGCCTTCACCACCGGCGGCTACGCCGACCTGCGCCAGGTGCACGCCTGGAACCAGGACTTCGTGAAGTCGTCCCCGTCGGGCCAGCGCTACGAGCAGCTCGCCCGCGAGATCGACCAGGCGCTGAACTTCATGCACGCCTGCGGGGCCGACCCGGAGGAGTTCAAGACCGTCGAGTTCTACGCCTCCCACGAGGCGCTGCTGCTCGACTACGAGTCCGCGCTCACCCGCGTCGACTCGCGCACCGGGCAGCTGTACGACGTCTCGGCGCACATGGTGTGGATCGGTGAGCGCACCCGGCAGCTGGACCACGCGCACATCGAGTTCGCCTCGAAGATCCGCAACCCGATCGGCATCAAGCTCGGCCCGACGACCACGGCCGAGGAGGCGCTGCAGTACATCGAGCGTCTCGACCCGGACCGTGAGCCGGGCCGGCTGACCTTCATCGTCCGCATGGGCGCCGACAAGGTCCGGGACAAGCTGCCCGAGCTGGTCGAGAAGGTCACCGCCTCGGGCGCGACCGTCGCCTGGATCACCGACCCGATGCACGGCAACACCTACGAGGCGGCCTCCGGTCACAAGACCCGGCGCTTCGACGACGTGCTCGACGAGGTCAAGGGCTTCTTCGAGGTCCACAAGGGCCTGGGCACCCACCCGGGCGGCATCCACGTCGAACTCACCGGTGACGACGTCACCGAGTGCGTGGGCGGCGGCGACGAGATCTTCGTCGACGACCTGCACCAGCGCTACGAGACGGCCTGCGACCCGCGGCTGAACCGCAGCCAGTCCCTTGACCTGGCGTTCCTGGTCTCCGAGATGTACAGGGACCAGTAGCGGGGTCACCTGTTACAGGAGCATGCACTGGGGCGCGGATCACATACGATCCGCGCCCCACAGCACTTTTACGACTCCGGCGAGCCGGGTAAGGTTAGGTTAGCCTCACCGATTAAACGGGACGGCATCAAGCGAGCGATCCCGGCGGGAGGTGGACCGCGTGTACGTCTGCAACTGCTTCGGAGTGACCGAGGCGCAGGTGAAGAAGCACGCGGCGGACGGCGCCTGTACGCCCCGCCAGATAGCCTCCGCCTGCAAGGCGGGCACGGACTGCGGTTCGTGCGTCCGTCGGATCCAGGCGCTGCTGGGCCGGGGCGCGTACCCGCACCGTGAGTCGGCCGACGAGAGCCGGCCGGTGTTCGCCGAACTGGAAGACGCGGCCTAGAGCGGGCCTGGAGCCCGTAGCGGCTCGCCCGGCTCCCCGGTCCTAGCTCTCCGGCTGCTCGATCAGCTGGGCGAGATAGAGCGCCTCGCCGAGCTTCTCCAGCAGTTCCAGCTGGGTGTCGAGGTAGTCGATGTGGTGCTCCTCGTCCTCAAGGATCGACTCGAAGATGTTCGCGGACGTGATGTCGCCCTTGGTGCGCATGACCTCGATGCCGCGCTTGAGGCGGTCGATCGCCTCGACCTCCACCTGCCGGTCGGCCTCGAACATCTCCTTGACCGTCTGCCCCACGCGGACGTGGAAGAGGCGCTGGTAGTTCGGCAGGCCGTCCAGGAACAGGATCCGGTCGGTGAGCACCTCGGCGTGCTTCATCTCGTCGAACGACTCGTGCCGGGTGTACTTCGCGAGCTTCGTCCAGCCGAAGTTCTCCTGCATCTTCGCGTGCAGGAAGTACTGGTTGATCGCGGTCAGCTCACCGGTGAGCTGCTCGTTGAGGAATTCGATGACCTCGGGGTCGCCCTGCATCGCAGAGGCTCCTTCCGACCGGGGGGAACTGGCGGGTTGCGCCGCATCCTTGCATCGGTCACGAAGATCGTCCAGTAAGTCTTCACTTAGTAAGTAAGGGCATGCTTAGTTCTATTTGCCCGGTTTGGGTGGAGGTTGGTCATGTGCACTGCCCCGGGTCTGTCAGGATGGACGTATGGGTCAGCCGGTGGAACGTGAGTCGGGAGAAGCGGCGCCCTCCGAGCTTCCGCCGGGGCAGCGACTGCAACGGGGCTGGCCGGTCACCCACTACGGCCCGGTCCCCAAGTTCCGGCCCGAACGCTGGGAGTTCCGGGTCTTCGGCGCCACCGCGGACGGCGAGAAGCACTGCTGGAATCACGAGGAGTTCACGGCCCTGCCGTACTCGTCCGTCGTGGGCGATCTGCACTGCGTGACGAAGTTCAGCATGCCGGGCGCCGAGTGGGGCGGCATTCCCGCCCGGACCCTCCTGGAGATCGCCCCGCCCGCCCCGGCCGTCACCCATGTGATGGTGTGGGCGGAGTACGGGTTCAGCTCCAACCTGCGCCTGTCCGACTTCGCGTCCGAGCGCACGATCTTCGCCACCCACAAGGGCGGCGAACTCCTCACGGCGGAACACGGCTTCCCGCTCCGCCTGGTCGTCCCCCACCTGTACGCGTGGAAGGGCCCCAAGTGGGTCCGCGGTGTGGAGTACATGACCGCCGACCGCCGCGGCTTCTGGGAGGAACGCGGCTACCACAACGTCGGCGACCCCTGGCGGGAACAGCGCTACTCCTACCAGGAGGAGCCCGGGGACGGTCCCGAGCTCTGACCGGCGTACGGCGTCCTCAGCCGTCCCGCAGCTTCTTCAGCCGCTCCACGTCCGCCGCGTGCCCCTCCTTGCCGCCGGGCGTCTCGATGATCAGCGGTACGCCCTCGGTCGCGGGATGGGTCATCAGCGCGCGGAACGGGTCCTCGCCAATGTGACCGGCGCCGATGTTCTCGTGCCGGTCCTTGTGGGCGCCGACCACGTCCTTGGAGTCGTTGGCGTGGATCAGCCTCAGCCGGCCCTCGCCGACCGTGTCCACCAGCAGGTCCAGCGTCTGGTGCATACCGGCCGGCCCGGTCAGGTCGTGCCCGGCCGCGAAGATGTGGCAGGTGTCCAGGCACACACCCAGCTTCGGATGGGCGTCCAGCGCCTCGAAGTACGGCCCGAAGTCCCAGGTCCGCGAACACAGCGAGGAGCCCTGTCCGGCGGTCGACTCCAGGAGCAGGAACGGGTCCTCGTCGTGGGTGAGTTCGTCGAGCAGCGGCAGCAGGTGTTCCCGTACCTGGCGCAGCGCCACGGACCGGTCCCGGCCACCGGTCGCGCTGCCGGTGTGCACGACCACGCCCAGGGCCCCGATCTCCCGGCCGCGCCTGAGCGAGTGCCGCAGCGACTCGACGGACTTCTCCACGGTCGCCTCGGTGTGCGAACCGAAGTTGATCAGATAGGGGGCATGGACGTACGCAGGGATCGACTCGGCCGCGCACACCGTGCGGAACTCCTCGTCCTGCCGCGGGTTCCCGACGGGCGTGGCCCAGCCGCGCGGGTTGGCGACGAAGACCTGCACGGCCTCGGCGTTCAGGTCATGGGCGTAGGACAGACCCACGGAGTGGAGGCCGCCGGCCACGGGGACGTGGCCGCCCACGGGGTTGCGGGAGGGGCCGGGTCGTTGACTCTTCACCCGTCCAGGGTGTCATGCGGCCCGGCCCCTCCCGTCCGCCCGGTCAGCGGATCGTGATGGTGACCGTCGATCCCTTGGGGGCGCTCTGCCCGCCCTCCACGGACTGGCTCTTGACGGTGTCGCCGAAGAGCCCGAGCAGTCCGCGGTCCTCGTCGACCGCGAAACCGGCGCCCTCCAGCTGCTCCTTGGCCTCGTCGACGCTGTCCCCGACCACGTCAGGTACCTCGATCATCTCGGGGCCCTTGGACAGCGTCAGCGTCACGGTGTCGCCCTCGGCCGCGGTGCTGCCGTCCTGCGGCGTCTGACGCGCGACCTGACCCTTGTCGTACTCGGAGGAGGTGACCTCCTCGGCGGAGACCTTCACCTTCAGGCCCGCCTCCTCCAGGTCCGCCCGCGCGTCCTGGAGGGACTCACCGGTGACGTCCGGGACGTCGATCGGGCTGCCCTTGCTGACGGTGAGCGCGACCGCCGAGCCCGCGCGCCGCTTGGTGCCCGTGCCCGGCTCCGTGGCGATCACGGAGCCCTTGGTCACCTCGTCGCTGAACTCCCGGGTGATCATGCCCGGTTCCAGTCCGCTGTCCTTCAGCCGGGCCTTCGCCTTGTCCAGCCGGTAGCCCTCCACGTCGGGCACCCGCACGGTCTGCGGGCCGTCGGAGAGGGTGAGGGTCACCGGGTCGTTGTCCCGGATCTTGGAGCCCGGCTTCGGGTCGGTGCCGATGACGGTGCCGCGCTTCACGGTGTCGCTGTAGGCGTGCTCGACCTTGCCGACCTCCAGACCGGCCTCCTCCAGCCGGTCCCTGGCCTGCGCCTCGGTCTTCGCCAGCAGGGGCGGGACCTGGGTGAACTGGCCGGAGTTGATGTACCAGACGCCCGCGCCGAGGCCGAGCACCAGCAGCACGGCCGCCACGATCGTGACGAGCCGGCGCTGTGATCTCACGCGGCGGCGCGGCGGCAGGGGGGCCGGGCTCCGCAGCCGGCTCGTGCGGTGGACGCCGGCCTCCGGCTCGTCCTCGTTCACCGGCAGCGGGCGCGGCACGGTCAGGCTGCGCGGGATGACGCTCGTCAGGTCGTCGGCCATGTCGTGCCCCGAGGAGAGCGCCTGGGGCGGCATCGCGTCCAACTGGTCCTCGCTGAGCGCGGCGCGCGCCTCGCGCGCCTGGGCGAGCAGCGCGACCGCGTCGTACGGGCGGATCGCGGCGGACCGGGCGGTCGCCGAGGCGACCAGCTCGTCGATCCCGAACGCCAGCCCCGGCACGATGGCCGAGGGCGGCGGGACGTCCTCGTGCAGGTGCTTGTAGAGGATCACGGCGGGGGAGTCCCCGTCGTGCGGCCGCTCGCCGGTGAGCATCTCGTAGAGGACGACACCGCACGCGTACACGTCGACGCGGGGGTCGGCGGCACCCGGCTGTTCGATCTGCTCGGGCGCGAGATACGAGACCGTGCCGAGGACGGCCCCGGTGGTGCTGGTGACGGTGTCCACGGACCGGACCAGCCCGAAGTCGGCGACCTTGACCCGGCCGTCGTCCCCTATCAGCACGTTCTCCGGCTTCATGTCCCGGTGCACGAACCCCGCGCGGTGCGCGGAGCCGAGCGCGGCGAGCACGGGCTCCAGGATGTCCAGGGCGGCGCGCGGCTGCAGGGCCCCGCGCTCGCGCAGCACGTCGCGCAGGGTGCACCCGGCGACGTACTCCATGGCGAGATAGACGTACGACCCGTCGGTGCCCTGGTCGAAGACCTGCACCACGTTCGGGTGCGCGAGCCGGGCGACCGACTTCGCCTCCCGGATGAACCGCTCGACGAAGGTCCCGTCGGCCGCGAGCGAGGGGTGCATCACCTTGAGCGCGAGCACGCGGTCGAGGCGGATGTCCACGGCCCGGTAGACCGTGGCCATGCCGCCGACCGCGATCCGCGCGTCCACGCGGTAGCGTCCGTCGAGCACGTACCCGACCAGCGGGTCCTGAAGGGTCGTATCCACGCAGGCGAGTGTACGAGCCACGACTGACACGTCCGCCGGTTCGTCCGGGATCGGGGCGGGACTGAAGCTCACCTGTGACGGAGGTCGCACCGACCGCCCGCTCTAGTCGAACGTGCGTTCAGGAGGCGGGCGGTTCAGGTCACCGGTCGCTCAGAACGCGGGCCGTTCGGGATCCAGGCGGGCCAGCCCGGCCGAGGGCGAGGACGCCTCCGCGAAGTGGCGCCGAGGGATCCGCCCCGCCCGGCGGGCCAGCCGGCCCGCCTCCACCGCGTGCCGCATGGCCTCGGCCATCAGCTGCGGCTCCTGCGCCCGGGTCACCGCCGAGGCGAGCATCACACCCGCGCACCCCAGCTCCATCGCCAGCGCCGCGTCCGACGCCGTACCGGCCCCCGCGTCCAGGATCACCGGCACGCGCGCGTGCTCGACGATCAGCTGGAAGTTGTGCGGATTGCGAATACCGAGCCCCGATCCGATCGGCGACCCGAGCGGCATGATCGCGGCGCACCCGACGTCCTCCAGCTTCCGCGCGAGGACCGGATCGTCGTTCGTGTACGGCAGCACCGTGAACCCGTCGTCCACCAGCGTCTCCGCCGCGTCCAGCAGCTCGATCGGATCCGGCAGCAGGGTCCGCTCGTCGGCGATGACCTCCAGTTTGACCAGGTCGGTGCCGAGCGCCTCGCGCGCGAGACGGGCGGTGAGGACCGCCTCGCCGGCCGTGAAACAGCCCGCCGTGTTCGGGAGCACGCGGATGCCGAGCTTCTCCAGCACCGACAGCACCGAACCGTGCGCGTCCGGGCTGACCCGGCGCATCGCGACCGTCGTCAGCTCGGTGCCGGAGGCGACCAGGGCCCGCTCCAGCACCTCTGGGCTGGGCGCCCCGCCGGTGCCCATGATGAGACGGGACGTGAAGGACGCAGCGCCGATGACGAAGGGATCGTCGGCCATGGGTCAGCCTCCTTGGACGGCGGTGAGGACCTCGACACGGTCTCCCTCGGACAGGGACGTGGCGGACCACCGCGCGCGCGGGACGACGGTTTCGTTGAGCGCGGCGGCCACTCCGGAGGGCGCCGCGGTGAGCGAGCGGACGAGGGCGTCGAGGGCGGTGCCGGCGGCGATCTCGTGCCGCTCGCCGTTGACCGAGATGTTCATGCGGGCTGCTCCGTGCGGACGGCGCCGAAGCGCTCGGGTGTGAAGGGACGGGCCTCGTCCGGGAGTTCACCGGTGACCAGGGCGTGTGCCAGGGCGTCGCCGGTGACCGGTGTGAGCAGCACGCCGTTGCGGTAGTGCCCGGTGGCCAGCAGCAGCCCGTCGAGGCCGGTCGGGCCGAGCAGCGGCGCGTTGTCGGGGGAGCCCGGCCGCAGCCCGGCCCGCGTCTCCGTCAGCGGCAGCTCGGTGATCCCGGGCACCAACTCGTGCGCGTCGCGCAGCAGCTCGTACACGCCGCCCGCGGTCACCGTCGTGTCCCAGCCCAGTTCCTCACTGGTCGCGCCGACGACCAGCTCACCGTTCTCCCGGGGCACCAGGTAGACCTGGCTGCCGCGCACCACGGCCCGCACCGTCCGGCTCAGGAACGGCGCGTACGGCTCGGGCACGGTCAGCCGCAGCACCTGCCCCTTCACGGGCCGTACGGGCGGCAGCACGCCCTCCGGGACCCCCTTCAGACGTCCGCTGAGACTGCCCGCGGCCAGCACCACCTGCCCGGCGCCCAGGACCGTGCCCTCGCGCGTGACGACACCGGCCGCCCGCTCCCCTACCGTCGACAGCCGCTCCGCCCAGGTGCGGTGGAGGACGACCCCGGCCCGCTCGCACGCGGCCAGCAGGGCCGCCGCGAGCCGCCTCGGGTCGATCTGGTGGTCCCCGTCGACCCGCAGCCCGCCGCGCACGCCGGGCGCGAGCAGCGGCTCCAGACGCCGGCACTCCCGCCCGGACAGCCACTCGGACTCCAGGCCCGACCGCTGTTGCAGCGCGTGCAGTTCGCGCAGATGGGCGCGGTCGTCGGCGTCCAGCGCGACGGCGAGCGTGCCGCACCGGCGGTAGCCGAGGTCGCGCCCGGTGAGGTCGGTGAGTTCGGCCGCGAAGTCCGGATAGCGGCGGGCCGACTCCAGGTTCAGGCCGAGCAGGGTCTGCTCGCCGTAGTGCAGTTCCGTGACGGCGGCCAGCATCCCGGCCGCCACCTGGGCGGCCCCGCCGCCCGGCTCGGGGTCCACGAGGGCCACGGTGAACCCGCGCTGCGCGGCCCGCCAGGCCGTGACCAGGCCGATGATTCCGCCCCCGACGACAAGGACGTCTGACGTACGCGTAGGCGACATGGGTGTCCAGCCCCTCCCTTCGCCGGCATGACCCGGATCAGGTTCGTACGGTCGGAGGCCGCCAGCCTCCCTCTCAGCCCGGTGCGTCCGGACTCCCGCGAGTGTTTTCGGTGCTGGGGTCCAGGAGTCGCCCCCCGGGGAATGCAGCACCATGGCCACCCTAGTCGTTGGTCCGGCGCCTCTGTAAGGGAGCCTTTCGTCATGACACGCTCGCTCGACGGCCTCTTCCTCGCCCCCGTGGCCGACCAGGCTCCGGGGCAGGTGGGCACCCGCACCCGGTTCGCGTACCACGAGAGGGACGGCGAGATCTGGGCCGAGTACGCGGGCGGGGACGTCGTACGCGGGCACCTGGTGGGGACGCGCGAGGGCGACCGCCTGGACTTCCGGTACGTACAGCTCAAGCGGGACGGGACGACGTCCTCGGGCCACTGTCTGTCGACGGTCCTCGAACTGCCCGACGGGCGGGTGCGGCTGGAGGAGACCTGGGAGTGGGAGTCGCAGCCGGGCAACGGGACCAGCGTCGTGGAGCAGCTCACCGAGCACACCCCCTGACTGACTGTTCGTCAGTTGTCTATGGTGATCAGGTGAGCGAGCAGACGCAGGATTCGGGCCCCTCCGAGGGCACCCGGCAGTCGCGGAGCGTGGTCGTCGTCGGCGCGGGCATGGCCGGGGTACAGACCGCGGTCGCCCTGCGGGAACAGGGCTTCGACGGCACCGTGACACTGATCGGCGCGGAGCCCCACCAGCCGTACGACCGGCCCCCGCTGTCCAAGGCGGTCCTGCTCGGCAAGGCCGAGGGCTCCGCCTTCGACGTGGACTTCGAGGCACTCGGCATCGAACTGCGGCTCGGGCGCGAGGTCCTGGGCGTCCGCCCCGGCGACCACGAACTGGACACCGCCGAGGGACCGGTGCCCTACGACGTCCTGGTCCTCGCCACCGGCGCCGAACCGATCCGGCTGCCGGGCGCCGAGGGCGTGCCCGGCGTGCATCTGCTGCGCACTCTGGACGACGCCGAGCGACTGCGCCCGGTGCTCGCCCGGCAGCACGACATCGTGGTCGTCGGCGCGGGCTGGATCGGCGCCGAGTTCGCCACGGCGGCCCGCGAGGCGGGCTGCGCGGTGACGGTCGTGGAGGCCGCCGACCGGCCGCTCGCGGGGGCGCTGCCCCCCGAGGTGGCCGCGCCGATGGCCGGTTGGTACGGCGACGCCGGTGCCTCGCTGCGCACCCACGCGCGCGTGCGGCGCGTCGAGCCCGGCGCGGTGCTGCTGGACGACGGCTCCCGGCTGCCCGCGGACGCCGTGGTCGTCGGCATCGGCGCCCGCCCCGCCACGGCCTGGCTGGCCGGCTCCGGCATCGAGCTCGGCGCCCACGGCGAGGTGGTCGCCGACGCCCGCCTGCACACCTCTGTACCGGACGTCCACGCGGTCGGCGACTGCGCCTCCTTCCCTTCGGGAAGGTATGGCGAGCGCCTGTTGGTCCACCACTGGGACAACGCCCTCCAGGGCCCGCGCACGGTCGCCGCGAACATCCTCGGCGAGGCCACCGGCGAGCCCCCGGCCCTCTACGACCCGGTCCCGTACTTCTGGTCCGAGCAGTTCGGACGCTTCGTCCAGTACGCCGGCCACCACGCGTCCGCCGACACCACCCTGTGGCGCGGCGACCCGTCGGGCCCGGCCTGGACGGTCTGCTGGCTGCGGGAGGGCTCTCTGGTCGCCCTGCTGGCGGTGGGGCGCCCCCGGGACCTGGCGCAGGGGCGGCGGCTGATCGAGGCGGGGGCACGCATGGACGCCGCGTTGCTGGCCGACCCGGCGCGGCCCCTGAAGGCCGCCACGGCATAGCGGGACTCCCGAGGACGGTCACGGCGTCAGGGGAAACCGCAGGTCGGGCGGGCCCGGCTTCCGACTGTCGGTGCGGGATGGCACGCTTGTCCCGTGACCGAGATTGACGCAAAGACCGAGGCTCTCGTCCCCGCCTGGCTCACCCTCCCCGACATCGCAGAGCTGCTCGACGTCGAGGTGACGCGTGTACGGCAGCTGGTCAAGGACGGCCAGATCATCGCCGTACGCCGTGGTGAGAACCGCGCGCTGCACGTCCCCGCCGCCTTCATCGACGGGGTCGAGCAGAAGGTCGTCAAGGGCCTCACCGGCACCCTGACGCTCCTCAGGGACGACGGCTTCTCCGACGAAGAGATGCTGGAGTGGCTCTTCACCCCCGACCCGAGCCTGCCCGGCACCCCCGCGCAGGCCCTCGCCGAGAACCGCGGCACGGAGGTGAAGCGCCGGGCCCAGGCGCTCGCCGTCTGACCTCGCGGTCCGACCCGAGCAGGCGGATCCGGGCAGGCTGATCCGAACATCGTCCGGCGTGCGGGCCGTGGCCCACCGGGAGGCGCGGAGCCACCCCTGTGGTTCACTGCGGCCTGCCGCCGCCGACCGCACCGGCCCACGGCCCGCACGCCATCGACATCGGGGGACACACCCATGACCACGACGCCCGACTCCGACGCCCGCGACCAGCTCCCCGACGCCCGGCTCTACCTCTGCACGGACGCCCGCAAGCGGCAGGGCGACCTCAGGGAGTTCCTGCACGCGGTCCTGGACAACGGCGTCGACATCATCCAGCTGCGCGACAAGACCCTGGAGGCGGACGAGGAACTGGGCCTGCTGGAACTGTTCGCCGACACGTGCCACATGTACGGCAAGGTGCTCGCGGTGAACGACCGCGCCGACGTGGCGCACGCGATCCGGGCCGCCCACCCCTGGGGGCCCGCCGTCCTGCACCTGGGCCAGGGCGACCTCCCGGTCCCCGCCGCCCGCGCGATCCTCGGCGAGGACATCCTCATAGGCCGCTCCACGCACTCCGAGTCCGAGGCCGCCGAGGCCGCCACCCAGGAGGGCGTGGACTACTTCTGCACCGGCCCGTGCTGGCCCACCCCCACCAAGCCCGGCCGCCACGCCCCCGGACTCGACCTCGTCCGGTTCACCGCCTCCCTCGGCACCACCCGCCCCTGGTTCGCCATCGGCGGCATCGACCTCGGCAACCTCGACGAGGTGCTGGAGGCCGGCGCCCGCCGGGTCGTGGTGGTGCGCGCCGTCACGGAGGCGGACGACCCGGGCGCCGCGGCGGCCGAGTTCGCCAAGCGGCTGCGGCAGGTATGAGGTCCGTCACAGCGGTTCGGCACGGCCACAGATGTCCGAGGGGTGGACAACAAGTCGACAAAACGGGCAAATTTCCGGGATCCGGTTGGGGGACCGCCGTCCCCTGACTAACCTGCGGGTATGGCCCTCGGCACCGCATCCACCAGGTCGGACCACGCCCGCACCGTGCGCGACATGCTCGCGACCGGCAAGACGACGTACTCGTTCGAGTTCTACGCCCCGAAGACCGCGAAGGGCGAGCGGAACCTGTGGAACGCGCTGCGCCGGGTCGAGGCCGTCGCGCCGGACTTCGTCTCCGTGACCTACGGCGCGGGCGGTTCCACCCGCGCCGGCACCGTCAAGGCGACCGAGGCGATCGCCTCCGACACCACGCTCACCCCGATCGCCCACCTCACCGCGGTCGACCACTCGGTGGCCGACCTGCGCAACATCATCGGGCAGTACGCCGACGCCGGGATCCGCAACATGCTGGCGCTGCGCGGCGACCCGCCCGGCGACCCCATGGGCGACTGGGTGCCGCACCCCCGGGGCCTCACCTACGCCGCCGAACTGGTCGAACTCATCAAGGCGTCCGGTGACTTCTGCGTCGGCGTCGCGGCTTTCCCCGCCATGCATCCGCGCTCCGCCGACTGGGACTCCGACGTCCACCACTTCGTCGACAAGTGCCGTGCGGGCGCGGACTACGCGATCACCCAGATGTTCTTCCACCCGGAGGACTATCTGCGGCTGCGCGACAAGGTCGCCGCCGCCGGCTGCGACACCCCGGTCATTCCCGAGGTCATGCCGATCGCGAGTGTGAAGAGCCTGGACCGGGTGCCGTCCCTCACCAACGCGGCCTTCCCGCCCGTCTTGAAAGAGCGAATCCTCACAGCAAAAGACGATCCGGCGGCTGTACGCTCCATTGGCATCGAATACGCCACGGAGTTCTGCGCCCGGCTGCTGGCCGAGGGAGTGCCCGGACTGCACTTCATCACGCTCAACAACTCCACGGCCACACTGGAGATCTACGAGAACCTGGGCCTGCACCACCCGCCGGAGGCCTAGACCGGCCGCACCGGTATACGACACACTGCGTAGCGGTTATTGGGAGAGGGGCGTACATGGGCTGGACGGTCCTCTACATCGCGTTCGGCGTCGTCGCGCTGTGGCTGCTCGGCGAGGTGCTGCTGCAGTACAAGGCGCGCCTGCGCTGGCGGTTGCTCGCCTTCGGCGGCTTCGCTTTCGTCGTACTCGGCGTCCTGATTCCCAACGTGATCGTCATCGCTCTGGGTGCCGCCGCCTTCGCGGTCGGCCAGACCTACGTCACGCTCTCCTTCCGTCGCGGCTTCGCGTCCGGCTGGGCGGTCAGCCGCCCGGGCACCGAGGGCACCAAGCGCCGCCGCGGCAAGGCCGAGCAGCAGGACCCGACCCTGGAGGTCTCCGACCTCGAAGCGGCCGAGGCCGGCTTCGGCGACGACGCCCGGTACAGCCGGGACACCGGCTCCTACGGCAACGACGACTACGACCGCGACGACGTGTTCACCCCCGCGCGCCCCCTCGACCCCACGGCCGCCGAGACCACCTCCGTGTACGAGCCGCAGCCGCTGCCCGACGACACCGGTTCGTACGGCGTATACGGCGGACCCGGATACGCGGGTGCCGGCTCCTATGGCACCGCGGAGCAGGACCAGAGCCAGGGCCACGACCAGAGCCAGGGTCAGGACCAGTACGCGGCAGCCGCCCAGGCCACCGACCAGACCTACGGGTACGACGGCTACTCCGGCTACGACCAGCAGCAGTACGGCTACGACATGGCCGGACAGCAGCAGTACGCGGCCTACTCCGACCCGTACATCGGCACGCAGACGTACGGCGGCGGCTCCTACGACGCCTCCTACGGCGGCCAGCAGCAGTACGACCAGGGCTACGGGCAGGACCAGTACGGCAACGCCACATACGCCGGGGAGACGCCGGCCGGCGGGGTGTGGGTGCCGCAGCAGCGCAGCACCGACGACCCCTACGGGGGCGAACTCCCGCCGGAGCAGCAGTACCCCTACCAGGGCAACGACAACGGCAACGGCCAGGCGCAACAGGGCAACGGCTACGACGAGCAGTACCGGTTCTGAACCGCCGCCGGACCAGGGACCCGAAGGGTCCCCGTGCCCGCCCCCGGTCCCGTCATCCGGACGTTCACTGAGAGCCCCGGAACTCCGGCCCCTCCACGACCAGTCCGGCCACCAGCGCACCCGACATCCCCGCGTGCGGAAGACCGCCGCCCGGGTGCGACCAGCCGCCGGCGCTGAACAGACCCGGTATCGCCGTGTGGTTGGACGGATGCAGCAGGGTTCCCACGGCCGAGGCCAGAGACGGTGCGGGCACTCCGCCGTCCTCGGCGCCCGTCTCCTCACGCGTGTGCACCGGCGTCCGCACCTCGCGCCACAGCATCCGCTCGCGCAGCCCCGGGATCGCCCGCTCGGCGGCGGCGACCATCCGGTCGGCGAAGGCGTCCGCGGCACCGGCAACGGTCCAGTCGTGGTGCGTCTGTGACGGGACCGTCGAGGTGAGCACCACGGACTCGTGTCCGTCGTCGGGGCGCAGCGCCGGGTCGTCCGGCCGGTCGATGCGGACCGTGGGGTGCTCCGGCGGCACACCGAGCGAGAAGAGCTCCAGCTCGCTTCGCGGGTCCTGACCGTGCACGACGGTGCGGTGCGCGGTGTCCGCCGGCCGGGCGCCGCGCAGGGCCAGGCAGACGACGACCCGGCCGGGGGCCAGGCCCTCGGGGCGGGGCTCCACCGCCTCCGCGTCGTACAGCGCCCGGCCCCGCACCAGGTCGCCCAGCCGCCAGGGCCCGCCGCCGACGACCGTGTCGGCCTCCACCAGTTGTCCGTCGGCGAGCTCCAGGCCCGCTGCCCGGCCGTCCTTCTCCAGCACCCCGGTGACCTCGGCGCCGAAGACGAACCCGACCTTCCTGGCCACGCACCGCTCGTACACCGCGCGCGCCAACTCCCGCACCCCACCGCGGACATACCAGGTCCCGAAGGCGTGCTCCATGTACGGCAGCACGGCCGCGCTCGCCGGGGCGTCGCCCGGGTCCAGGCCGTAGGCCAGCGCGTAGTTGTCCAGGAGGGCGGCGAGCCGGGGGTCGCGCAGCTCCCAGGCGCCGATCTCGGCGAGGGTGCCGGCCCGGCGGGTGCGCAGCAGCCGCTTGTGGGGGACCGCCGGATACGGCTCGCGCTCGGCCAGCACCGACCAGTTCGCCCACAGGGGCTCCTCCAGGAGCGGCCTGCGGGTGCGGTCCCAGGCCTCCCGCGCCCGCACCAGGAAGTCGCCCCAGCGCTGTCCGGCCCCCGACCCGAGCGCCTCGTCCAGAGCGGCGACGGCGCCCGCGCGCGAGGCGTTCGGCAACGACACCCGGGTGCCGTCCGCGAAGAGGTGGTGCGAGGACGGGTCGACCTGGACCAGCTCGACGCGGGACTCCAGCGGCTCCTTGCCGGTCTTGACGAAGAGGTCGCGGTAGACCGCGGGGAGGGTCAGCAGCCCGGGGCCCGTGTCGAAGGAGAAGCCGTCCCGCTCGAAGCGGCGCACCGCTCCGCCGTACGTCTCCGTACGCTCGTACACCGCCACCCGGTGGCCCGCGACGGCCAGCCGGGCAGCGGACGCCATCGCGCCCATCCCGGCGCCGATCACCGCAATCCGTGCCATGCCTGCGACTTTATCGGCCGCCACTGACAGCGCGGCCACGGCCGTCGATCACCGGCGGTCGACGGCGGCCGGTGCCGGTCGCTGTCGGTCGGGGGTGGTCCGCCGTCAGTCCGGTGGTCGGCCCGTGCGCGTGGCCAGCCGTCTCTCCTCCCGCCGTTGGGCCCTGCGGCGCAGGAACCTCCGGATGCGGGAGACCAGGAAGTAGAGCACGATCAGCCCCGCGACCAGGAGCACGGCCGCGATGACCGCCGCCGCCTCCGGGTGGAACATCGCGAAGGTGACGATCCCGCCGACCCCGAGATCCTCGGCCAGGCTCAGGACCACGTTGCTGAAGGGCTCCGGCGAGGCGTTGACCGCCATCCGCGTCCCGGCCTTGACCGTGTGGCTGGCCAGGGCCGTCGAACCGCCGATCAGTCCCGCCGCCACATCGGAGAGCGAGCCGCTCTGCCCGGCCAGCAGCGCCCCGACCCAGGCACCGGAGACCGGCCGGATCACGGTGTGAGCCGCGTCCCAGACCGAGTCGACGTACGGGATCTTGTCGGCGACCGCCTCGCACAGGAACAGGACGCCGGCCACGACGAGGACCTCCGGACGCTGCAGCGTCTCGGGGACGTCGTCGCTCAGCCCGGTCGCGCCGAACACGCCGAGCAGCAGCACCACCGCGTACGCGTTGACACCGCTGGCCCAGCCGCTGGTGAACACCAAGGGGAGTACGGACACGGAGGCGATCGTAACCAGTTGGCGACAGGGCGTCCTGGGGGTGAGTGCGCAGGGCTGAGTATCCGTACCTAGTCCATGAGATAAGTACGCGCACGGATGGGGTCCGACCTGCGGGAACGAGAGAGTGGAGGCACGGAGAAGGGGCAAGGCTCCGGCACCGGCGACACGGGGCGCCGGAACGGAGCCGCCCCCGATCCGCTCCTTCCGCCGGCCGATGTCGGCGGGAGCGAGACACGGGGGAACCCGGGGGAACGACCGTACGGGGGCCCAACGGGGGGAGTACGGGGGAAACGGGGGAGTACGGGGGAAACGGGGGAGCAGGAAGAAGGCGCCGGTTCGAGGTGGTCCGCGGGGGACGCGGCCACGTCGGACCGGCGCCTTCCTGTGTCCGCCGGCCGCGGCGGCCGTGACCGGATGCTCAGCCGCGGTCGGCCGTCGTCGGCCCTGTGCCGTCGTCAGCCGCGTCCGCTGACCCGCCCCTGAAGAAGCCGGGACAGCGCCGCGTGCACATCGTCCAGGGAGCGTTCCGCCTGGAAGGCCTGCCAGTCCAGGGCGGCCACCAGCACCATGCCGACCAGCGCGGCCGCGGTCAGCTGGATGTCGATCTCGTCGCTGAACTCGCCGCTCTCCACGCCCTCGCGCAGAACCCCCTCGACCACCGCGACGGCCTCCTGCCGGACCACCATGAGCGTGGACTGCCAGGCCCGGTTGGTACGCCACAGCTCCGCCACGTACAGCTGGGTGAAGGACGGGTAGGTCTGGATGAAGACGAGCCCCGCGCGGATCATCGCGTCCAGGGCGTCGACCTTGCTGCCGCCCTGGCGGGCCGTCAGCTCGGCGGCGTCCCTGAGGGAAGCGGACAGGAGTTGCACCCCGTGCCGCAGCAACTCCTCGAAGAGGACCGACTTGCTCGCGAAGTTGTAGTAGACCGTGCCCTTCGCGACCCCCGCACGCTCGGCGATCTCGTCCACCGTGGTGGCGGAGAAACCCTGCTCGGCGATGAGCGTGACGGCCGCCTCGTAGAGCTTCTGCCGGGTGGCCTCGCGGCGCGTACTGACACCCGGCGTGGCGCTGCTGCTTTCCATGGTCCTGATTGTCACAGGAGCGGTCCCTCCAGGGCGCCCCGAGGCGGCACCGTCACCGTCGCCCGGGGAATCGTCACGGGGCTCACAGCGTCAGCTCCGGGTGCAGCCGGTCCAACGTCCAGACCTGTCGGCGGCGGGCGGAGAGCGCGGTCAGCGCCAGGGCGCCCGCGGTGAACGCCGCCAGTACGGCGCACGCCTGCCAGACCGGGCCGAGGCCGCCGCCGGTGATGAGCCTCCTGAGGGCCTCCACGACGTAACTCATCGGCAGGAAGGGGTGCAGCGCGTTGAAGAAAGCGGGACTGGTCTGCACGGGATAGGTGCCGCCCGCGGAGGTCAGCTGGAGCATCAGCAGGGCGAGGACGAGGATCCGGCCGGCCGGCCCGAAGCGTGCGTTCAGCCACTGCACGATCGCCGCGAAGCACGCCGTCACCAGGAACAGGAAACCGACCGTTCCGGCCGCCCGGACCATCTCCAGGCCCACCGCCCAGTGCAGCACCGACATCAGGGCCAGGGTCTGGAGCACCCCGATCGCCACCACCGGCAGCCAGCCCGCCAGCGCGATCCGCCAGGCCGAGGCGCCCGCGGCGAGGGCACGCCGGTTCATCGGCGCGATCAGCATGTAGGCCACCATCGCGCCCACCCACAGGGACAGCGGGATGAAGTACGGGGCGAATCCGGTGCCGTAGTTGGGCGCCTTGTGCAGGTCCCTGGAGACGAGCTGGACCGGATCCGCCATGACCCCGGTCCGCTGGTCGCGGTCCTTCTTGTCGTAGTCGGGGATCTGCCCGGCGCCGTCGTGCAGCCCGTCGGAGAGCTGCCCCGAGCCGCCGACGAGCCGGTACATCCCGCCGTTCAGGTCCTCGGCGCCCGCCTTGAGGTCACCGACCCCCTCGTCGAGATCGGTGGCGCCGGTCTCGGCCGTACCGATCCCCGTGTGCAGCGCCTTGGCGCCCGCGGCGACCTTCGCGGCGCCCTCGTTCAGCTTGTTGATCTTCGCTACGGCGTCGTCGAGGTCCTCGGCGAGGTGCGGAGACCGGTCGGCGAGCGCCCGGGCCTGCTTCTGGAGCGTGCCGAGGTGGCCGTCGAGCTTCTTCAGGTCGCCGTCGTGGTCGGCGACCAGGGTGTCGAGGTCGTCGGCGACCTTGGCCACGTCCGAGGCGGCCTGGGCGGCCTTCTCCAGGTCGGCGCAGGCCGCGTCGGGCAGTACGGGGTCCTCGCAGCGCGCCTTGTGGACGGCGTCCAGACTGTCGGAGGCAGCGTGGGCCCCCTTGGCGGCGGCCGGGGCGGTCTTCACCAGCGTGTCGAGGTTGTGGCGGATCGCCGCCGCCGAGTCGGCGACCAGCCGGGCCGTGTCGCCGATGGTCTTCTCGTTGTCGTCGAGGAAGGGCCCCACCTTGTCCGCGACCCCGTTGACCCGGTCGGCGAGGGCCTGCGTGCCCGTCGCGACCTGCCGCGAACCGTCCTCCAGGTCGTCCGCGCCGCTGCCGAGCCGCGTCAGCCCCGTGGACAGCTTGCCGCTGCCCTTCTTGGCGTCCTTCAGACCGTCGGCGAGGTCCTGGGACCCCTTCTCCGCCTTGCCGATGCCCCCTTCGAGGTCGTCGGCCCCCTCGGCGGCCTTCACCGTCTCGCCGTGGATGTCCGAGAACGAGACGAAGATCCGGTCGAGGAACGACCGGGACGCCTTGGTGGAGGCGGCCGTGCGCACCTCGCTGAACACCGTCCGCGAGATCTGGCCGACGATGTAGTTGTTCGCGTCGTTCGTGCGGACCTGGAGCGCGCCCGTCTCGGGGGAGTCCCCCGAGCTGGAGGCGATGCGCCGGCTGAAGTCGGCCGGCATGGTCAGCGACAGGTAGTACGTGCCGTCCTCCACGCCCGCGCGTGCCTCGTCGGCGCTCACCCGGTGCCAGTCGAAGACCTCGCTCTCGCGCAGCCCCTCGGTGATGTCGTCCCCGGCGGCGAGGCGCTTCCCGTCGGCGCTCGCCCCCTTGTCGTCGTTGACGAGTGCCACGGGGATGCGGTCCAGGCGGCCGTACGGGTCCCAGAACGACCACAGGTACAGGGCGCCGTACAACAGGGGCAGCACCAGCAGCGCGACCAGGGCGGCGCGCGGCAGCCTCCCCCTCCCGAAGCGGCGCAGCTCAAGCGCGGCCAGTCGCGGCGAGCGCATCGGCCTCCTCCTCCGTGTCGTCGGTGTCATCAGTGGCATCTGCGGCGTCTGTGTCGTGCACCGGGCCGGGTGTGCGGGTGGAGATCGTGACGGCGCCCGCGGGGGCCTGGGCGCACGCCGCCAGGACGGTGGTCCCGGACTCGGCGATCGACGTCAACAGAGCCCACACCTCGGTGCGTTCGGCCTCGGACAGCTTCAGGTCGACGTCGTCGACCCCGAGCAGCCCCGGCCGCCCGACGAGCGCCAGCGCCACCGACAGCCGCAGCGCCTCGACCCGCTCCAGATCGCGTACGGCGGTCCGGGAGCCCTTGGGCAGGGTCGTGAGGTCGAGGCCCGCCGAGGCGAGCGCGGCGTCGAGGAGTGCCTTCGTCGCGCCGACCCGCTCCGCGCGCGGGCGCAGCAGTCCTCGCAGGGATCCGCCGTAGCGCCGCTGCAGCAGGGCCCGTTCGTGCAGGTGCTCGCCGACGGTCAGGGCCGGTTCCAGGTCGGTGACACCGCTGACGTGCGCGAGCCCGCTGACCCGGCGGACGGCCCCCGACTGCTTCGGCAGCCGCGCCGCCCCCACGGTCGCCGTGCCCTCGGTGGCCTTCATCCGCCCGGTGAGCGCGAGCAGCAGACTCGTACGGCCCGACCCCGACGAGCCCTCGACCGCGATCAGCGATCCGGGCTCCGCGTCGATGCCGACCCCCCGGAAGGCCCAACCGCGAGGGCCCCTGAGGCCGAAGTCCTCGGCTGTGACGCGGATGCCGCCCACAGTCCCCCCATGTCTTCGAACCGACCGGTTCCCGAACCGGTCGCGCTTTTAAACTGACTGGTCAGTGCAAAAACTAACCCGAACCTTCGTTTGAAGCAAAAGCCCAGGTCAGAACGGATTGTCAGTGGCATACCGCACGATGGGCACATACGGCACCCCGTATCGGGCGCGCCGTCACACGACGACAGGAGGTTCGTCATGGCCACCAACCACGCAGCCGCCGCCCGTCGGCGCCGCGCCACCGGCCCTGCCCCCTCACTGAACGGCCCGGCGAGCGATGTGCACCCCGTGCTCCGCCGTACGACCGCCCCACCCGCCGCCCTCGATCTGCTCGCCCAGGCCCGCGCCGGTCTCGACGAGGCCGCGACCCTGGAGACGTCCAACGAGCGCTATGCGACGGCCCACCTGGCCGCCCTGCGCACCGCCGCCGCCGTGCTCGCCGCGCGGGGGCGCCCGGAGCCCACGACCCGACGCCGGGCCCGCATCCGGAGCGCCTGGGAAGTGCTCCCCGAGATAGCGCCCGAACTCGCCGAGTGGAGCGTGCTCTTCGCCTCCGGGGCCCGGCGTCGCGCCCGGGCGGAGGCTGGCATCCAGGGTGCGGCCACCCGCCGGGACGCCGACGACCTGATCCGTGACGTGGCGATGTTCCTGCGCCTCGTCGAGCGCATGCTCGTACTCCAGCCGGTGCTGCCCCAGCCACGCCAGGACCCGGACCGGGCCGACGGGCCGGAGGGCCGGGCCGGCACCGACCACGACGACGTCACCGAACCCCGAGACCTCACCCACCACCGAGACCTCACCGACCACCGCGACTACACCGACCCCCGCGACCGGGGCTTCCCGGACGCGGGCTGACCACGGGCCGACAGCCGACGTACCCGCGGTGCGGGCGACCGCGGTGGCGCCACACCGCGGTGACCGGCCGGAGCGCGGAACGCAATAGGGTGGGGAGCGCCTGAAGCCTTCCCCCACCCGCATCCCGGGGCGGGGAAGCACCCCGTTCGCGCCGCCCCTGCCCGAGGCGGTGCCGCGCCGAGGAGTCAACTGCCGTGTCGGACCCGATGCGCCCCCGCGCCTCTCTCCGTACCGCCGTGGTCTGGGAGGTCCTCCAGGACGCCCTCGACCGCCGGGTCAAGGCCACGGGACGCCAGGTGCTGGACATCCTCGACACGGGCGGCGGCAGCGGCAACTTCGCCGTGCCCCTCGCCCGCCTCGGCCACCGGGTCACCGTCGTCGACCCCAGCCCGAACGCGCTGTTCGCGCTGGAGCGCCGTGCCGCCGAAGCCGGTGTCGCCGACCGCGTGCAGGGCGTCCAGGGCGACGCCCACGGCCTCTTCGACGTGGTCGAGCGCGGTGGCTACGACGTGGTGCTCTGCCACGGCGTCCTGGAGTACGTGGACGACCCGGCCGACGGCGTCCGCAACGCGGTGGCCGCGCTCCGCTCCGAGGGCGTGCTCAGCCTGCTCGCCTCCGGTCTCGGCGGCGCCGTGCTCGCCCGGGCCCTGGCCGGCCACTTCACGGAGGCCAAGCAGGCCCTCGACGACCCGAACGGCCGCTGGGGCGACGGCGACCCCGTGCCGCACCGCTTCACCGCCGACCAGCTCACCGCACTGGTCGAGGGCGCGGGCCTCACGGTCGGCGCCGTGCACGGTGTGCGGGTCTTCGCCGACCTCGTCCCCGGGGTACTGGTCGACACCGAACCCGGTGCCGTGGAGGCGCTGCTGAAGCTGGAGGCGGCGGTGGCCGAGCTCCCCGCCTTCCACTCCGTGGCCACGCAGCTTCATGTGCTCGGTGAGACCGCGGTGACCACCGAGGGCTGAGCCGCCTCTCCCGCCGTGCTGCTGATCAGGGACTTGGGTGCACATGGAGTACGCCACAGGCCCCCCGCTCGCGCGCTGTGCGCCGTATGATCGAGGGAGACCACCCGGCATGACGGGTCGGCTCCTGGGGAATGGAATCTTCAGTGGGCCGGGACGCTCATGGCGGATTCCGGTTGGCCAATTGGCGTAGAGGGGCGGGTTTCACGGGGGCGATTCCCTGCCTATCCTGAAGGGACCCCCCGGGTCGCCCCGGCGACTGCACGATGAGGAGGACTCCGTGCCGCTCTCGGAGCACGAGCAGCGCATGCTCGAGCAGATGGAGCGAGCGCTGTACGCCGAAGATCCCAAGTTCGCGACAGCGCTTGAGGGAAGCGGGCTGCGCACGTACACCCGGCGACGGGTCTACCAAGCGGTCGCGGGCTTCCTCGTGGGTATCGCGCTCCTCATGGCAGGAATGGTCGCCAAGCAGGTCTGGCTGAGCGTGGTGGGCTTCCTCGTCATGCTGGGCTGTGCGGTGCTCGCGGTGACCGGCTGGCGCAAGGCCCCCAAGCCGGGCGAACAACCCGCGGGAGGCCCGGCCACCGGCCCTCAGGGCCGCGGCCAGGGACGGCAGCGGCGCTCCATGATGGACCGGATCGAGCAGCGCTGGCAGAAGCGCCGCGACGACCAACAGGGCCAATAGCGCGACGCACAGCTCTCGCTTCCGCGTGAGGGGGTGACCACCGGACGGGTGGTCACCCCCTCACGCACGCCCTCGTTCGGGCGACGGCCAACAGCGCTGGACGGCCCTGCCCCGGACGCCGACTGCCCCGACTGCCCCGACTGCCGAGAGCAGGGCACAGGGCCGGGCCATGGACTGCGGGGCCTCAGATCGAGTCACACTCGATCTGAGGCCCCGCAGTCCATGCAACCGTGCGTCCGCTCCGGCCGGCCGGGAGGCCGCCCGGCCGGCCTCAGCCCTGCTGACCCGACGGCCTGCGCAGGGTCGGCCGGGCCGCCGCCGCGCGGGCCTTGACGCCCGTCCACCACTCCGACAGGGCCCACACCACTCGTGCGGTGGAACGCGGGGCGAGAACCGCCCGCAGTTTCGTGCCCCGGCCGACCGTGCCGCGCAGTCCGCCGATCACCTGGTGGACGTCCTCCGCGAGCCCGGCCGTCGGGCGGGGCCGCGGCGCGTACAGGACCTGTTCCACGGCGTCCGCCACCCGGTGCACCGCCGCCGCGGCCGGGGGATCGAGATGCCCGAGCCGGACGATCCGGGCAGCCGCCTTGCGCGGGGTCTGCGACTCGTCCGGCGGGATCCCGTGATCCCACGCCGTGTCGGTGAGCTCCTGCCAGGCCGCCAGGGTGTGCGGCAGCGCGTCCGCCTCGGAACGGCCGTGCCCGCCCAGCCGTACGGCCCGCATGCGCAGCCGCCACAGCATCGGCGCCGACGGAAGTGCCAGCACGGCGAGTCCGCTGAGGGCCCACAGCAGCGCCACCCACCACTTCGGGCCGTCACCGCCACCCCCGGCCGCGGCCTGCGGGGCGTCGCTCTCGCAGGCCTCCAGCTTCTTCTGCTCGGCCGTGCAGCTCTCGCTCGCCGACGGTGCCGCAGAGGGGGCCGTGGACGCGGCCCGGGACGGCAGCGCCACGTCCGGGAGCGTGCTGCCGGAGGAGTCCGGCAGCGTGTACGACGGCACCGAACCGCGGTTCGGAGTCGGCTCGAAGCGGGTCCAGCCCACGCCCTCGAAGTACAGCTCGGGCCAGGCGTGGGCGTCCTTCAGCCCCACCGACACCGAACCGTCCGCCTGCGGGGACCCCGGCGCGAAGCCCACCGCGACCCGCGCCGGGATGCCCAGGGACCGGGCCATCGCCGCCATCGCGAAGGAGAAGTGGACGCAGAAGCCCTGCTTGTCCCGGAGGAAGCGGGCGATGGCCTGCGAGCCGCTGCCGACCTGCACCTGGGTGTCGTACTCGAAGCCGCCGGTCACGGCGAAGTAGTCCTGGAGCGCGACCGCCTGCTCATAGGGGTTCTTGGCGTCCGAGGTGACCTCGCGGGCGGTCCTGGCCACCACCGCCGGCAGGGAGTCCGGCAGCTTGGTGAACTCGCGCTTCAGGGCCGGGGAGGGCGCCGGCGCCGAGGCGAGCTGCTCCGCCGTCGGCTGTACCTCCAGGCTCTTCACCTCGTACGTCGCCCCGCGCGTGGTCTGGCCGTGGTCGCCGACCAGCGTCATGCCCTCGGGCTCGTAGCGCCAGTTGCCGTTGACCCGCACACCGCTGGGCGGGTACGGCATCGGCAGCCAGTTCTGCGCGTAGTCGCGGGACGCCGAGACGATGGTCTCGATCTCCGTGCGCTTGACGTCCGGGCCCAGGCCGGCCGGGGTCGGGAACGAGCCGTCCGGCACGGCCGTGATGGATCGCTTGGACGGCTTCCAGGTGGTGCCGTCGAAGTCGTCCAGGGACACGATCCGCAGGTAGAGGCTGGAGACGTCCGTGTTGTCGTCGGTTTTCAGGGACAGGACCTGGCTGTCCTCGTCCACGTTCAGGTTGTCCCGCAGGGTCACCAGCGGGTTCACCGCGGAGATCGTGCCGCCGCCCCCGTTGCCGGAGCCCACGCCCGCGCCGGCGGCGTCCAGCAGACCGCCGTTCATCGCGGGCAGCGCGAGCGGGACCACCAGGGCCACGCCCATCGCGACCATGCCGATACGGCGGCCGGTGCGGACCGGGGCCACCGGCCCGCCGGACTCGCCGCCCGGCGTACGCGGAGCCCCGCCGAAGACCCGCCCCCACTGCGAGAGCCGTTCGCGTCCCTCGGCCAGGAGCAGCAGCAGATAGCCGGCCGCCGCGACCAGGAACCACAGCCAGTCGGCGCCGCCGTCGGACAGCCCGGCGGCGACGGAGTACAGCGCGAGCAGCGGCAGCCCGGCCGGGGCCGCGCTGCGGAAGGTCACCGCGAGGGTGTCCACCGCCAGCCCGATCACCAGCACACCGCCGAGGATCATCAGCCGGATGCCGTCGGACTCCAGCGGGGCCGGGATCGCGTACCGGGCGATGTCGTCCGTGCCCTGCCGCAACAGGTCGGAGAAGCGCACGAAGGCGTCCGGACCGGGGAACACTCCGAGGAAGCCCTGCTCGCGGGCGAAGACCAGCGTCAGCATCATCAGCGTGACCAGGGCCTGCGCCGCCACCGTCAGCGGCCGGGCCAGCGGTACCCGGCGGGTCGCCGCGCCCACACCCGTCTGCACCCCGAGCAGGAACGCCGCCTGCACGATCCAGGTGACCGGTTCGACCAGGGGCAGCAGGGCGCACGCCGCCATCAGCGTGGCCCCCCAGGCGAACAGCGCCAGTCGTGCCCGCCCGCTCATGCCGACCCCTCCCCGACACCGGCCGCGCCGACACCCGTACGGTCCCGGTCCGCCTGACGCCACAGCTCGTCCAGCGCGGCGCCGCGCGGCACGCTCAGGGCCGTCCAGCCCGCCTCACGCAGCATCCGCAGCCGCTCCCCGCTCCGGTCCGACGGGCCGGCCACATCGCTCGGTTCCCGCACCCAGGTCGCACTGTCCAGCAGGAAGGCGACCGCTCCGCCGCTGCGCTGCCGCATCTTGGCGGCCACCGTGGCCTGTTCCTCGTCCAGATCGCCGAAGAACGCCACCAGCAGTCCCTCGTTCCCGCCGCGCAGTACGTCGTAGGCCCTCGATAGACCGGTGCCGTCCGAGTGGTCGATCACCGCGAGGGTGTCCATCATCAGCCCGGCCGCGTCCGCCGTCTCCTGGCTCGCGCCCGCGAAGCCGTCGGCGCCCTCGCCGGGCACGGAGTTCCCCGTGTCCGTCAACAGTCGTACGGAAAAGCCTCGTTCGAGCATGTGCACCAGGGCGGACGCGGCGCCCGACACCGCCCATTCGAAAGCCGATTCGGGGCCCGCGCCCAGGAAGGCGAGGCCCCGGGTGTCCAGGAGCACCGTGCAGCGGGCGCGCTGGGGCTGTTCCTCGCGGCGCACCATCAGCTCGCCGTAGCGGGCGGTGGAGCGCCAGTGGACGCGGCGCAGGTCGTCGCCGTAGCGGTAGCCGCGCGGGATGACGTCGTCCTCGCCGGCCAGGGCGAGCGAGCGGTGGCGTCCGTCGCCGTACCCCTTCGCCTCGCCGGTCAGCCGCACCGGTGGCAGCGGCTCCACGCGCGGGATCACCGTCAGGGTGTCGTACGTCGAGAAGGAGCGGGTCAGCTCGCACATGCCGAACGGGTCGGTCAGGCGCAGCTGCAGCGGGCCGAGGGGATAGCGGCCGCGCAGGTCGGAGCGGACGCGGTAGGACACCTCGCGGCGACCGCCCGGCTCCACCCGGTCCAGCACGAAGCGGGGGCGGGGGCCGAGGACGTACGGCACCCGGTCCTGGAGCATCAGCAGGCCGGTGGGCAGCCGCGAGACGTTGTCCATCCGCAGGTGGACGCGGGCCTCGCTGCCCGCGGGCACCCGCGCGGGGGAGAGGCGGCGGCTGCCGGCCACCCGGTAGCGCGTGCGGTAGAGCACGGCGGCGCAGGTCAGGGGCAGTACGGCGAGCAGCAGTCCGACGCGCAGCAGATCGCTCTGCCCGAGGACGTACGCGCAGATGGCCGCGGCGATCCCGGCCGCGAAGAAGGAGCGGCCACGGGTGGTCAGGCCGGCCAGGGCCGTGCGCACACCGCCCTTGTCGCCCCGGTCGGGCTCCGCGTGTCCGGGCGCCACGGCGGACATCACAGCCTCCGCGGCGGCTGCTGGCCGTACGCCGGTGTGGAGCGGCCGAGGCCCATGCCGCCCGGCTGGGGCGCGGCCGCGGGCACCGGGGTGTGCTGCAGGATCTCCTGCACGACCTGCTCCGACGTACGGCGGTTCAGCTGGGCCTGGGCGGTCGGCAGCAGCCGGTGGGCCAGGACCGCGACGGCGAGCGCCTGCACGTCGTCCGGCAGCGCGTACTCCCGGCCGCTGAGCGCGGCGGACGCCTTCGCCGCCCTGAGCAGGTGCAGCGTCGCGCGCGGGGAGGCTCCGAGTCTGAGGTCGGGGTGGGTGCGGGTGGCGGCGACCAGGTCCACCGCGTACCGCCGGACCGTGTCGGCGACATGGACACCGCGGACCGCGTCGATCAGCTTCACGATGTCGTGCGCGTGCGCCACCGGCTGGAGGTCGTCCAGAGGGCTCGCCCCGCCGTGGATGTCGAGCATCTGCAGCTCGGCCTCCGCGCTCGGGTAGCCGATGGAGACCCGGGCCATGAAGCGGTCGCGCTGGGCCTCCGGCAGCGGGTAGGTGCCCTCCATCTCGACCGGGTTCTGGGTCGCCACCACCATGAAGGGGCTGGGCAGCTCGTAGGTCTGCCCGTCGATGGTGACCTGCCGCTCCTCCATGGACTCCAGGAGCGCGGACTGGGTCTTCGGCGAAGCCCGGTTGATCTCGTCGCCGATCACGATCTGCGCGAAGATCGCACCCGGCTTGAACTCGAAGTCCCGGCGCTGCTGGTCCCAGATGGACACACCCGTGATGTCCGAGGGCAGCAGGTCGGGCGTGAACTGGATGCGTCGCACCGAACAGTCGATGGAACGCGCCAGTGCCTTGGCCAGCATGGTCTTGCCGACACCGGGGACGTCCTCGATCAGAAGATGTCCCTCGGCGAGCAGTACGGTCAGCGAAAGCCGTACGACCTCGGGCTTGCCCTCGATCACACCCTCCACGGAACTGCGGACACGCTCCACAGTGGCGGTCAGATCAGTGAGGCTCGCTCGATCGTCATAGGTCGTCACCCGGCCCTCCTCGGCCCGTTCTTTCCAGGCCGACTCGCTCGATGCGTGACCGGCCCACCCCGAAACACGGACACCACGCGTGAAAAGTTCCGCGTGACGCCACAACCGCATTCTTGCTGCCGTTACCGATTCGTGTCACTCGACTGTGGACAACTGCCTGCACTATGTCGGGTCTTACGCTGTTTTGGGGGTCCCGACGGCCGAAATCAACAGCCAAACGACAGGTACGGCGGGCGGCTACGTGAGGTTCATGCGGGGTCGATCTCGCGCAGCAGGCCGCTCTTCACGTCGAAGACGAAGCCGCGCACGTCGTCGGTGTGCAGCAGGAACGGCGAGGTGCGCACCCGCTGCATCGACTGCCGCACGTCCTGGTCGACGTCCCGGAAGGCCTCCACGGCCCAGGCGGGGCGCTGGCCGACCTCCATCTCCAGGTCGGTGCGGAAGTCCTCGGTGATCGCCTCCAGGCCGCAGCCGGTGTGGTGGATGAGGACCACGCTGCGGGTGCCGAGCTTGCGCTGGCTGATGGTGAGCGAGCGGATCACGTCGTCGGTCACGACACCGCCCGCGTTGCGGATGGTGTGGCAGTCGCCGAGCTCCAGACCGAGCGCGTCGTGCAGGTCGAGGCGGGCGTCCATACAGGCCACCACGGCGACGTGCAGCACGGGACGGGCGTCCATCCCCGGGTCGGTGAAGGCGGCGGCGTACCGCTCGTTCGCCTCGACGAGGCGGTCGGTGACGGTGCCGCCGGTGGCTATGGCGGCTTCGGGACCTGCGGGAACCGATGCGGAAGTCGTCATACCCATGACGGTACTGGTCACGTCCGATCCGGGCCCGCTGTGAGAGAGGACAAAGAACATCAATGAGTCTTGTTGTGAGCTAACCCACACGGGTGGCGCCAGGGGAGCCGAGAGGGTGATTTCTCCGGATTCGCCGCTTGATCCTTACCCGGGTCCGCGACGCGCAGGCCGGTTGATTGACCGCGCGACACCGTGGACTAAAGTGACGCGAAGCGGGAGGCGAGGTCTCCCTGCGGACTGATTTCCCCGGAGACCCCGGCGATTTTCCGGAGCTCTCCCCACGTGCGCGGCGCGTACGTACGGCTCGGCCTCCTCCCGCTCCCGGTCGGCTGACGCCTTCGGCGCCGGCAGGCATCCCTTCACGAGCGGGCGGGAACCCGGCGGTGCGTACGGCGCCCGTGCCGGACCTGAGAGGGCCAGTTGAGCCAGAGTCGACACGTCCCGGTCATGCTCCAGCGGTGCCTGGACATGCTGGCCCCCGCCCTTCAGGAGCGGCCGGGAGCGGTGGTCGTCGACTGCACCCTCGGGCTCGGCGGCCACAGCGAGGCCCTGCTGGAGCGGTTCCCCGAGGCCCGGCTGGTCGCCCTGGACCGCGACAAGGAAGCCCTGCGCCTGTCCGGCGAGCGGCTCGCACCGTACGGGGAGCGCGCCACCCTCGTGCACGCCGTGTACGACGAACTGCCCGAGGTCCTGGACCGGCTCGGCACCCCGCGCGTCCAGGGCGTCCTCTTCGACCTCGGCGTCTCCTCCATGCAGCTCGACGAGGCCGACCGCGGCTTCGCCTACGCGCAGGACGCCCCGCTCGACATGCGCATGGACCAGACGACCGGCATGAGCGCCGCCGAGGTCCTCAACACCTACCCGCCCGGCGAACTGGTCCGGATCCTGCGGGCGTACGGCGAGGAGAAGCAGGCCAAGCGGATCGTGTCCGCGGTCGTGCGCGAGCGGGAGAGGGAACCGTTCTCCCACAGCGCGCGGCTCGTCGAGCTGATCCGCGACTCGCTGCCCCAGGCCGCCAAGCGCACCGGCGGCAACCCGGCCAAGCGCACCTTCCAGGCCCTGCGTATCGAGGTCAACGGCGAACTCTCCGTCCTGGAGCGGGCGATCCCGGCCGCGGTGAAGTCGCTCGACGTCGGCGGGCGCATCGCCGTCCTGTCGTACCACTCGCTGGAGGACCGGCTGGTCAAGCAGGTCTTCGCGGCCGGCGCCGCCACCACCGCCCCGCCCGGGCTGCCCGTCGTGCCCGAGCGCTACCAGCCCCGGCTCAAGCTGCTCACCCGTGGTGCCGAACTTCCCACCGAGGAAGAGGTCACCGAGAACCGGCGGGCGGCCCCGGCGCGACTGCGCGGGGCCGAGCGCATCAGGGAGGACGTCGAGTGAGTCAGGCGCAGGGGCGGGCATACGCGTGGACGGACCAGAGTCGGGGGGAGGCCGAGTGAGCGGGAAACCCCGGCTGAGGGGGAGGGCGGCCCGTCTCGCGCGGCTCTTCCCAGGATCGGCGGGCTCCGGGCAGGCGGCGGCCCGCACCCCCTTCGTCCTGCTCGTCGTCCTGCTCCTGGGCGGCGGTCTCATCGGGCTGCTGGTGCTGAACTCGGCGCTCAGCGAAGGGTCGTTCAAGCTCGACGACCTCCAGAAGGACACCAAGAGCCTCACCGACGAGCAACAGGCGCTGCAGCGGGACATCGACGCCTACTCCGCCCCCGAGGCCCTCCAGCGCCGCGCCCGCGAGCTCGGCATGGTGCCCGGCGGCGACCCGGCCTTCCTGGACCCGGACGGCACCGTCAAGGGCGTACCGAGCCCCGCCTCCGGCGCCGAACAGGCCTCCGCGCGCACGCCGCTCGTCCTGGCCCCCGAGGCCATCGGCACCGCCACGGACCCGAGCCCGACGCCGTCCGCCGAGGCGCCGACGCCCACACCGACTCCCGCCGCACCCGAACCCGTGCAGCCGCTCGGGGAGCCCGTCCCGCCCGCCCAGAGCCCCACCACCTCCACGACGTCCACGCTCCCCACGACCCCGACTCCCGGCAGGTGACGGAAGTGTCCGACAGGGAACCGCCGCGCCGCCGCGTGCCAGGACCCGCACGCCCCGAACGCGCCGCCCGCCCGGACGGCCGACGGCGACCGGGCCCCGGCGCCCGCCCCGCCCGCCGCCCGGCGGTGCCCCGCCCCGCGGCCCCCAAGGTCATCCGGCTGGGCAGCCCACGCCCCCGGCTGCGCATGGTCGGCCTCGCGCTGACCCTCGTCCTGATCGCCTTCGTCGTACGCCTGCTCCAGGTGCAGGCCGTCGACGCGAGCACCTACGCCGCCAAGGCCGAGCAGAACCGGTACGTCGGCTACACCCTGGCCGCCGAGCGCGGCGGGATCACCGACCGCGACGGCATCGCCCTGGCGACCAGCGAGGACGCGTACAACATCACCGCGGACCCCACGCTGTTCAACCGCAAGCAGTTGAAGATCGACGACGGCCCCGAGCAGGCCGCCGCGCTGCTCGCCCCGATCCTCGGCCAGGACCAGGACGCGATCGTCAAGAAGCTCAGGCCCGCCAACAGGAACAGCCGCTACGCCGTGCTCGCCAACCGGCAGACCCCGCAGGTCTGGAAGCAGATCAAGGACCTGAAGACGGCCCTGGCCACCAAGGCCGAGACCGACCCGGGCACGGTCAACGTCCTCGCGGGCGTCCTCTCCGTGCCCACCAGCAAGCGCGTGTACCCGAACGGCGACCTCGCCGCCGGGATACTGGGCTGGGTCAACGCCGAGGGTAAGGGCGGCGGCGGCGTCGAGCAGCAGCTGAACAAGCTGCTGGCCGGCAAGGACGGCAAGATCCGCTACGCCCAGTCCGGAGGCCGCCAGGTCCCGACCGTGGGCTCCACCGAGACGCCCGCCGTCCCCGGCAGCGACGTCGAACTCACCATCGACCGCGACATCCAGTGGGCCGCGCAGAACGCGATCACCGAGCAGGTCGCGGAGTCCAAGGCGGACCGCGGCTACGTGATGGTGCAGGACACCCGGACCGGCGAGATCCTCGCCATGGCCAACTCGCCCGGCTTCGACCCGAACGACCTGTCCACGGCCAGCTCCGTGAACATGGGCAACGCGGCCCTCCAGGACGCGTACGAGCCCGGCTCCACCGCGAAGGTCATGTCGATGGCCGCCGTACTGGAGGAGAAGGCCGCCACGCCCGACACCCATGTGGTCGTGCCCAACCGGCTGCACCGCGGCGACCGGCTCTTCAAGGACGACATCGACCACCCGACCTGGTACCTCACGCTCAACGGCGTGCTCGCCAAGTCCAGCAACATCGGCACCATCCTGGCCACCGGCCAGCTCGGCAGGACGCAGTCCGAGGCCAACCAGGTCCTCTACAAGTACCTGCGCAAGTTCGGCCTCGGCAGCTACACCGGACTCGGCTTCCCCGGCGAGACACCGGGCATCCTGGCCGCGCCCGACAAGTGGTCGACCTCGCAGCAGTTCACGATTCCTTTCGGCCAGGGCGTGTCCCTCAACGCGATGCAGGCGGCGTCCGTCTACTCGACGATCGCCAACGGCGGCGTACGCGTCGAACCCTCGCTGGTGCGCGGCACCAAGGGCCCCGACGGACGCTTCACGCCGGCCGCACAGCCCAAGGAGACCAGGGTCGTCAGCGCGAAGACGGCCAAGACCCTCGCCCAGATGCTGGAGTCCGTCGTGGACGACGTGGAGGGCACCGGCACCAAGGCGCGCATCCCCGGCTACCGGGTCGCGGGCAAGACGGGTACGGCCAACCGTGTGGATCCGGCCACCGGCAAGTACAAGGGCTACACCTCGTCGTTCGCCGGATTCGCCCCCGCCGACAAGCCCCGCGTCACCGTCTACTGCGCGATCCAGAACGCCACCAAGGGCAGCTACTTCGGCGGCCAGATCTGCGGACCCGTCTACAAGAAGGTGATGGAGTTCGCCCTCAAGACCCTCCAGGTACCGCCCACCGGCGCCAAGCCCGCGCACCTTCCGGTCACCTTCACACCCTGACCAGCTCTGTTCAGCCTCTGTTCAGCACGGACCCCCCAGGAACCAGCTCGTGACAACGATCACCCCCGATTCCGGCAACCAGGGCGCACCCCGGCCCCTATTTAGCTCCGAGGCGGGTGCGCCCGGTACGCTCACCGCCGTGCCACACCCTGATCAGTCCCAAACCACCCAGAAGGGCGCACCCGTGACATATCCGGGACCGCCCAGGCCGGTCCAGATCTCCGCCACACCTCTCGCGGAACTCGCCGATCAACTGGGTGCCGCGCAGCCGGGGACCCCGGCGGACACCGCGGGAGTCACGGGCATCACCCACGACTCGCGCGCCGTCCGCCCCGGCGACCTGTACGCCGCCCTCCCGGGCGCCCGTCTGCACGGCGCCGACTTCGTCACCCAGGCCGCGAGCCTCGGCGCGGTCGCCGTGCTGACCGACCCGACGGGCGCCGAGCGCGCCGCCGCCACCGGCCTGCCGGTCCTGGTGGTCGACGACCCGCGCGCGGGGATGGGCGAACTGGCGGCCTCGATCTACGGCCATCCCGGCCCCGACCTGCTCCAGATCGGCATCACCGGCACCTCGGGCAAGACCACCACCGCCTACCTCGTCGAAGGCGGACTGAAGACCACCCGCAACACCGGTCTCATCGGCACCGTCGAGACGCGCATCGGCGACGAGCGCATCAAGTCGGAGCGCACCACCCCCGAAGCCACCGATCTCCAGGCCCTGTTCGCCGTCATGCGCGAGCGCGGGGTCGAGGCGGTCGCCATGGAGGTCTCCAGCCACGCCCTGGTCCTCGGCCGGGTCGACGCCTGTGTCTTCGACATCGGCGTCTTCACCAACCTCAGCCCGGAACACATGGAGTTCCACTCCGACATGGAGGACTACTTCCGGGCCAAGGCGCAGCTGTTCACGCCGAAACGCAGCAGGCTCGGGGTCGTCAACCTCGACGACGAGTACGGGCGCAGGCTGGCCAAGGAGGCCACCGTCCCGGTCGTCACCTTCTCCGCCGAGGGCCACCCCGACGCCGACTGGCGGGCCGCGGACGTCCAGGTCGGGCCCATGGACTCGACGTTCACCGTGCTCGGCCCCGAGGGAGAGCGGATCACGGCCAGGTCGCCGCTGGCCGGGACCTTCAACGTGGCGAACACCCTCGCCGCGATCGTCGCCCTCGCCGCCGCCGGCCTCGACCCGCAGACCGCCGCCGACGGCATCGCCGCCGTGCCGGGCGTGCCGGGGCGCCTGGAGCGGGTGGACGCCGGACAGTCCTACCTCGCGGTCGTCGACTACGCCCACAAGACGGACGCCGTCGAATCGGTCCTGCGCGCCCTGCGCAAGGTCACCGAGGGCCGGCTGCACGTCGTGCTGGGCTGCGGCGGCGACCGGGACAGGAACAAGCGGCTGCCGATGGGCGCCGCCGTGGCCCGGCTCGCCGACACCGCCGTACTGACCTCCGACAACCCCCGCTCCGAGGACCCCCTCGCGATCCTCGCCGCCATGCTCCAGGGCGCGGCCTCCGTACCGGCACACGAGCGCGGCGAGGTCCAGGTCTTCGAGGACCGGGCCGCCGCGATCGTCGCCGCGGTGTCCCGCGCAGAGCCCGGGGACACCGTGCTGGTCGCGGGCAAGGGCCACGAACAGGGCCAGGACATCGCCGGGGTGGTCCGTCCCTTCGACGACCGCCAGGTGCTTCGCGAAGCTATCCAGAAGACCCAGGGATGAACTTGTGATCGCCCTCTCCCTCGCCGAGATCGCCTCAGTCGTCGGCGGGCAGACGCACGACATACCGGATCCGTCCGTCCAGGTCACCGGACCGGTCGTCCGGGACTCCCGCGAGGCGGGGCCCGGCACCCTCTTCGTCGCCTTCGTCGGCGAGCGCGTGGACGGCCACGACTTCGCCGCCGCGGTCGTCGAGGCGGGCGCGGTCGCCGTCCTGGCGTCCCGACCCGTCGGTGTCCCCGCGATCGTCGTCGAGGACGTCCAGCGGGCACTGGGCGCCCTCGCGCGCCATGTCGTCCGACGGCTCGGCGCCACCCTCGTCGCGCTCACCGGCTCGGCCGGCAAGACCAGCACCAAGGACCTCATCGCCCAGGTGCTCCAGCGCAAGGCGCCCACGGTGTGGACGCCCGGCTCGCTCAACAACGAGATCGGCCTGCCGCTGACCGCGCTGAGCGCCACCGAGGAGACGAGGTTCCTCGTCCTGGAGATGGGGGCCCGCGGGGTCGGCCACATCCGCTACCTCGCCGACCTGACGCCCCCGAAGATCGGCCTCGTGCTGAACGTCGGCACCGCCCACATCGGGGAGTTCGGCGGTCGCGAGCAGATCGCGCAGGCCAAGGGCGAACTCGTGGAGGGCCTTCCCGAGGACGGCACCGCCATCCTCAACGCCGACGATCCGCTCGTACGGGCCATGGCCTCCCGTACGAAGGCGAAGGTGATCCTTTTCGGGGAGTCAGGCGAAGCGGACGTACGTGCCGAGAACGTGCGACTCACGGACAGCGGACAGCCCGCCTTCAGGCTCCACACACCCTCCGGTGCAAGCGAAGTGACCATGCGCCTGTACGGTGAGCACCACGTGTCGAACGCGCTCGCAGCGGCTGCCGTCGCCCACGAACTGGGCATGTCCGCGGAAGAGATCGCCACCGCGCTCTCCGAGGCGGGCTCCCTCTCCCGCTGGCGTATGGAGGTCACCGAGCGCCCGGACGGCGTGACGGTCGTCAACGACGCCTACAACGCGAACCCCGAGTCCATGCGAGCCGCCTTGCGCGCGCTCGCAGCCATGGGAAACGGACGTCGTACGTGGGCGGTGCTCGGCAAGATGGCCGAGCTCGGGGACGAGGCTCTCGCCGAGCACGACGCGGTCGGACGGCTCGCCGTCCGGCTCAATGTCGGCAAGCTCGTCGCGGTCGGGGGCAGGGAAGCGTCCTGGCTGCGACTGGGCGCATATAACGAGGGTTCGTGGGGTGAGGAGTCGGTGCACGTGTCCGACGCACAGGCGGCTGTCGACCTGTTGCGCAGCGAGTTGCGCCCGGGAGACGTCGTCCTCGTGAAGGCGTCCCGGTCGGTCGGGCTCGAGAGCGTGGCGCAGGCGCTCATCGAGACCGGTGCCGAGGGTGAGGTTGCCGCCCGATGATGAAGCAGATCCTGTTCGCAGGAGTCATTGGTCTGTTCCTGACCCTGGTCGGCACTCCGCTGCTGATCAAGCTGCTCGCCCGCAAGGGCTACGGCCAGTACATCCGCGACGACGGCCCGCGCACGCACGGCAGCAAGCGCGGTACGCCGACCATGGGCGGTATCGCCTTCATCTTCGCGACGGTCGCCGCGTACTTCCTGTCCAAGGTCATCACCGGGTACACCCCGACCTACTCGGGTCTGCTGGTGCTCGGACTGATGGTCGGCATGGGCCTGGTAGGGTTCCTCGACGACTACATCAAGATCGTCAAGAGGCGTTCGCTGGGCCTGCGGGCCAAGGCGAAGATGGCCGGCCAGCTGATCGTCGGCATCAGCTTCGCGGTGCTCTCCCTGCAGTTCTCGGACGCCCGCGGCAACACCCCGGCCTCCACCAAGCTGTCGTTCATCACGGACTTCGGCTGGACGATCGGCCCCGTGCTGTTCGTGGTCTGGGCGCTGTTCATGATTCTCGCGATGTCGAACGGCGTGAACCTGACGGACGGTCTGGACGGCCTCGCCACCGGTGCCTCCGTCCTCGTCTTCGGCGCCTACACCTTCATCGGTGTCTGGCAGTTCCAGGAGTCCTGCGCCAACGGCGAGAGCCTGACCAACCCGGGCGCCTGCTACGAGGTACGCGACCCACTCGACCTCGCGGTCATCGCCTCGGCGCTCATGGGTGCCTGTCTGGGCTTCCTGTGGTGGAACACCTCGCCCGCCAAGATCTTCATGGGTGACACCGGTTCGCTCGCGCTCGGCGGTGTCCTCGCCGGCCTCGCGATCTGCTCCCGCACCGAGCTGCTGATCGCCCTCCTCGGCGGCCTGTTCGTCCTGATCACCATGTCGGTCGTCATCCAGGTCGGCTCCTTCCGGCTCACCGGGAAGCGCGTCTTCCGCATGGCGCCACTCCAGCACCACTTCGAACTCAAGGGGTGGTCCGAAGTCCTTGTCGTGGTCCGCTTCTGGATCATCCAGGGCATCTGTGTGATCGTCGGCCTGGGTCTCTTCTACGCGGGATGGGCGGCGGACAAGTGACCGACGGGCAGGGGCCCTCCTGGGAGGGCAAGCACGTCACCGTCGCCGGCCTCGGCGTCTCCGGTATCCCGGCGGCCCGGGCACTGCACGAGCGCGGCGCCCGCGTCACCGTCGTCAACGACGGCGACGACGAGCGGGCCCGCGCCCAGGCGGCCGAACTGGAGGCCCTGGGCGTCACCGTGCGCCTGGGCGACGGCGCCACCCTGCCCACCGGCACCGAACTCGTCGTCACGGCTCCCGGCTGGCAGCCCGGCAAGCCCCTGTTCGCGGCGGCGCGCGCCGCCGGTGTGCCGGTCTGGGGCGACGTCGAACTGGCCTGGCGGCTGCGCGGCCCGGACGCCGCGCCCTGGCTCGCCGTCACCGGCACCAACGGCAAGACGACCACCACCCAGATGCTGGCGTCGATCCTCAAGGCGGCGGGCCTGCGCACCGCCGCCGTCGGCAACATCGGCGTCTCGCTCCTCGACGCGGTCCTCGGCGAGGAGCACTACGACATCCTCGCGGTGGAACTGTCCAGCTACCAGCTCCACTGGGCGCCCTCGTTGCGCGCCCACTCGGCCGTCGTGCTGAACCTGGCACCCGACCACCTCGACTGGCACGGCTCCATGGAGGCGTACGCCGCCGACAAGGGCCGCGTCTACGAGGGCAATCGCGTCGCCTGCGTCTACAACCTCGCCGACCCGGCCACCGAGGACCTGGTGCGCGAGGCGGACGTCGAGGAGGGCTGCCGGGCCATCGGCTTCACCCTCGGCCCGCCGGCGCCCTCCCAACTCGGCGTGGTGGACGGCATCCTGGTCGACCGCGCCTTCGTGGCGGACCGGCAGCAGAACGCCCAGGAGCTCGCCGAGGTCTCCGACGTCACCCCGCCCGCCCCGCACAACATCGCCAACGCCCTTGCGGCGGCGGCCCTCGCCCGCGCCTACGGGGTGCCCCCGGCGGCCGTACGGGACGGGCTGCGGGCCTACACGCCGGACGCCCACCGCATCGCGCACGTGGCCGACGTGGACGGCGTCGCGTACGTCGACGACTCCAAGGCCACCAACACCCACGCGGCACAGGCCTCGTTGGCGGCGTACGAGCCGATCGTGTGGATCGCGGGGGGCCTCGCCAAGGGCGCGACCTTCGACGAGTTGGTCACCGGCGCGGCCAAGCGGCTGCGCGGAGTCGTCCTGATCGGCGCGGACCGCGCGCTGATCCGCGAAGCCCTCACGCGACACGCCCCGGAAGTACCCGTGGTCGACCTCGACCGGACCGACACTGGGGCGATGCTCCACGCGGTGCGGGAGGCGCAGCGGCTCGCGGCCCCGGGCGACACGGTCCTGCTGGCCCCGGCCTGTGCCTCCATGGACATGTTCACCAACTACAACCAGCGCGGTGACGCGTTCGCGGAGGCGGTTCGCGGACTCGGCGCCTGACCCGGCCGCCTGCCGGGCGACCTTGGGAGGGACGCGTGGGACTCGCGAACCGAGTTATGAACACGTGGCCGACGTACGGCGGAGACGCCGATGTCCGGTAGCCGTACCGGCCGGCCGCCCGTCCAGCGACGGGTCGCCCGGCCCGCCGCTGCCCGGGCACCGCGCGAGAACCCGCTGCTCCGCCTGTACCTGCGCGCCCGCCGCGCCTGGGACCGGCCGCTGACCGCGTACTACCTGATCCTCGGCGGCAGCCTGCTGATCACCGTGCTCGGTCTGGTGATGGTCTACTCGGCCTCCCAGATCACGGCACTGCAGATGTCCCTGCCGGGCTCCTACTTCTTCCGCAAGCAGCTCCTGGCGGCCGTCATCGGCGGGGTGCTGCTGGTGGTCGCCTCCCGGATCCCGGTGAAACTGCACCGGGCGCTCGCCTACCCGATCCTGGCGGGCGCGGTCTTCATGATGGCCCTGGTCCAGGTGCCGGGGATAGGGATGTCGGTCAACGGCAACCAGAACTGGATCTCGCTCGGCGGCTCCTTCCAGATCCAGCCCAGCGAGTTCGGCAAGCTCGCCCTGGTGCTGTGGGGCGCCGACCTGCTGGCCCGCAAACAGGACCGGAAACTGCTGTCCCAGTGGAAGCACATGCTGGTGCCGCTCGTGCCGGTCGCCTTCATGCTGCTCGGGCTGATCATGCTCGGCGGCGACATGGGCACCGCGATCATTCTCACAGCGATCCTGTTCGGCCTGCTGTGGCTGGCGGGCGCACCGACCCGGCTGTTCGTCGGCGTGCTGTCGATCGCCGCCACCCTCGGTGTGATCCTCATCAAGACCAGCCCCAACCGGATGGCCCGGCTCCAGTGCATCGGCGCCACCGAGCCGAAGTCCTCGGGCGCCGACTGCTGGCAGGCCGTCCACGGCATCTACGCCCTCGCATCCGGCGGGCTCTTCGGTTCCGGGCTCGGCGCGAGTGTGGAAAAATGGGGCCAACTCCCGGAAGCCCACACGGACTTCATCTTCGCCGTCACCGGTGAGGAACTGGGCCTGGCGGGGACGCTGTCGGTGCTCGCCCTCTTCGCGGCTCTAGGCTATGCGGGTATCCGCGTGGCCGGACGCACGGAGGACCCCTTCGTGAGGTATGCCGCGGGAGGTGTGACCACCTGGATCACCGCTCAGGCAGTGATCAACATGGGTGCGGTGCTCGGTCTGCTGCCGATCGCCGGTGTCCCCCTCCCGCTGTTCTCCTACGGGGGTTCCGCCCTGTTGCCGACCATGTTCGCCATCGGGCTCCTGATCGCCTTCGCGCGTGAGGATCCCGCTGCGCGGATGGCGCTTTCTCTGCGGCAACCCCGCTTCGGCAGAAAGCGCGCGGGGGGCTCTGTGCGGGAGCCCCGGAGATGGAACACGATGCGACGGCGTGCCTCGGCGGCGCGTTCGTCCGGAGAGCGGTGAATTTCGGTGCATGTCGTACTCGCCGGTGGGGGGACCGCCGGCCACATCGAGCCCGCGCTCGCCCTCGCGGACGCCCTGCGCAGGCAGGACCCGACCGTGGGAATCACGGCCCTGGGCACGGAGCGCGGCCTGGAGACCCGACTGGTACCGGAGCGGGGGTATGACCTCGCGCTGATCCCCGCGGTACCGCTGCCACGCAAGCCGACCCCCGAGCTGATCACCGTCCCGGGCCGGCTGCGCGGCACGATCAAGGCCGCCGAGCAGATCCTGGAGCGCACCAAGGCGGACGCCGTCGTGGGCTTCGGCGGCTACGTGGCCCTGCCCGGCTACCTCGCCGCCAAGCGCCTGGGCGTGCCGATCGTCGTCCACGAGGCCAACGCCCGCCCGGGCCTGGCCAACAAGATCGGCTCGCGGTACGCGGCCCAGGTCGCCGTCTCCACCCCGGACAGCAAGCTGCGCGACGCCCGCTACATCGGCATCCCGCTGCGCCGCGCCATCGCCACCCTGGACCGGGCGGCGGTACGCCCCGAGGCCCGCGCCGCCTTCGGGCTCGACCCGAACCTGCCGACGCTGCTGGTCTCCGGCGGCTCGCAGGGCGCCCGCCACCTCAACGAGGTGATCGAGCGGGTCGCCCCCTACCTCCAGCAGGCCGGGATCCAGATCCTGCACGCGGTCGGCCCGAAGAACGAACTGCCGCAGGTACAGCAGATGCCGGGGATGCCCCCGTACATCCCGGTACCGTACGTGGACCGGATGGACCTCGCGTACGCCGCGGCCGACCTGATGCTCTGCCGCGCGGGCGCGATGACCGTCGCCGAACTCTCCGCCGTCGGACTCCCGGCCGCCTATGTCCCGCTGCCCATCGGCAACGGCGAACAGCGGCTGAACGCCCAGCCGGTGGTCAAGGCCGGCGGCGGACTCCTGGTCGACGACGCGGACCTGACGCCCGAGTGGGTGCAGCAGAACGTCCTGCCCGTGCTCGCCGATCCGCACCGGCTCTACCAGATGTCCCGCGCGGCCGGTGAGTTCGGCCGCCGTGACGCCGACGACCTGCTCGTCGGCATGGTGTACGAGGCGATCGCCGCCAACCGTGCGGCACGCCGTTAGACCCGTATGAGGGAAGGCAGGGAGCGTGGCCGGATCGACGACCGCCGAACGCGGTGAACGCCAACAGGAGTCGTCCGGCCCGCCACCCGCCCGAAGGTTCACACCGCCCGGACTTCGTACGATCATCATCCTCGCCGTCGCTCTGGTGCTCGTCGGCGCCGGCTCCGTCTGGGCGCTGTACGGCTCCAAATGGCTGCGGGTGGAGCGCGTATCGGTCTCCGGGACCCGGGTGCTGACGCCGGCACAGGTCCGCGAGGCGGCCGACGTTCCGGTCGGGGCGCCGTTGATTTCCGTCGAGACCGATGCGATGGAAGCACGACTGCGCCGGAAATTGCCCCGAATTGACGTGGTTGACGTAGTGCGTTCCTGGCCTCACGGAATCGGGCTGAAAGTGACCGAGCGTACTCCGGTTCTGCTTGTTCAAAAGGGCCGAAACTTTGTGGAAGTGGACGACGGTGGTGTCCGTTTCGCCACGGTTTCCGAAGCTCCGAAAGGCGTGCCCGCACTGGAATTGACACTGTCTCAGCCGGGTTCCCGCGCAGCGAGCCTGCGGCGTTTCGGTGAGGAGCGACTGGTGCGGGAAGCGGTCCGCGTCGCCCGAGCCGTTCCGGCCGCCGTCGCGCACCGCACCCGGGCCGTCAAGGTGCGTTCCTACGACGACATCTCGCTGGAGTTGGACGACGGCCGGACCGTCGCCTGGGGGAGCAGCGAGAAGGCCGCCGCGAAAGCCCGTACGCTCACGGCTCTCATGAAAGCCTCTCCCGATGCGCGGTACTTCGACGTCAGTGTTCCCACCGCGCCCGCGTCATCAGGGAGTTGACGCACATCCGCGCAGGCCAGCACCCTGGTTGGGCAGCGCTACGCCTGATCACATAGGGTGAAAAGAAAAACGGGAGGTTCGGCGTGTTCGTTGAACGTGCGCCACTTGTCGACTTAGTGTCCTGTTCAGAAGACTCCAGGGAACAGACACACTGGTAACCCTAAACTTCAACGTTAGGGTTCGGGTCGGCGATACGGACCGTCCCACATCGGCATCAGTCGTCGGACCGCGGCAACGCCGCGAGGCGGCGACACGTAACTCGAGGCGAGAGGCCTTCGACGTGGCAGCACCGCAGAACTACCTCGCAGTCATCAAAGTCATCGGTGTCGGCGGCGGTGGTGTCAATGCCATCAACCGGATGATCGAGGTCGGTCTCAAGGGCGTCGAGTTCATCGCCATCAACACCGACGCGCAGGCGCTGTTGATGAGCGACGCCGACGTCAAGCTCGACGTCGGCCGCGAACTCACCCGCGGACTCGGCGCCGGAGCCAACCCGGCCGTCGGCCGCAAGGCGGCAGAGGACCACCGCGAGGAGATCGAGGAGGTCCTCAAGGGGGCCGACATGGTCTTCGTGACGGCCGGCGAGGGGGGCGGCACCGGCACCGGCGGCGCACCCGTCGTGGCCAACATCGCGCGCAACCTCGGCGCCCTCACCATCGGCGTGGTCACCCGCCCGTTCACCTTCGAGGGGCGGCGCCGAGCCAACCAGGCCGAGGACGGCATCGCCGAACTCCGCGAAGAGGTCGACACCCTCATCGTCATCCCGAACGACCGGCTGCTGTCCATCTCGGACCGCCAGGTCTCGGTCCTCGACGCCTTCAAGTCGGCGGACCAGGTCCTGCTCTCCGGTGTTCAGGGCATCACCGACCTCATCACCACGCCCGGCCTGATCAACCTCGACTTCGCCGACGTCAAGTCGGTCATGTCCGAGGCCGGTTCGGCCCTCATGGGCATCGGCTCGGCCCGCGGCGACGACCGCGCGGTGGCCGCGGCCGAGATGGCGATCTCCTCGCCGCTCCTGGAGGCGTCCATCGACGGCGCCCGGGGTGTGCTGCTCTCCATCTCCGGCGGCTCCGACCTCGGTCTGTTCGAGATCAACGAGGCCGCCCAGCTGGTGAGCGAGGCCGCGCACCCCGAGGCCAACATCATCTTCGGCGCGGTCATCGACGACGCCCTCGGTGACGAGGTCCGGGTCACCGTGATCGCGGCCGGCTTCGACGGCGGCCAGCCGCCGACCCGCCGGGACACCGCCCTCGGTTCGACGTCGTCCTCGTCCTCGACGGGCTCGGGCCGCCAGGAATCCACTCCGGTACGGCAGACCGAGAGCCGTCCCTCCTTCGGCTCGCTCGGCAGCGTCACGCCGAAGGAGGAGCCGGAGTCCGAGCCGGTGGCCGACCTTCCGGTCGCCCCGCCGGTCCCGCCGTCGCGGACCTACTCGGACAGCGCGGCCGAGGAGCTGGACGTGCCGGACTTCCTGAAGTGATAGGACAGCGCGACAGCGTGAGCGGCGCGCACTTCGCCTTCACCGGCCGGTGGGGCGGGGTGAGCGCCGTTCCGTATGAGGAGCTCAACCTCGGCGGGGCGGTCGGCGACGACTCCGGCGCCGTACGCACCAACCGTGAACTCGCCGCCAAGTCCCTGGCGCTCGACCCGGCCCGGGTGGTCTGGATGAACCAGGTCCACGGAGCCGACGTGGCGACGGTGGACGGACCCTGGGATTCCGCCGCGCGGGTTCCCTCGGTCGACGCGGTCGTCACCGCCCGGCGCGGTCTCGCCCTCGCGGTCCTCACCGCCGACTGCACTCCGGTCCTGCTCGCCGACCCGGTCGCCGGGGTCGCCGCCGCGGCACACGCGGGCCGGCCCGGCATGATCGCCGGGGTCGTCCCCGCCGCCGTCCGGGCCATGGTGGAACTCGGCGCCGAACCCGCCCGGATCATCGCCCGCACCGGGCCCGCGGTCTGCGGCCGGTGCTACGAGGTGCCCGAGGAGATGCGCGCCGAGGTCGCCGCCGTCGAACCGGCGGCCCACGCCGAGACCAGCTGGGGCACGCCCGCGGTCGACGTGACCGCCGCGGTGCACGCACAACTCGACCGGCTCGGGGTGAACGACCGCGAGCAGTCGCCGGTCTGCACCCGGGAGTCGGACGACCACTTCTCATACCGCCGCGATCGCACCACGGGGCGACTCGCGGGATATGTCTGGCTGGACTGATGGGGCATGACGGACCGTAAGGACGAACTCGCCGGAAACCTGGCGACAGTGGAGGAGCGCATCGCCGCCGCCTGTGAGGCCGCGGGGCGCAAGCGTGCGGACGTCACGCTGATCGTGGTCACCAAGACCTATCCGGCGAGCGATGTACGGATGCTTTCGGAACTCGGGGTCCGCCATGTCGCCGAGAACCGCGACCAGGACGCGGCCCCCAAAGCGGCGGAATGTGCTGATCTGCCCCTCGACTGGCACTTCGTCGGTCAGTTGCAGACCAATAAAGTGCGCTCTGTGGTCGGTTACGCGGATATTGTGCAGTCCGTCGATCGTTCGAAGCTGGTGACGGCCCTGTCGAAGGAGGCCGTGCGGGTCGAGCGCGAGGTGGGCTGTCTGATCCAGGTGGCACTCGACGCGGGAGCGAGCGGGCGAGGGGAGCGGGGTGGCGTAGGACCTGGCGGAATCGAAGAGTTGGCCGACCTCGTAGCCGACGCTCCGGGGCTGCGGCTCGACGGACTGATGACCGTCGCTCCGCTCACCGGTGAGTACGCGGGGCGCCAACGGGCGGCGTTCGGGCGGTTGATGGATTTGTCGACCGACCTGCGCCGAGCTCATCCGGCTGCGAACATGGTCTCGGCAGGGATGAGTGCGGACCTTGAGCAGGCTGTGGCGGCCGGAGCGACACATGTACGCGTCGGCACCGCGGTACTCGGAGTACGCCCCAGGCTCGGGTAACGTCGCCAGGAAGTCGGACCACAGCAGAAAATATGGTCATTACCGCAGGAAGAGCGGGCATAACGACCTCGTGGATCGCGGGCACTTGGCAGTCGTCAGCCGATCCACCACAGAGCGGAGGACTCAGAGAATGGCCGGCGCGATGCGCAAGATGGCGGTCTACCTCGGCCTCGTGGAGGACGATGGGTACGACGGCCGCGGTTTCGACCCCGACGACGACTTCGAACCCGAACTGGACCCGGAACCCGAGCGGGACCGCCGACGGCATGAGCTGTCGCACCAGCCCCATGGTTCTCACCAGTCCCACCAGGCGCATCAGCCCGAAAGGGACGAATCGGTACGAGTGGTGCAAGCCCCGGTGTCGCGCGACCCGTTGCCCCGATCTTCTTCGCTAGGCGCGGAATCCGGGCGTCCGGCGCGCATCGCGCCCGTGGCATCCATCACACAAGAACGCGCCAGCCTGGAGAAGAACGCACCGGTGATCATGCCCAAGGTCGTGTCGGAACGAGAGCCTTACCGGATCACCACACTTCACCCCCGGACCTACAACGAGGCCCGTACCATCGGGGAACACTTCCGTGAGGGCACCCCGGTGATCATGAATCTGACCGAGATGGATGACACGGACGCGAAGCGACTTGTCGACTTTGCGGCCGGTTTGGTGTTTGGTCTTCACGGCAGCATCGAGCGGGTGACGCAGAAGGTGTTCCTGTTGTCGCCTGCTAACGTCGATGTCACGGCGGAGGACAAGGCCCGTATCGCAGAGGGCGGGTTCTTCAACCAGAGCTGAGACACACGACCGGAAACGGCAGTACAAGTAGTACCCGGCAGCATGGAACAGGGGAGAGGGAAGCACAGGTAATGAGCGTGGTTCTGGATGTCGTCTACATCGCGCTGATGTGCTTTCTCATCGTGCTGATCTTCCGGTTGGTCATGGACTACGTCTTCCAGTTCGCCCGCTCGTGGCAACCCGGCAAGGCGATGGTGGTCGTTCTGGAGGCCACCTACACTGTCACTGATCCACCGCTCAAGCTTCTGCGGCGGTTCATTCCGCCGCTGCGTCTCGGGGGCGTGGCGCTCGACCTGTCCTTCTTCGTACTGATGATCATCGTCTACATCCTGATCTCCGTCGTGAGCCGGCTGTGAACGATACGGTCTTGCCGAATGCCGACGACTACGTTGAGGTGAAGAGATGCCGTTGACCCCCGAGGACGTGCGGAACAAGCAGTTCACGACCGTCCGCCTCCGAGAAGGCTATGACGAGGACGAGGTCGATGCCTTCCTCGATGAGGTCGAAGCCGAACTGACCCGCCTGCTCCGCGAGAACGAGGACCTGCGCGCCAAGTTGGCCGCAGCCACGCGCGCTGCTGCCCAGAACCAGCAGAACATGCGCAAGCCCCCGGAGCAGCAGGACCAGCAGCAGGGCATGCCCCAGCAAGGGATGTCCCAGCAGGGCATGCCGCAGCAAGGGATGCCGCAGCAGGGCATGCCCCAGCAGGGGATGCCGCAGCAAGGGATGCCGCAGCAGGGCATGCGTGGGCCCGGTGGCCCGGTGCCGGCCGGAATATCTGGCCCCCCGCAGCAGCAGATGGGCGGCCCCATGGGCGGCCCGCCCCAGCTGCCGAGCGGTGCGCCGCAGCTGCCTGCCGGTCCCAGCGGCCAGGGTGGCCCCCAGGGTCAGGGCCCGATGGGTCAGGGTCCGATGGGCCAGGGCCCCATGGGCGGTCAGCAGCCCATGCAGCAGCAGATGGGCGGCCCGATGGGTGGCCCCATGGGCGGTCCGATGGGCGGCCCCGGTCAGGGCCCCGGTGGCGACAGCGCCGCCCGTGTCCTCTCGCTGGCCCAGCAGACCGCCGACCAGGCGATCGCCGAGGCCCGTTCCGAGGCCAACAAGATCGTCGGCGAGGCGCGTTCGCGTGCCGAGGGTCTTGAGCGTGACGCCCGTGCCAAGGCCGACGCCCTGGAGCGGGACGCGCAGGAGAAGCACCGCGTCGCGATGGGCTCCCTGGAGTCCGCCCGCGCCACGCTGGAGCGCAAGGTCGAGGACCTGCGCGGCTTCGAGCGCGAGTACCGCACGCGCCTGAAGTCCTACCTGGAGTCGCAGCTGCGTCAGTTGGAGACCCAGGCGGACGACTCGCTGGCCCCGCCGCGTGCCCCCGCGGCCGCGTCGCTGCCGCCGTCCCCGGCGCCCTCCATGGCACCGGCCGGCGCGAGCGCCCCGTCCTACGGCGGCAACCAGGGTATGGGCGGTGGCCCGGCTCCGGCCCCGCCGTCCTACGGCGGCCAGCAGCAGATGTCCCCGGCGATGACCCAGCCGATGGCGCCGGTACGGCCGCAGGGCCCGTCGCCGATGGGCCAGGCTCCCTCGCCGATGCGCGGCTTCCTGATCGACGAGGACGACAACTGACGGCCAGTAGTACGCCTTAGGCGTCGGCAGCGTTCAAAGGGCGGGACCCCGGATTTCGATCCGGGGTCCCGCCCTTTTGCGCGGGTCGGGGTGGTCGACGGGTACGGGCGCTCCACGTCCTGGACGTGCCCGCCGGCCTCAGGGGGAACCGGCCTCGCGGCCGGGTCGGGGCACACGGAAGGCCCGGCCCCTCGTGAGGACCGGGCCTTCGCGACCGGTGCCTACACCTTGCGCAGGCGGAACGTCAGGGACAGGCCCTCGTCCGTGAACGGGGCGCCGTAGGTGTCGTCCGCCTCGCCCTGGGCGAAGTCGGTGGCGAGAACCTCGTCGGCGATGAGGCCCGCGTGTTCGCCCAGTGCCGCGATGACCGCCGGGTCCGTGGAGGTCCAGCGCAGGGCGATGCGGTCGGCCACGTCGAGGCCGCTGTTCTTGCGGGTCTCCTGGATCAGACGGATCGCGTCACGGGCCAGGCCCGCCTGACGCAGTGCCTCCGTGATCTCCAGGTCCAGGGCCACCGTGGCGCCCGAGTCGGACGCCACCGACCAGCCCTCGCGCGGGGTTTCCGTGATGATCACCTCGTCCGGAGCGAGGGTGATCGTCTCGCCGTCGACCTCCACCGACGCCGTGCCCTCGCGCAGCGCCAGGGACAGGGCGGCGGCGTCCGCGTGGGCGACGGCCTTCGCCACGTCCTGGACGCGCTTGCCGAAGCGCTTGCCGAGGGCGCGGAAGTTGGCCTTGGCCGTCGTGTCGACCAGCGAGCCGCCCACCTCGGACAGGGACGCCAGGGACTCGACGTTCAGCTCCTCGGTGATCTGCGCGTGCAGCTCGGGGGTGAGGGACTCGAAGCCCGCCACCGCCACCAGCGCGCGCCGCAGGGGCTGGCGGGTCTTGACGCCCGACTCCGCGCGCGTGGCACGGCCCAGCTCCACCAGCCGGCGGACCAGGACCATCTGCTTCGACAGCTCCGGGTCGATGGCGGACAGGTCCGCCTCCGGCCAGGACGCCAGGTGCACCGACTCCGGGGCGCCGGGCGTGACCGGCACGACCAGGTCCTGCCAGACCCGCTCGGTGATGAACGGGGTCAGCGGGGCCATCAGCTTGGTGACGGTCTCGACGACCTCGTGCAGGGTGCGCAGCGCCGCCTTGTCGCCCTGCCAGAAGCGGCGACGGGAGCGGCGTACGTACCAGTTGGACAGGTCGTCGACGAACGCCGAGAGGAGCTTGCCGGCCCGCTGGGTGTCGTACGCCTCCAGCGACTGCGTCACCTGGTCGGTGAGGGCGTGGAGTTCGGACAGCAGCCAGCGGTCGAGGACCGGGCGGTCCGCCGGGGTCGGGTCGGCCTCGCTGGGCGCCCAGTCGGACGTGCGGGCGTACAGCGCCTGGAAGGCGACCGTGTTCCAGTACGTGAGGAGCGTCTTGCGGACGACCTCCTGGATGGTGCCGTGACCGACCCGGCGGGCTGCCCACGGGGAGCCGCCGGCCGCCATGAACCAGCGGACCGCGTCGGCGCCGTGCTGGTCCATCAGCGGGATCGGGTCCAGGGTGTTGCCCAGGTGCTTGGACATCTTGCGGCCGTCCTCGGCCAGGATGTGGCCCAGGCACACGACGTTCTCGTACGACGACTTGTCGAAGACCAGGGTGCCGACGGCCATCAGCGTGTAGAACCAGCCGCGGGTCTGGTCGATGGCCTCGCTGATGAACTGCGCCGGGTAGCGGGACTCGAAGAGTTCCTTGTTCCGGTGCGGGTAGCCCCACTGCGCGAACGGCATCGAACCCGAGTCGTACCAGGCGTCGATGACCTCCGGCACGCGGGTGGCCCGCTGTTCGCACTGCGGGCAGGCGAACGTGACGGCGTCGATGAACGGGCGGTGCGGGTCGAGCCCGGACTGGTCCGTGCCGGTCAGCTCGGAGAGTTCCGCGCGGGAGCCGACGACGGTGAGGTGGTCGTCCTCGCAGCGCCAGATCGGCAGCGGGGTGCCCCAGTAGCGGTTGCGGGACAGCGCCCAGTCGATGTTGTTGTTCAGCCAGTCGCCGTACCGGCCGTGCTTGACCGAGTCCGGGAACCAGTTGGTGTTCTCGTTCTCCTGGAGGAGGCGGTCCTTGACGGCCGTGGTGCGGATGTACCAGGAAGGCTGCGCGTAGTAGAGGAGCGCGGTGTGGCAGCGCCAGCAGTGCGGGTAGCTGTGCTCGTACGGGATGTGCTTGAAGAGGAGGCCACGCTGCTGGAGATCCTCGGTGAGCTTTTCGTCCGCCTTCTTGAAGAAGACGCCGCCCACGAGGGGGACGTCCTCCTCGAAGGTGCCGTCCGGGCGGACGGGGTTCACGACCGGAAGGCCGTAGGCGCGGCAGACCTTGAGGTCCTCCTCACCGAAGGCGGGGGACTGGTGGACCAGGCCCGTACCGTCCTCGGTCGTCACGTACTCGGCGTTCACCACGTAGTGGGCGGGCTCCGGGAACGGGACGAGCTCGAAGGGGCGCCGGTACGTCCAGCGCTCCATCTCGGCGCCGGTGAAGGTCTGTCCGGTGGTCTCCCAGCCCTCGCCGAGCGCCTTCTCCACGAGCGGTGCGGCGACGACGAGCTTCTCCGTGCCCTCCGGGTTCGTCGCGACCACGTAGGTGACCTCGGGGTGCGCGGCGACCGCGGTGTTGGAGACCAGGGTCCAGGGGGTCGTCGTCCACACCAGGAGGGCGGCCTCACCGGCGAGCGGGCCGGAGGTGAGCGGGAAACGGACGTACACGGACGGGTCCACGACCGTCTCGTAGCCCTGCGCCAGCTCGTGGTCGGACAGGCCGGTGCCGCAGCGGGGGCACCAGGGGGCGACGCGGTGGTCCTGGACCAGCAGGCCCTTGTCGAAGATCTCCTTGAGGGACCACCAGACCGACTCGATGTAGTCCGGGTCCATCGTGCGGTACGCGTCGTCGAGGTCGACCCAGTAGCCCATGCGGGTCGTCAGGTCGGTGAAGGCGTCGGTGTGGCGGGTCACGGAGTCGCGGCACCTGGCGTTGAACTCGGCGATGCCGTACGCCTCGATGTCCTGCTTGCCGTTGAAGCCGAGTTCCTTCTCCACCGCCAGCTCCACGGGCAGGCCGTGGCAGTCCCAGCCGGCCTTGCGGGCCACGTGGTAGCCGCGCATGGTGCGGAAGCGGGGGAAGACGTCCTTGAAGACGCGCGCCTCGATGTGGTGGGCGCCGGGCATGCCGTTGGCGGTGGGCGGGCCCTCGTAGAACACCCACTCGGGGCGGCCCTCGGACTGCTCCAGGGTCTTGGCGAAGATCTTCTGCTCGCGCCAGAAGTCGAGCACGGTGTGCTCCAGCGCGGGCAGGTCGACCTGGGCGGGGACCTGGCGATACGTCGGCGTTGTCATCAGCGGGCTTCCTCCGGCGGACTTGCTGCCTTCCGTCCGGAGGGACGAGAGCTGTGTCATTCCTGCGCCGCCTTCGGCGCGCTCCCGCGGTACCACCCTCCTTGGCCCTCCGGTGCGCCGAACGCGCCGGTGAGCCCCCTCATTGGGGTCGCGATGCCGGGTCTACCGGCCGCGGCTGGTGGGCTGCGGCGTTCTTCCGGCGGCTCCGGGGTGATCTTCACGTCGCGCTCGCCCCCGGGCTTCCACCGTCCCCGGGTCGCTCTGGGCTGCGTACGTCGCTACTCGTCCCCATCCAAGCTTTTCGCTGCGGCCAGTGTACGGCGCCGCGAGGACAACGGCCGACCGGTTTTCCGGGGGCCGCCGGCGGAGGCTCGGCGAGGGCCGGGATGACCCGAATGGCGAGGTGCGTGTGTTCGCATCCCGGGACGCCCGGCTCGGCGGATTACCCGGCGGGGAGCTGGGCACAACGCATGCAGGTTTGCCGAGCGGCGTCCGCGAGGTGGGCGAATCGGGCGGTGTGCCCCGTTGCCGTGGGACTCAAGTCGATTTATCGTCCCAGCACGATTCGCGTGCAAGATCACAATATGTGAAGGGGCCGCGGCCATGGTGGCGAAGAAGACCGCCGTACAGCAGTCGGCGTCCGGGTCCACGGGTGCCTCCGGCGGTGCGGCCAAGGACGTCGGCGGGAAGAAGAGCACGCAGGGGGGCACGGCCGAGCAGGAGGCCAAGGCCGTGAAGGCGCTGGGGGCGGCGGCGAAGAAGACCGCCGGGAAGAAGGTGGCGGCCGGGGAGGCGGTCGCCAAGAAGGCGGCCAAGAAGAGCGCGGCGAAGAAGGCCGTCGCCCGGAAGAGCTCCGCCACGAAGAACGCCCCGGTGAAGAGCGCGGCCAGGACGACCGCGACCGGGACGACCGCGGCCAAGAAGAGCACGGCCAAGAAGAGCACGGTCAAGAAGGCGGGCGCGGCGCAGGCCGCGGAGCAGACGGGAGCCACGACGGTGGTTGCGAAGAAGACCCCTGGCACGGCCACGGCGGCGAAGACCGCGGTCCCCAAGGCGCGGTTCGCCGGAACGGAGCCCGGCGAGCTCGCGGTGCGCCCCGGCGAGGACCCCTGGACGCCGGAGGAGGTCGAGGAAGCGCGGGCCGAGCTGACCTCCGAGTCGACCCGGCTGCGCGACGAGATCACCTCCTCCGAGCAGTCCCTCGCGGGCCTGATGCGGGACTCCGGGGACGGCGCGGGCGACGACCAGGCAGACACCGGGACCAAGAACATCACGCGTGAGAGCGAGATGGCCCTGGCGGCCAACGCGCGCGAGATGCTCGTCCAGACCGAGCGCGCGCTCGGGCGGCTGGACGCGGGCACCTACGGCCTGTGCGAGAACTGCGGCAACCCCATCGGCAAGGCCCGTATGCAGGCCTTCCCGCGGGCCACCCTGTGCGTGGAGTGCAAGCAGAAGCAGGAACGCCGGTACTGATCGCCTGGGTGCCGGGGGGCGTGTCGTACCCTCGTCCTCAGTCAGGTACCTAGGTTGAGGGACTCACGTGGCAGAGGCGGAGCGCATCATCGGTACGCCGGATACCCCAGAGGCGGCGGGAGGCGGGCCGGAGCGATCCGACGCGGCGGCGCCCGCGGGCGCCGCCGAGACGGAGCGGCCCCGGGGCAGGCGGCGGATCGCGGTGCTGTTCTCCGTCGCGATCTTCGCGTACGCCCTCGACCTGATCAGCAAGATGATCGTGGTCGCCAAGCTGGAGCACCACGCGCCGATCGAGATCATCGGGGACTGGCTGAAGTTCGAGGCCATCCGCAACGCGGGCGCGGCCTTCGGCTTCGGCGAGGCCTTCACCGTGATCTTCACGGTGATCGCGGCGGCCGTGATCGTGGTCATCGCCCGCCTCGCCCGCAAGCTCTACAGCCTGCCCTGGGCGATCGCGCTGGGCCTGCTGCTCGGTGGTGCGCTCGGCAACCTCACCGACCGGATCTTCCGGTCGCCGGGAGTCTTCGAGGGCGCGGTCGTCGACTTCATCGCGCCGAAGCACTTCGCGGTCTTCAACCTGGCCGACTCGGCGATCGTGTGCGGCGGCATCCTGATCGTGCTGCTCTCCTTCAAGGGGCTCGACCCGGACGGCACCGTCCACAAGGACTGAGCAGCAACGTCCACGAGGGCCGGGCCCCCGGACTCTCGTACGAGAGTGTCGGACCCGTCCGGCATACTCGACGGGTGAGCACCGTTCCCGAGATCCGTAACCTGCCCGTGCCCGACGGCCTGGAGGGCGAGCGTGTCGACGCCGCCATCTCCCGCATGTTCGGCTTCTCCCGTACGAAGGCGGCCGAGCTCGCCGCCGCGGGGAAGGTCACGGTCGACGGGTCGGTGGTCGGGAAGTCGGAGCGGGTGCACGGCGGTGCCTGGATGGAGGTCGAGATGCCGCAGGCGCCCGCGCCCGTGCAGATCGTCGCCGAGCCGGTCGAGGGCATGGAGATCGTCCACGACGACGATGACGTGGTCGTGATCGTCAAGCCGGTCGGCGTCGCCGCCCACCCCTCGCCCGGCTGGACCGGACCGACGGTCATCGGCGGGCTCGCCGCCGCCGGGTACCGCATCTCCACCTCGGGCGCCGCCGAGCGCCAGGGCATCGTGCACCGCCTCGACGTGGGCACCTCCGGCCTGATGGTGGTGGCGAAGTCGGAGTACGCGTACACCTCGCTCAAGCGCCAGTTCAAGGAGCGCACGGTCGACAAGCGCTACCACACGCTCGTCCAGGGCCACCCGGACCCGACCAGCGGCACCATCGACGCGCCCATCGGCCGGCACCCGAACCACGACTACAAGTGGGCGGTCACCGCCGAGGGCAAGCCGTCCGTCACGCACTACGACCTCATCGAGGCGTTCCGCGCGGCCTCCCTGCTCGACGTGAAGCTGGAGACCGGCCGCACCCACCAGATCCGCGTCCACATGGCCGCCCACCGGCACCCGTGCGTCGGCGACCTGACGTACGGCGCCGACCCCACGCTCTCCAAGCGGCTCGGCCTGACCCGCCAGTGGCTGCACGCCGTCCGGCTGGGTTTCGAGCACCCCGGGGACGGCCGGTGGGTCGAGTTCGAGTGCGGCTACCCGGACGACCTCCAGCAGGCGCTGGACCAGGTTCGCGAGGAGACCTACGCATGACCTCGGCCTACGTCGTGCGGGTCGCCGAGGACCCCGCCGACCGTGAGGCGTGCTTCGCGGTCCGCAAGGAGGTCTTCGTCGCCGAACAGGGCGTCCCCGCGGAGATCGAGTACGACGAACACGACGCCGGCGCCGTGCACGTGCTGGCGGTCCGGGAGGACGGCACACCGCTCGGGACCGGGCGGCTGCTGTCCGGCGAGGCGGCCGCGGCCAGGACCGACGGCGACCCGGCGGTGGGTTCGCTGGGCCGGCTCGCCGTGACCAGGGACGCGCGGGGGCTGGGCATCGGCGCCGCGCTCGTCCGGGCCGTGGAGGACGCGGCCCGCGCGCGGGGGCTCGCCGCGGTGGACCTGCACGCGCAGACGCAGGCGCTGGGGTTCTACGAGCGCCTCGGGTACGTGGCGTACGGAGCGGAGTTCTCGGACGCCGGGATGCCGCACCGGTCGATGCGGCGCGTGCTGTAGCCGTCTGCCCCGGCCGGGGCGGCGAACGGGTCGCTGTCCATGGCGGCGTGGCAGGCTTGAGGCCTGTTGTGTGATCGTCGAGACCACCCGGAGCACCGACCGTGGATCAGTTGGCCCTACTGTTCGTGCTGCTGCTCGGGGCCGTGGTGAGCGTCCCGGTCGGAGACCGGCTCGGGCTGCCGGCGCCGGTACTGATGACCCTGCTGGGGATAGTCCTCGCGCTGCTCGACTTCGTGCCGAACGTCACCATCCCGCCGGACCTCATCCTGCCCCTGCTGTTGCCGCCGCTGCTGTACGCGGCCGTACGGCGCACCTCCTGGCGCCAGTTCACCGCCAACATCCGGCCGATCTTCCTGCTGGCCGTGGCCCTGGTGTTCGTCACCACACTGTGTGTGGCCGCCGTCGCCCACACCATCGTGCCGGGGCTGCCGATCGCCGCCGCCGTGGCGCTCGGCGCACTGGTCGCGCCGCCCGACCCGGTCGCCGCGACCGCCGTCGCGGGCCAACTCGGGCTGCCGCGCCGACTGGTGTCCATCCTGGAGGGCGAGGGGCTCTTCAACGACGTGACGGCCATCGTGCTCTACCACGTGGCCATCGCCGCGGCCGTGAGCGGCACCTTCTCGCCGTGGCGGGCGGGGCTCGACCTGGTGCTGTCCGCCGTGGTGGCGGTGGCCGTGGGCGTGGTGCTGGGGTGGGGCGCCAACAAGCTGATGGACCTGCTCGGGGACGCCACCCTGCAGATCGGGATGACGCTGCTGGTGCCGTACGCCTCGTACGTCCTGGCCGAGGAGTTCCACGGGTCCGGGGTGCTCGCCGTGCTCACCACCGCGCTGTTCCTCGCCGAGTACGCCAGCGACCCCGACGACGTGCTGACCCGGCTCGCCGGGCACACCTTCTGGGACATCGTCGACACGCTGGTCACCGGGGTGGCCTTCGGACTGATCGGCCTCGAACTGCACAACGCGATCCGGACGGCGTCCGGACGGTGGGGCGAGATGCTCGGCTGGGCGGCGGCGATCGTCGGTGTCGTCGTGGCCGTACGGCTGCTGTGGCTGTTGCCGGCGACCTGGCTCACCAAGCGGCTGCACGCGAGACGGGACCACGACGAGGACATCCCGATGAGTGTGCGGGAGACCGTCGTCATGTGGTGGTCGGGGATGCGGGGGGTGGCGTCCGTGGCGCTGGCGCTGGCCATCCCCCTGAAGACCGACGACGGTTCGGCCTTTCCCGACCGGGACGAGATCGTGTTCATCGCGTTCGGGGTGATCATGGCGACGCTGGTGTTGCAGGGACTGACCCTGCCGTGGCTGGTCAAGCGGCTCGGGGTGCAGGCGGACACCGACCGGGAGAAGGAGTTCGAGAAGGCGTTGGCCGTGCGGGCGGCGAAGGCGGCGAAGGCGCGGCTGCGGGAGATCGAGGCCGCGGAGGAGCTGCCGGAGGAACTGTCCGAGCAGATGCTGCGGCGGGCCTACGACATCGGGCTCCGGATCAGTCCGGACCTGGGGGAGGACGAGCGGCGGGAGGCGCACGAGAAGCGGGCCCGGCGGCTGAAGCGGCTGCGGCGGATCCAGGGGGAGATGCTGAGCGCGGCTCGGCACGAGGTGATGTCCGCGCGGAGTGAGCCGGGGGCGGATCCGGAGATCGTGGACCGGGTGCTGCGCCATCTCGATGTGCGGAGCTTGCGGTGAGGTGAGGTGAGGTGGGTTGGGCGCGGGCCTGTGGGGGGTTCCGTGAGGAGTTTCCCACCCGCGCACCTCCCGTCTCGGCCGGTGGAAAGGGCGGGCTCTCCTGTGGGGGTGCCACGCCGTTGGAGGCTTTCCCTGGTGCGTGATCTCTGTATGGCGGGGCCGTGAACGCCGCTTAGTGTTCCGGGACCCGTTTGTAGGGTGGCTGCCATGGCACGCAACGTTGTGATCAGTGGTGGCGGTACGGGGATCGGGCTCGCCGCGGCTCGGGCCTTCGCGGAGGGCGGGGACCGGGTGCTGTTGCTCGGGCGGCGGGGCGAGGTGTTGGCGAAGGCCGGGGTACCGGGGGCGCTGACCCACGTCGCCGACCTGGCCGAGCCGGAGAGTGTGCGCGGCGTCGCCCGGTTCGTGGCCGAGGAGTTCGGGACCGTCGACGTACTGATCCACAGCGCCGGCGGCAACGGACAGCTCGAAGGTGCGGTCGGCAGTGCGGACCCGCTCGACCGGGTCGCCCATGACTGGACCGTGAACTTCCGGAGCAACACCCTCACCGCGGCGCTCCTCACGGAGGCTCTCAAGGACCGGCTCGCCGAGCCGGGCGGGAGGGTGCTGTTCCTGGGCTCCATCGCCGCGTACCGCGGTTCGGGCAGTGGGGCCTACGCGGCGGCCAAGGCCGCGTTGCATCCGTACGCCCACGACCTGGCCCGGCAGCTCGGGCCGCGCGGGATCACCGTCAACGTCGTCGCGCCCGGCTACGTCGAGGACACCGGGTTCTTCGGCGGCCCCATCGAGGAGGCGCGGCGCGAGCGGCTCGTCGGCGAGACCTCGACCGGGCGTCCGGGGATCCCCGGCGACGTCGCCGCGACCCTGCACTGGCTCGCCTCCCCGGCGGCCGGCCACGTCACCTCCCAGGTGATCCAGGTCAACGGGGGCGCGGAGCGCGGCCACTGAGGGCGACCGTCGGTGTCAGCCGCCCGCCCGCGGGGGCTCGTGGCTGCGGCTCGCGGCCACGCCGTCGCGGGAGACGTCGTCCCGGGTGAGATGGCCGTTGGTGCCGTTGGTGCGGTTGGGGGGCAGGGACGCGTCCGCCGTGTTGACCCGGGGGAGGGCGTAGGGGTGTTCCGTGGCCAGCCAGCGGATCATGCCCTCGCGGACCTTCACACGGACCGTCCAGATGTCGTCGGCGTCCTTGGCGGTCACCAGGGCCCGCACCTGGATGGTGTTCGGGGTGGAGTCGGTGACGTCCAGCCCGTAGGCGCGGCCGTCCCAGGCCGGGCACTCCCGCAGCAGGTCCCGGAGCTTGTCGCGCATCGCGTCCGTCGGGGCGCTGTGGTCGACGTGCCAGTAGACGATGCCGGTCATCTGGGGCGTGCCGCGCGACCAGTTCTCGAAGGGCTTGGAGGTGAAGTACGAGACGGGCATGGTGATCCGGCGCTCGTCCCAGGTCCGGACGGTCAGGAACGTCAGCGTGATCTCCTCGACGGTGCCCCACTCGCCGTCGACCACGACCGTGTCGCCGATGCGCACCATGTCGCCGAACGCGATCTGCAGCCCCGCGAACATGTTGCTCAGCGTGGACTGGGCGGCGACACCGGCGACGATGCCGAGGATTCCGGCCGAGGCCAGCAGCGAGGCGCCGGCCGCGCGCATCGCCGGGAAGGTCAGCAGCATCGCCGACACCGCCACCACACCGACGACCGCGGCGACCACCCGCATGATCAGCGTCACCTGGGTCCGCACCCGCCGGACCCGGGCCGGATCACGGTGCACGCGCGCGTACCGGGAGTACGACGTCTCCACTATCGCGGAGGCGATCCGGATCACCAGCCACGCGGCGGCTCCGATCAGCACCAGCGTGAGCGTCCGGCCGATGCCGGAACTGTGCCTCTCCAGCAGCTTCGCCTGGTCGTAGGAGCCTCTCAGCAGGGCCGCGCAGATCACGAGTTGGTAGGGGATGCGGCCGCGGCGCAGCAGACCCCACAGGGGGGTCTCGTGATGCCGCGCGTCGGCCTTGCGCAGCAGCAGGTCGGTGGCCCAGCCGATGAGCAGCGTGAGCACGACCGAGCCGCCGACGACGATCAGGGGGCGGAGCAGGTTCTCCATGTCCTCGAACGTAACCGGCCCCGGGCACACATGAACATGTGACTTCGCGCTCAAGGTGGGTACGGGCGCTTGCCCGGGCCGGGTGCACCGCCCCTGAACTGCGTTGTCGTACCCGGCTGGCACCATGTCCTCATGAACATCGTGCTCTTTCACTCGACCTTCGGTCCCCGGCCCGCGGTGCGCGCGGCGGCGGACCGGCTGCGTGCCGCCGGGCACGAGGTGTGGACGCCCGACCTCTTCGAGGGCCGTACGTTCGAGACGGTCGAGGAGGGCATGGCCTACAAGGACGGGATCGGCAAGGACGAACTGCTCAGGCGGGCCGTCCTGGCCGCCGCGCCCTACTCCGAGCGCGGGCTGGTCTACGCCGGGTTCTCGCTCGGCGCGTCCATCGCGCAGACCCTCGCGCTCGGCGACGACAAGGCGCGCGGCCTGCTGCTCCTGCACGGCACGTCGGACATCGCGCCGAACGCGACCGTGGACGACCTGCCGGTGCAGCTGCACGTCGCCGAGCCGGACCTGTTCGAGACCGACGACTGGCTGAGCGCCTGGTATCTCCAGATGGGCCGGACGGGCGCGGACGTCGAGGTGTACAGATACGCCGGGGCCGGCCACCTGTACACCGACCCCGGCCTGCCGGACTACGACGAGGAGGCCGCCGAGGCCACCTGGCGGGTGGCGCTCGGCTTCCTCGAGTCCCTGTAGGCGCGGTTCCCGGGCGTGGCCCCTAGACCGGGTCGTACGACCGCTCGACCTTCTGTGTGCCGGTGCGGGTGCGGTAGGAACGGGCCCACGAGGAGGTCGCGTCCGGCCTCGTGCGGTCGGACACCACGTAGTAGTCCATCTGCGCGCGGTCGGCGGTGACGTCCAGGACGCCGTAGCCGTGGCGGTCCGTGTCGACCCAGTGGACGTGCCGGTTGGCGACCTGGATGATCGGCGCGGCCACCGCGGAGACCGTGCCCTCGGGGACCTTCACGAGGTCGTCGAGGTTGTCGGAGGTGACCGAGGTGACGACGAACTCGGTGGCGGCGGAGGCGGACAGCGGGTAGGTACCCGCGTTCACGGGCACGTCGTTGGCCCACGCCATGTGGATGTCGCCGGTGAGGAAGACGGTGTTGCGGATCGCGTGCGCACGCAGATGGGCCAGCAGCTCACGGCGGTCGTCGGTGTAGCCGTCCCACTGGTCGGTGTTGAGGGCGAGGCCCTCCTTGGGCAGGCCGAGCAGCTCGGCGAGCGGCCGCAGCAGCTCCGCGGAGAGCGAGCCGATCGCGAACGGCGAGATCATCACCGAGTTGCCGATCAGCCGCCAGGCGGTGTCGGACGCCGTCAGCCCGGCCTTCAGCCAGTCGAGCTGGGCGCGCCCGGTGAGCGTCCGGTCCGGGTCGTCGACCGAGCCGTTGCCGACGGAGACCTGCTGCGAGCGGAAGGACCGCAGGTCCAGGAGCGAGAGGTCGACCAGCTTGCCGAAGCGCAGCCGCCGGTAGGTGGTGCCCGCGACGGCCGTGCGCACCGGCATCCACTCGAAGTAGGCCTGCTTGGCCGCGGCCTGCCGCGCGGACCAGGCGCCCTCGGCGCCCTCCGTGTGGTTCTCGGCGCCGCCCGACCAGGCGTCGTTGGCGAACTCGTGGTCGTCCCAGATCGCCACGACCGGGGCCGCCGCGTGCAGGGCCTGGAGGTCGGCGTCGGTCTTGTACCGCCCGTGCCGGATGCGGTAGTCGGCCAGCGTGAGGATCTCGTGCGTGGGCGCGTGCTGCCGTACGACGGTGTCACGGGTGCCGTACTCGCCGGTGCCGTACTCGTAGATGTAGTCGCCCAGGTGCAGCCAGGCGTCCAGGTCGCCGCGGGCCGCGAGATGGCGGTACGAGGAGAAGTAGCCGGCCTCCCAGTTGGCGCAGGAGACCACGCCGAAGCGCAGGCCCGCGACGGCCGCGTCGGTGGCGGGGGCGGTGCGGGTCCGGGCCACGGGGGAGTCGGTGCCACCGGCGGAGAAGCCGAACCAGTAGTCGGTGGCGGGCGCCAGGCCGCGGACGTCCGCCTTGACGGTGTGGTCGGAGGCGGCGCCCGCGGTGACGGTGCCCTTGGCGACGATGTTCGTCAGTGCCTTGTCCCGGGCGACGACCCAGTCGACCGGGGTGTCCGGGCCGAGCCCGGAGCCGGGCGTCGCCTCGGCGGTGGGCGTCACCCGGGTCCACAGCAGGACGCCGTCGGGGAGCGGGTCGCCGGAGGCGATGCCGTGCAGGAAGGCGGGGGAGTCCTCCGCGGCCCGGGCGGGCAGCGCGGCGGCCAGCGGACCGGCCAGGACGGCGGTGGCGGCCGCGGCCTTGACGACCGTACGGCGGCGCGGCGACAGGGAGTTGAGACGCTCGGATGATCTGAATCGACTGGTCACGGACGATCAGATTACTGGCGAGTACGGTGAAAGAGCGGGCGAACCCGGAAAGTTCGCCCGCTCTTTCACCGAACGTCGGTTCAGGCCGTCGGTTCAGGCCCGTCGGTTCGGGCTCAGGCCTTCAGGGCCGCCTCGATCGCCGTGTTGAAGTCGGCGACCGTCATCGGCGCGTTCTTGCCGTCGGAGCCGGTCAGCGTCTTGCCGTCCATCTTCAGGGTCGGGGTGCCCTGCACACCGCTGTCGTCGAACTTCGCCGACATCTCCAGCGCCCACTTGTCGTAGGTGCCGTTCTTCACGGCGTTCTGGAACTCGGTGTTGCCCTTCAGCGCGGAGACCGTGTCGGCCACCTTGATCAGGTAGGAGTCGTCCTTGAACTTGTCGTCGGACTCCTCCGGGTGCCACTTCGCCGAGTACAGCGCGGTCTTGTACTCCAGGAAGGCCTCGGGACTGACGTTGAGCGCGGCGCCCAGCGCGCTGAGCGCGTTCTTGGAGCCCTCGCCGCCCAGGCCGCCGTCCAGGAAGGTGGCGCCGACGTACTGGACCTTGTACTTGCCGTCCTCGACGCCCTTGTCGGCGGTCGCGCCGACGGTCTGCTCGAACTGGGCGCAGATCGGGCAGCGCGGGTCCTCGTACATGACCAGGGTCTTCTTGGCGGTGCTCTTGCCGATGACGACGGTGGTGCCGTCGGTGCCCGTGGTGTTGGCCGGCTTGACGAGCTTGTCGTCCTTCGCGGCCTCCCAGTAGCCGGGCTTGTTGCCCTGGACGACCGCGTAGCCGATACCGCCGGCTATCGCCAGCACGGCGACTATGGAGCCGGCGACGATGGCCTGCCGCTTGATCTTGTTGCGCTTGGCCTGGCGCTCGCGCTCCACGCGCAGCCGCTCACGGGCTGCCGTCTTGGCGGCCTGGCTGTTCCGCTTGCTCATGGGTGATCTCCGTAGAGGGACGCGCACACGTCGTGTGCGGGGCGTACGTATGGGGGACTGGTGGTGCTCAGGCGGAGGCGACCGAGCACGGCGGTCCACGCCGTCCCAGGGAGTGCACGAGGATCCGCTCGCGTGCGGTGGCCGTGCGGCGGCCCGGGCGCTGCGGGCGGCCCACGGACGGCGACGGCCGTACCGTCACCGCCGCGACCGCCAGCAGCAGCGGCCGGAAGGTGGTCGCGGTCGCCGCCCGCAGCAGCTGGGCCAGTGCCCGCTCACCGCGGCGCAGCCAGGCGGCCGCGAGAAGGCCGACGCCGAGGTGCGCGCCCAGCAGCAGCCAGGCGGTCGCCGGGTCGGCGTGGGCGAGCAGGCCGCCGAGCCGCTCGGGGTCCGCGCCGGTCACCCGGGCCAGCGGGGCGCCGACACTGGTGCCGTCACCGCACAGCACGTCGAGGCCGACGGAGCGCAGCGGGCCGGCTACCGGGCCGCCCGCGGCGCCGTAACAGACGTGCTGGCCGGTGGTGAACACGGTGTCGGCGGCCAGTTCCAGCGGGATCAGCAGGGCCGCGATCCGGCCGAAGCCGCGCTCGCGGCCGGCCAGCGCGTAGGCGAGGGCGAACACGGCGGCGGCGACCACCGCCACCGTGTTCAGCGGCAGGGGGGCCCGGGACAGCAGGACGTGCGACGCGGTGCTGAGCGTCACGACGAGTGCCGTGAACAGCGCCGCGCGTACGGCTCTGAGCTGGGTCCCGGATATGTCCATAGCGGAGGAGAGTCTGTCACGCGGGCCTGTAAGGGACCCCTAAAGGGTCCCCGTGCGCGGCCGTTCCGTCACAGACCCGGAATCCGGCCGTTGCGGAACAGGTCCACGAAGGTCTGGTGGTCGGCACGCGCGCGTGCGCCGTAACCGTGCGCGAAGTCCACCAGAAGGTCAGCGAAACCGTCCTCGTCGGCGGCGATCGCCGCGTCGATGGCCCGCTCCGTGGAGAAGGGGACCAGGGACTCGCCGGACTGGTCGTCCGCCGCCGCGTGCATGGTGGCGGTGGACCGGCCCAGGTCCGCGACGACCGCGGCGATCTCCTCCGGGTCGTCGATGTCGCCCCAGTCGAGGTCCACGGCGTACGGCGAGACCTCGGCGACCAGCTGGCCGGCGCCGCCCAGCTCGGTCCAGCCGAGCCACGGGTCGGCGTGCGCCTGGAGGGCGCGCTGCGAGATCACCGTGCGGTGGCCCTCGTGCTGGAAGTAGTCGCGGATCGACGGATCCGTGATGTGCCGGGAGACCGCCGGGGTCTGGGCCTGCTTGATGTAGATCACGACATCGTTCTCCAGGGCGTCGCTGTGGCCCTCCAGGAGGATGTTGTACGACGGCAGCCCGGCCGAGCCGATACCGATGCCGCGGCGGCCGACGACGTCCTTCACCCGGTACGAGTCCGGGCGGGCCAGCGAGGTCTCCGGCAGTGTCTCCAGATAGCCGTCGAAGGCGGCGAGGACCTTGTAGCGGGTGGCCGCGTCCAGCTCGATGGAGCCGCCGCCCGGCGCGAAGCGGCGCTCGAAGTCACGGATCTCCGTCATCGAGTCGAGCAGTCCGAAGCGGGTCAGCGAGCGGGCGTCACGCAGCGCGTCCAGCAGCGGGCCCTGGGCGGTGTCCAGGGTGAAGGGCGGCACCTCGTCGCTCTTGGCGCCGGTCGCCAGCGCGTGGATCCGCTCGCGGTACGCGCCCGCGTAGACCTGCACCAGTTCGGTGATCTGCTCGTCGCCGAGGGCCTTCGCGTACCCGATGAGGGCGATCGAGGCGGAGAAGCGCTTGAGGTCCCAGGTGAAGGGGCCGACGTACGCCTCGTCGAAGTCGTTGACGTTGAAGATCAGCCGGCCCTGGGAGTCCATGTACGTGCCGAAGTTCTCCGCGTGCAGGTCGCCGTGGATCCACACGCGCGAGGTGCGCTCGTCCAGGTAGGGGCCGGTCAGTGTCTTCCCGCCGTCCGCCGCCGTGTTCTCGCCGGTCCCGGTGTCCAGGTCGTGGTAGAAGAGGCACGCCGTGCCCCGGTAGAACGCGAAGGCGGAGGCCGCCATCTTCCGGAACTTCACGCGGAACGCGGCCGGATCGGCGGCCAGGAGCTGGCCGAAGGCGGTGTCGAAGACGGCGAGGATCTCCTCGCCGCGGTGCTCGTCGTTGAGCTGCGGAACCGACATCGCTGGGTGCCTCCAGGTACGGGTGGTGCGTGACGTGTGGGACGGAGGTGCCGCCTTCCCCCGGACGGCCGTCCGTCTTCTTGCAACGCCCGAACGTACCGGGGAGTGCCCGACGACTGTCAGTGCCGAGGCTTAGACTTCGACGCTGTCCCCCCGGACTGCCCGCAGCCTGTCGCCGAGTGCCCACCCGTCTCCCGACCACCACCCCTCATCGAGGCGCTTCGCGCCACAGCGCTTATTTGTTGGAGGCCCAGCCGTGTCAAAGCCGCCGTTCACGCACCTGCACGTCCACACCCAGTACTCGCTGCTGGACGGTGCCGCGCGGCTCAAGGACATGTTCGACGCGTGCAACGAGATGGGCATGAGCCACATCGCCATGTCCGACCACGGCAACCTGCACGGGGCGTACGACTTCTTCCACACCGCGAAGAAGGCCGGGGTCACCCCGATCATCGGCATCGAGGCGTACGTCGCGCCCGAGTCCCGGCGCAACAAGCGCAAGATCCAGTGGGGCCAGCCGCACCAGAAGCGCGACGACGTCTCCGGCTCCGGTGGTTACACCCACAAGACGATCTGGGCGGCGAACCGGACCGGGCTGCACAACCTGTTCAAGCTCTCCTCGGACGCGTACGCGGAGGGCTGGCTGCAGAAGTGGCCCCGCATGGACAAGGAGACCATCTCCCAGTGGTCCGAGGGGCTGATCGCCTCCACGGGATGTCCGTCGGGTGAGCTGCAGACCCGGCTGCGGCTGGGCCAGTTCGACGAGGCGGTGAAGGCGGCCTCCGAGTACCAGGACATCTTCGGCAAGGACCGCTACTTCCTGGAGCTGATGGACCACGGCATCGACATCGAGCACCGGGTCCGCGAGGACCTGCTCCGGGTCGGCAAGAAGCTCGGCATCCCGCCCCTGGTGACCAACGACTCGCACTACACGTACGCGCACGAGTCGGTCGCCCACGACGCGCTGCTGTGCATCCAGACCGGCAAGAACCTCTCCGACCCGGACCGCTTCCGCTTCGACGGCACCGGCTACTACCTCAAGTCGACCGACGAGATGTACGCCGTCGACTCCTCGGACGCCTGGCAGGAGGGCTGCGCCAACACCCTCCTGGTCGCCGAACAGATCGACACCGCGGGCATGTTCGAGGCGAAGAACCTCATGCCGAAGTTCGACATCCCGGACGGCTTCACCGAGGTCACCTGGTTCCAGGAGGAGGTGCGCCTGGGCATGGAGCGCCGCTTCCCCGGCGGCGTCCCCGAGGACCGCCAGAAGCAGGCCGAGTACGAGATGGACGTCATCATCCAGATGGGGTTCCCGGGGTACTTCCTCGTCGTCGCCGACTTCATCATGTGGGCCAAGAACCAGGGCATCGCGGTCGGCCCCGGCCGTGGTTCCGCGGCCGGCTCGATCGTCGCCTACGCCATGGGCATCACCGACCTCGACCCGATCCCGCACGGCCTGATCTTCGAGCGGTTCCTCAACCCCGAGCGCGTCTCCATGCCCGACGTCGACATCGACTTCGACGAGCGCAGGCGCGTCGAGGTGATCAGGTACGTGACGGAGAAGTACGGCGCCGACAAGGTCGCCATGATCGGCACCTACGGCAAGATCAAGGCGAAGAACGCCATCAAGGACTCCGCGCGCGTGCTGGGCTACCCGTACGCCATGGGCGACCGCCTCACCAAGGCGATGCCCGCCGACGTCCTGGGCAAGGGCATCGACCTCAGCGGCATCACCGACTCCTCGCACCCGCGCTACAGCGAGGCGGGCGAGATCCGCGCGATGTACGAGAACGAGCCGGACGTGAAGAAGGTCATCGACACCGCCAAGGGCGTCGAGGGCCTGGTCCGGCAGATGGGTGTGCACGCCGCCGGCGTCATCATGTCCAGCGAGCCCATCGTCGACCACGCCCCGATCTGGGTGCGGCACACCGACGGCGTGACCATCACGCAGTGGGACTACCCGCAGTGCGAGTCGCTCGGCCTGCTGAAGATGGACTTCCTCGGCCTGCGCAACCTGACGATCATGGACGACGCCATCAAGATGGTGAAGGCCAACAAGGGCATCGACCTGGAGATGCTCGCCCTCCCGCTGGACGACCCCAAGACCTTCGAACTGCTCTGCCGCGGTGACACCCTCGGCGTCTTCCAGTTCGACGGCGGCCCCATGCGTTCGCTGCTCCGCCAGATGCAGCCCGACAACTTCGAGGACATCTCCGCCGTCTCGGCCCTGTACCGGCCGGGCCCGATGGGCATGAACTCGCACATCAACTACGCGGAGCGCAAGAACGGCCGCCAGGAGATCACGCCGATCCACAAGGAGCTGGAGGAGCCGCTCCAGGAGGTGCTGGCGGTCACCTACGGCCTGATCGTCTACCAGGAGCAGGTCCAGAAGGCCGCCCAGATCATCGCCGGGTACTCGCTCGGCGAGGCCGACATCCTCCGCCGCGTGATGGGCAAGAAGAAGCCCGACGAACTGGCGAAGAACTTCGTCCTCTTCCAGGCGGGCGCCCGCAAGAACGGCTACAGCGACGAGGCGATCCAGGGCCTGTGGGACGTCCTGGTCCCCTTCGCCGGCTACGCCTTCAACAAGGCGCACTCCGCCGCGTACGGCCTGGTCTCGTACTGGACCGGGTACCTCAAGGCGAACCACCCCGCCGAGTACATGGCCGCGCTGCTCACCTCGGTCAAGGACGACAAGGACAAGTCCGCGATCTACCTCAACGAGTGCCGGCGCATGAAGATCAAGGTGCTCCCGCCGAACGTCAACGAGTCGGTGCACAACTTCGCCGCCCAGGGCGACGACGTGATCCTCTTCGGCCTCGAAGCCGTGCGCAACGTCGGCACGAACGTGGTGGAGTCGATCATCAGGAGCCGCAAGGCCAAGGGCAAGTACGGCTCCTTCCCTGACTACCTCGACAAGGTCGAGGCGGTCGCCTGCAACAAGCGGACCACGGAGTCGCTGATCAAGGCGGGCGCCTTCGACACCCTGGGCCACACCCGCAAGGGCCTCACCGCGCACTTCGAGCCGATGATCGACAACGTGGTGGCGGTCAAGCGCAAGGAGGCCGAGGGCCAGTTCGACCTCTTCGGCGGCATGGGCGAGGAGGAGACGAGCGAGCCCGGCTTCGGGCTCGACGTCGAGTTCACGACCGACGAGTGGGAGAAGACGTATCTGCTCGCCCAGGAGCGGGAGATGCTCGGTCTGTACGTCTCCGACCACCCGCTCTTCGGCCTGGAGCACGTGCTCTCCGACAAGGCCGACGCGGGCATCGCCCAGCTCACCGGAGGTGAGCACTCCGACGGCGCGGTGGTCACCATCGGCGGCATCATCTCCGGCCTCCAGCGCAAGATGACCAAGCAGGGCAACGCCTGGGCCATCGCCACCGTCGAGGACCTGGCCGGCTCCATCGAGTGCATGTTCTTCCCGGCGACCTACCAGCTCGTCTCGACCCAACTCGTCGAGGACGCCGTGGTCTTCGTCAAGGGTCGCCTGGACAAGCGGGAGGACGTGCCCCGCCTGGTCGCGATGGAACTCCAGGTGCCCGACCTGTCGAACGCGGGCACCAACGCGCCCGTGATCCTCACCATCCCGGCCACCCGGGTCACCCCGCCGATGGTGAGCCGGCTCGGCGAGATCCTCAGCCACCACAAGGGCGAGAGCGAGGTCCGGATCAAACTCCAGGGACCGAGCAAGACGACCGTCCTGCGCCTGGACCGGCACCGCGTCAAGCCCGACCCCGCGCTCTTCGGCGACCTGAAGGTGCTGCTGGGCCCGTCCTGCCTGGCCGGCTGAACGACGGACGCGAGGGGCGCACCCGGTTGCGGGTGCGCCCCTCGATGTGTGCCCGGGCTTCAACAGCCCTTGGTGACGATGTCAGTTGTGGCCGAAGCGCTTCTGGCGCCCCTTGCGGGCCATGTCGCCGGGTGTGACCTGGGTGGCGCGCTGCTCGGCCTGCGACTCCATCGACGACTGCTCGGCCGCCTGCTGACCACGCTCGGACTGCGGCTGCTTGCGTTCACGGTTCTTGTTCTTGGCCATGGTGATCTGCCTCCTGAGGGGGATCTGGGACTCAGGGCCGGGACCAGATTCACATAGGCTGGCAAACAGCGCATGTCGGATAATTACCGTCCGTGACAGGGGTTGTCGGGGAGCGATGCCCCGAAACGCCACGCCGAAGATCGAGTTCGGGCCGTTAACCCCCGCACGGTCGGGCAGACTCGAAGCAAGCCCGAAGCAAACCTCCCGGAAAGAGGGTGGATCGCGTGGACCGCTGCATCGTCCTGGTGGACGCCGGGTATCTGCTGGGGGCCGCCGCCAGTCTCCTTGCCGGTGAACCCTCGCGCTCCCGCATCACCGTCGACCACACCGCCCTCATCCACGGCCTGCGCGAACGCGCCGAGTCCGACACGGAACGGCCCCTGCTGCGCATCTACTGGTTCGACGGCGCCCCCGACCGCGTCCCGCAGCCCGAACACCGCAGGCTGCGCGTGATGCCCCGGGTCACCGTCCGGCTCGGCGCCCTGACCCGCAGCGACGGACGCTGGGCCCAGAAGGGCGTGGACGCCGCGATGCACGCCGAGCTGACCGAGCTGGCCCGCAACCGCGCCTGCTCGGACGTCGTCCTGGTCACCGGCGACGGCGATCTGCTGCCGGGCATGATGGCCGCCAAGGAGCACGGCGTCGCCGTCCACCTGTGGGCCGTGCAGGCCGCCGACGGGGACTACAACCAGTCCGAGGACCTGGTCGCCGAGGCCGACGAGCGGCGCGTGCTCGACCGCATCTGGATCACCAAGGCCGTACGCGCCAAGGAGTTCGGCGGGATCTGCGCGCCGCCGCCCGCGCCGCGGCCCGAGATCGCCGCGATCCTCTCCGCGCCGCTGCCCGAGTCCGCGCACGCCGCGGCGGCCGAGCGGTCCGCCGAGGAGGCGGAGCACGCCACGGCGGACACTACCGAGAACGGCACGCAGGAGCGGGTGCCCGCGGCCAAGGGCGTGCCCACCCCGAAGGACCTGGCCGCACTGCGCGCCCCCGGCGTCCAGCCCGCCCAGCCCCCGCAGACCGCGACCCTGCGCTGGTCCTCCGACAAGGGCTGGGTGGACCGGCCCGGCGGCTCGGCGGAGCCTCCCGAGGTGGCCTCGATGCCGACACTGGCGCAGGTGACCACGGCGGAGCAGCGGTGGGCCGACCGGGAGGAGGACATCACGACCGTCGGCGGTGACCCGTTCGAGGTCGGACAGGTGTTCGCGCGACGGTGGATGGAGCGCCTCGGGGACCAGAACCACCTGCAGAAACTGTCCGGAATGTACCCGCGGATCCCGCACCGCATCGACGGCGAGCTGCTGCGCTACGCCGCCCGGTTCGGGCTGCTCGCCCACAAGGACGACCAGATCGACGAGCACGACCGGTACGCGATCCGGGCCGGGTTCTGGCGGGAGATCGACATCCGGACGGCCGCGGAGCGCGCGCCCGCGGGCGAGTAGATCCTCACCCCCGGATGTGACGTGATGGGCCGACCCGGGAGCGGAGCGGGGTTCCCGACCCCGTACTCTCGTCCCTTGTGAGTACGCGCGCGGCACAGGCACTTCGGCACGGCGACGATGTCGTGTGCGCGGTGCGCGGACTGACCAAGACCTATCCGGCGGTACGGGGCAGGCGCGGCGTTCCGGCGACACCCGAGGTGCGGGCCACCGACGACGTACGGCTGGACATCCGCCGCGGCGAGATCTTCGGACTGCTCGGGCCGAACGGCGCCGGCAAGACCACCCTCGTACGGCAGCTGACCGGGCTGATGCGGCCCGACCACGGCAGCGTCGAGATCCTCGGCCACGACATCGTGCGCCACCCCGAACGGGCCTCGCGGATCCTCGCCTACCTGGGCCAGGAGTCCACCGCCCTCGACGACCTGACCGTCTCGCTCGCCGCCGAGACCACCGGCCGGCTGCGCGGCCTGGAGGCGGCTTCGGCGCGGGCCGAGCGGGACGCCGTACTCGAAGAACTGGGGCTGACGGCGCTCGCCGGGCGCCCGCTGAAGAAGCTGTCCGGCGGGCAGCGGCGGCTCGCCTGCTTCGCCGCCGCGCTGGTCGGGGCGCGCCCGCTGCTCGTCCTCGACGAGCCGACCAGCGGCATGGACCCCGTCGCGCGGCGCGCGGTGTGGGCCGCCGTCGACCGGCGCCGGGCCGAGCACGGCACGACCGTGCTGCTCGTCACCCACAACGTCATCGAGGCCGAGACCGTCCTCGACCGGGTCGCCGTCCTCGACCGGGGACGGGTGATCGCCTGCGACACCCCGACCGGCCTCAAGGAGCAGGTCGCCGGCGAGGTGCGGGTCGACCTGATGTGGCGCGAGTCCGCCCCGCTGCACGTCCCCGAGGTCGCCGCGCTGCAGGACCGGGCCGTGGCGTCGGGGCGCCGCTGGACGCTGCGGCTCGCCCCGGAGGAGGCGCGTACGGTGGTCGCCACCGTCACCGGCGGGGCCGCGTTCGCCGCGCTCGACGACTTCACCCTGGCCACACCCAGCCTGGAGGACGTCTACCTGGCGCTGGGCGGCGCCGCACGGCAGGGGCTGGTGAAGGGATGAGCCGGCCGGACGAGGGCTTGAGAGCCCGGGCCGTCGGCTTGAGTACGGTGGCCGCCGTATCCGTACCGAACAGGACGACTGCCGGAGTGAAACCGAGAGAGGGGAGCCGCGCGACGTGAGTGTCGTACCCGCCGAGGTTCTGCCGGGCAGTGCCCTGGCCGTGGAGGAGCCGGTCCGCGAAGCGGCCGAGCTCGGACCGCGGGCCCGGCTGTGGCCCGCGCTGGTGGCCGTGTACCGGGCCCAGCTGTCCCGGGCCCGGGTGGCGCGGATCCCGCTGCTGTTCGTGGCGACCTTCCAGTCCATCGGGATCATGATCCTGATGCGCGGGGTCGTGGACGGCGGCGGCGAGGCGCAGGCCGTGGTCGCCGGGTCCTCGGTGCTCGTGGTCGCCTTCGTCGCGCTCAACCTGCTCGCCCAGTACTTCGGCCAGCTGCGGGCCAGCGGCGGCCTCGACCACTACGCGACGCTGCCCGTGCCGCCGGCGGCCGTGGTCCTCGGCGCGGCGGGCGCGTACGCGTCCTTCACCGTGCCGGGAACCGTGGTGACCGCGGTGTTCGGGTGCGTGCTGTTCGGACTGCCGCTCGCCAACCTGTGGGTGCTGCTCGCCGTCATCCCGCTCGCCGGTGCCGCGCTCGCCGGCCTCGGGGCCGCGCTCGGGCTGCTCGCCCCGCGTCCCGAGATGGCCACGCTGCTCGGCCAGTTGGGCATGTCCGCGGCCCTGCTGCTCGGGGTCCTGCCGGCCGACCGGATGCCGGAAGCCGTACGGTTCACACGGGATCTACTGCCGTCGACGTACGGCGTCGAGGCCTTCGCGCGGACCTTCGGACCGCACCCCGACTGGGCGTTCGTGCTCGGTGACCTCGCCGTGTGCGCGGTGGTCGGCGTGGTCTCGCTGGCCGTCGCCACCTGGGCCTACCGCCGGGCGGCCGTCCGGTGACGCGCCGCACAGCCGGGCCTGGCACGATGTCAGGGTGACCGCACCGTTGACTCCTCCTCCGCCGCCGCACGAACCGTCCTCGCAGAGCGCGTGGCAGTCCGCGCCTCCCGGGTACGGGGCTCCCGCGCCGGACGGCGCGTACGCGCACGGCTCGTACTGGCAGGACGGTCCCGGGGTGAGGACCGAGCTGCGGGAGGCCGCCGTCGTCACCCTGACGGTGGCGCTCGGCGGAGTGCTGCTCGGGCTGCTGTGGTGGTGGCTGGCACCGCACGTGCCGCTGGTCGGCGGTCTGGACGAGCAGGGCGGCTGGGTCGTCTACCTCAAGGACACCGAGGGCGAACAGGCCGTCGGCGTCGACGGAACGTTCACTCTGCTGGCGTTGGCCTTCGGCGCGGTGAGCGCGTTCGCCGTGTTCCTGCTCCGCCGGCGCGGCGGGGTGCCCCTCGTGGTGGCACTGACCGTCGGCGGACTGCTCGGGTCGCTGCTGGCCTGGCGGCTCGGTGTGTGGCTCGGCCCGGACCACGACGTCCTCGCGCACGCCAAGGATGCCGGCAAGGGCGTCACGTTCTCGGCGCCGCTGGAACTGGGCGCGAAGGGCGCACTGCTGGCCTGGTCGCTGGCCGCGCTGGTCGTCCATCTGTCGCTGACCGGGCTGTTCGGGCCCCGCGACCCCGATCCGTACGCCCACCAGCAGGGTCCGCTCCCGAAGGACGGGTACGGGACCCCGCCGGCGTAGCGACCGCTCCGGGCATCTCTGCCTGGATCAGGTCCTAGGCGGGCCGCCGGCCGTGGTTCGAGCGGCCTTTCTTGATACGCCACCTGCGCTTGCGGGTTCTCTTCGACATGTCCCTCGTACTTAACCGAGGAACGGGTCCGCGTCGAGGGGTCACGCACGCCCTACGGGTGCCACCACCGCGTGGGTGAGCCGGGCCAGGTCGTCGGGGGAGACCTCGACCTCCAGGCCCCGGCGGCCCGCCGAGACGCAGATCGTGGGGTGGGCGGAGGCCGAGTCGTCCAGGACCGTCGGCAGCTTCCTGCGCTGGCCCAGCGGGGAGATGCCGCCGCGGACGTATCCCGTGGTGCGTTCGGCGAGTGCCGGGTCGGCCATCGCGGCCCGCTTGCCGCCCACCGCCGCCGCGAGGGCCTTGAGATCCAGCTGACCGGCGACCGGGACGACCGCGACGGTCAGGGTGCCGTCGACGTCCGCCACCAGCGTCTTGAAGACCCGCTCCGGCGAGACCCCCATCGCCTCGGCGGCCTCCTCGCCGTAGGAGGGGTGGGCGGGGTCGTGGTCGTAGGAGTGGACCGTGTACGGCACCCCCGCGGCCGTCAGCGCCACCGTCGCGGGCGTGCCACCCGGCTGCTTCTGCTGCTTCTGCTGTTTCTTCGCCATCGCGGCCTGATCCCGCCTGTTCCCCGGAGCTCGTACGTCAATTGAGACTCGTCGGCCCGCGGGTCAGTTCGGCCGCGGGCAACGACGGCAGATTACGGATGATGGCCGTCTCCGAGCGAAGGAGTTTCAGCTCCTCGCGCAGCCGGGAGGCGGTGTCCGGGGCCTGGAGAAGGCGCTGCTTGGAGGGGATGTCCAGCATCATCGCGGCGGCCACCAGGTACGAGACCACGGACGGTTCGTCCGGCAGGTCCGCACCCGTGGACAGCGAGCGCTCACGCGCCCCGGCGAGCCGCTTCTGGTACTGGCGGAACGCCCGCAGCACCCCCTCCGCCAGCGCCCCGGCCTCCTCGCCCGGATCCTCCGTCAGCTCCTCCAGCTCCGCCGTCAGGTACGGCCCCGAGGCGTCGACGGACAGCAGCCGCACCCGGGTCGTGCCCGTCGCCAGGACCTCGAAGGTGCCGTCGGCCCGCTCCCGGATCGTCGCGGCGTCGGAGACGCAGCCGACGCCGTGGAACGCCTTGACCGGATCGTCGCCGAAACCGGCCGCGGGACCCTGGTCGGGCAGGGCCGTCCGGTCCGGCATACCGGGCGCGGTCGACGCCACCTCGTGGCCGTCGCGGATCGCCACGACGGCGAACCGGCGCGGCTCCTCCTCCGGGGTCTTCAGCAACTCGCGCATCATGGCGCGATAACGCTCCTCGAAGATGTTCAGCGGAAGTACGAGCCCCGGGAACAGCACGGAGTTCAGCGGGAAGAGCGGGAGCCGCACGGTGGTCACGACGTGAAAGCCTAATGGTCGCCGGAGTGTGCGCGTCCGCCGTGCCCACTCCGTGGATGGCCGGAGGCCGACTTCCGGCGGACCTCGTCGCGGATCTCCAGGAACCGGCCGAGCGGATCGTCCGAGAACCGGTCCCAGGGGAACGAGGTCGCGTACGGGCCGATCAGACGCAGCTGATCCTCGGCGTCCGCCCAGCGCTCCAGCCGTACCAGGACGTCCATCAGCTTGTTGCGCATCTCGGCGGGCCAGGGGTCGGCCGCCGGGAACCGGGCGGAGAGGGCGATCGCCCGGTCGGCCGCCGCGTCCAGCCGCTCGCCCGGCACCTCGGGGCCGCAGCCGTCGGTGAGGTAGGCGAACGCGGCCCGCGCGGGCAGGGCCTGGACCAGGGAGTCGGCCGGAGCGTCCTGCGCGGCCCGGTCGGCGAAGTCGAAGCAGGCGTGGTGGGAGCCGTGCCAGGAGGAGGCGAGGTAGCGCAGGGCCGCCGCGTGGCAGCCGTAGTGGTGCGGGGCACGGCGGACCGCCGCCGCCCACAGCTCCTCGACGTACTTGGGGCCGGCGTTCGAGCCCCGCGCGTGGTCCAGGGCGATCCGCCACGGCACCGGGTCGCGGTCGTCGACGTGTGCGGCGGCCGTGACGAGCGGGCTCACCTCGCGCAGCAGCTCGGCCCGCGCCGGGGACGGCCAGGCGCGGTCCACCGCGAGCTGGGCGCCGACCAGCAGCGCGTCCGGGGCGTGCGGAGCGGCCGTACGCCAGCCCTCGTACCACTCGTCGCGGGAGCGGGCGAAGGCCGCCAGCCGGCGCACGTACCGGTCGCGGTTCTCCCAGTCCCGGTCCGCGCGGGTCGCGGCCAGCAGCGCGGCGGCGGGCTCGTGGTCGCCCCGGGCGGCGGCGACCAGAGCCGGGCCGAGCCGGTCGTCGGGCGCGTCGAGCAGCACCTCGTCGTCGGCGGGCAGTCCGCGCGCGAGGTGGGCGTCGTTCCGGGGGGCCCGGGGCGCGCGGTTGAACGGGGGCAGCAGAGCCATGGTGTCGACCATTGAAGGTCCGCCGTTCGCGACTGCGCCAGGGTGCACGGCCAAATCGCGGAAAGTTGTACGTGAGCAGGTCAAGGGCGAGTAAAAAGGTGAGTGGTGTTCAACAACCATTCACCATCTCTCCCCGGTTCGGGGTCTAGCCGCGCCGCAGCAACCGTGTCGCTCCGGCCGCCACCGTCGTCGCCAGGATCCAGCCCAGCAGGATGATCGCGGCCGCCAGCCACTGCCAGCCGCCGCTCAGCTGCCAGAACCCGACCTGGCCGAGGTCGATGACCGGCAGCAGCAGATCGAGGGCGAACAGGGCGGGGTTCCACGGCGGGTGCTCGCCGCTCTTGAGCGGAGGATGACTGGCGTGCGCGAAGGCCACCGAACTCGCCGCCCACAGCACCGCCATCCATACGGCGGCCCGGCCCGGCCGGTACCCGTAGGCGACCGTCCAGTCCTGCACATACCCCCACAGCTTGGCCGCGACCGGCAGGCTCTCGCGGCGCCGGCGCTGCTTGGCGAGCAGCACCTCGCGCGCGTCCTCGTCCTCCCCGCCGGTCCGCAGCACGGTGGCCAGCCGCTCGTACGGCTCCGGGGCGTACTCGGCGGTCGCCGCCGCCACCCACTCCAGCCGCTCGTTCAGCGGGAACGGGCCGCGCGGCACCAGGTTCTCGTAACTGAAGCCGCCCATGTGCAGCCGTCCCGGGCCCGGCCAGGCGTCCGCGCGGTCCATCAGGTTGACGACCCGCGCCCCCGACAGCACCACCGCGCCCCGCGCGGGGCGCTCCCCCAGGAAGCGCAGCTCGGACGTCTGGACGCGGCGCAGCGACAGCTCCTGCTCGTCGGTGAACACGAACCGGGCCCGCTCCAGGTCGACCGCGTCCCCGAACCGCCCGTCGTCCAGGCGCAGCCCGCCCCGGCACTCGAAGCGCTGGATGCGGGTCCCGCGCGCGGGCGTGGTGCCGCTCAGCAGGACGCTGCCGACGCCCGCCGGGGTCAGGTACAGCGAGCGCTCCACGGTCAGCTGCGGGGCGTTCAGCGCGAGCCGTGAGTAGGGGTTGACCAGCCGGGCGCCGCGCAGGCTCAGCGAGACGCCGATCTTGGCGCTGCGCAGGCTCAGCTCGCCGTGCGACTCCAGCATCTCGGCCTGCAGGTCCTGGCCCACGGTCATGCCGTCCGCGGCGATGGAGCGGCCACTGCGGTCGCGGTAGACGATCGCCTGGTTCATCAGCAGGTCCGTGCCGATGTGGGCGTCGGTGAGCCGGACGCCGTTCTGGAAGCGGCAGCGCGGCAGATGCAGATCGCCCTCCGTGCGCACCCGGGCGGCCTCCAGGCGCGGCACCGAGCAGTCCACCAGCCGGACGGTGGTGAAGTGCGCCTCCGGCACCCGGACCTCCCGCTCGAAGCGGCAGCCGCGCATCTCGACGTACGGCTCCACGGTGCCGCCCGCGAGATCCAGACCGTCGCTGATCTGCACCCCGACGAGCTTCAGCGACGCCACCCGGCCGGCGAGCGCGGGCGGGCCGTCCAGGAGCAGCCAGCACACGATGCGGGCCCGCACGGTCCGCTCCGGGCCCCAGGGGTGTCCGCCGTGCGGATCGTCGACGACCGTGTCCCCGCTGCTCAGGTCGTACACGCTGCCGTTGCGGAAGGCCTGCCACATGCCGGCCTCGGTGGCGGTCAGATCGTCCGGCAGGTCTCCGTCCCGGATGCCGGCCCCTTCGGTCACTGCGCTTCCAGCTCCTCGGTGCTCGCGGGATCGGGATTTCTGGGATTCGTACAACTGTTCATGCCCGCTGAGTAACCCACTGAACGCCAGACGTGAAGGGGATCTTCCGGGTTGCGTATCAGCCAATGGAACGCGCGGACGACGGCCGACGGGCGTCTGAGAGAATTGGCCCCGTGCTGCAACATTTCTCGATGGCCCGAATCGATCTGCGCGGCGACGCCCTCCCCGAGGGCCCCGCCCTGCGCGACCTGCTGCCCCGAGCCGACTTCGACGTCTCGGCCGCCCTGGAGAAGGTGCGTCCGATCTGCGAGGCCGTGCATCATCGGGGCGACGCGGCGCTGATCGACTTCGCCGAGAAGTTCGACGGCGTGCGGCTCGACCGGGTGCGGGTACCCGCCGAGGCGCTCACCAGCGCGCTGGAGGGGCTGGACCCGGCCGTGCGCGCGGCCCTGGAGGAGTCCATCCGCCGCGCCCGTCTCGTCCACCGCGAGCAGCGCCGCACGACCCACACGACCCAGGTCGCGCCCGGCGGCTCGGTGACCGAGAAGTGGGTGCCGGTCGACCGCGTCGGGCTGTACGCGCCCGGCGGCCGGTCGGTGTATCCGTCGACCGTCGTCATGAACGTGGTCCCGGCGCAGGAGGCCGGCGTCGGGTCGATCGCCCTCGCCTCGCCGGCGCAGGCCGAGTTCGACGGTCTGCCGCACCCGACGATCCTCGCCGCCTGCGCGCTGCTCGGCGTCGACGAGGTGTACGCGGCCGGTGGCGCCACCGCCGTCGCGATGTTCGCGTACGGCACCGAGTCCTGCGCCCCCACCAACATGGTCATGGGCCCCGGCAACATCTGGGTCGCCGCCGCCAAGCGCTACTTCGCGGGCCGGATCGGCATCGACACCGAGGCCGGTCCCACCGAGATCGCGATCCTCGCCGACGACAGCGCCGACCCGGCACACGTCGCCTCCGACCTGATCAGCCAGGCCGAGCACGACCCGCTGGCCGCCGCCGTCCTGGTCACCGACTCCGTGGCACTCGCGGACGCGGTGGACAAGGAACTGGAGCCGCAGGTCGCGGCCAGCAAGCACATCGAGGACCGGATCCGCCCGGCCCTCGCCGGCCGGCAGTCCGCGATCGTCCTCGTCGACGGCATCGACGAGGGCCTCAGGGTCGTCGACGCGTACGGCGCGGAGCACCTGGAGGTCCAGACCGCTGACGCGCGTGACGTCGCGGACCGGGTGCGCAACGCCGGCGCGATCTTCGTCGGCCCCTGGGCGCCGGTCTCGCTCGGCGACTACGCCGCCGGGTCCAACCACGTCCTGCCCACCGGCGGCTGCGCCTGCCACTCCTCGGGCCTGTCCGTCCAGTCCTTCCTGCGCGGCATCCACATCGTCGACTACACGCGGGACGCGCTGGCCGACGTGGCGCACCACGTGGTGACGCTGGCGGAGGCGGAGGACCTGCCGGCCCACGGGGCGGCGATCAAGGCAAGGTTCGGGTGGAAGGTGCCTGAGAACAAGTGAGCTTCGGAATCGACGACCTCCCCGTACGGGACGAGCTGCGCGGCAAGTCCCCCTACGGCGCGCCCCAGTTGGACGTCCCCGTACGGCTGAACACCAACGAGAACCCCTACCCGCTGCCCGAGCCGCTGGTCGAGCGGATCGCCGAGCGCGTCACCGAGGCGGCCCGGCACCTCAACCGCTACCCGGACCGGGACGCCGTGGAGCTGCGCACGCGGCTCGCCGCGTACCTGACCGACACCTCCGGTCACCCGGTCGGCCCGGCCCACGTGTGGGCGGCCAACGGCTCCAACGAGGTCCTCCAGCAGCTGCTGCAGACGTTCGGCGGACCGGGCCGTACCGCGATCGGCTTCGAGCCGTCGTACTCGATGCACGCGCTGATCGCGCGCGGCACCGGCACCGGCTGGATCTCCGGCCCGCGGAACGACGACTTCACGATCGACCTCGCCGCCGCCGAGAAGGCCATCGCCGAGCACCGGCCGGACGTCGTCTTCATCACCACCCCCAACAACCCCACCGGCACCGCCGTCCCGGCGGAGACGGTCCTCGCGCTGTACGAGGCCGCGCAGGCCGCCAGGCCGTCGATCGTGGTGGTCGACGAGGCGTACATCGAGTTCAGCCACGGCGACTCGCTGCTGCCGCTCATCGAGGGCAGGCCGCACCTCGTCGTCTCCCGGACGATGTCGAAGGCGTTCGGCGCGGCCGGCCTGCGCCTCGGTTATCTCGCCGCGCACCCGGCGGTCGTGGACGCCGTGCAGCTCGTACGCCTGCCGTACCACCTGTCGGCCGTCACCCAGGCCACCGCGCTGGCGGCCCTGGAGCACACCGACACCCTGCTCGGGTACGTCGAACAGCTGAAGGCCGAGCGGGACCGGCTGGTCGCCGAACTACGGGCGGCCGGCTACGAGGTGACCGCGTCGGACGCCAACTTCGTCCAGTTCGGACGGTTCGCCGACGCGCACGCCGTGTGGCAGCAGATCCTCGACCGGGGTGTCCTGGTGCGGGACAACGGCGTGCCGGGATGGCTGCGGGTCACCGCGGGAACCCCCGCCGAGAACGACGCGTTCCTCGACGCGGTCCGTGAACTGAAGAAGGAGCAGAGCGCATGACTCGCGATGGGCGTGTGGGAAGAGTCGAACGGGTGACGAAGGAGACCTCGGTCCTCGTCGAGATCGATCTCGACGGCACCGGGAAGACGGAGATCTCCACCGGGGTGGGTTTCTACGACCACATGCTCGACCAGCTCGGCCGGCACGGTCTGTTCGACCTGACCGTGAAGACCGAGGGCGACCTGCACATCGACTCGCACCACACCATCGAGGACTCCGCCCTCGCCCTCGGCGCCGCCTTCAAGCAGGCGCTCGGCGACAAGGTGGGCATCTACCGCTTCGGCAACTGCACGGTCCCGCTGGACGAGTCCCTCGCCCAGGTCACCGTCGACCTCTCCGGCCGCCCCTACCTCGTGCACACCGAGCCCGAGAAGATGGCGCCGATGATCGGCGAGTACGACACCACGATGACCCGGCACATCCTGGAGTCCTTCGTCGCCCAGGCCCAGATCGCGCTGCACGTGCACGTGCCCTACGGGCGCAACGCGCACCACATCGTGGAGTGCCAGTTCAAGGCGCTGGCCCGGGCCCTCAGGTACGCCTCCGAGCGCGACCCGCGCGCGGCCGGCATCCTTCCCTCCACGAAGGGCGCGCTGTGACCGGCCTGTCCACCATCCTGATCGTCGTCGGCCTCTTCCTGGCCGGCGGCATCTACTCCTTCGTCAAGCAGGACATGCCGAGGAGCCTGATCGTGCTGCTCTCCATCGGCGCCGCGATGTGTCTCGTCGCGGGCGTCATGAGGCTGGAGGTGTGGAATTGAGCGGCGCTTCGAAGAAGGTCGTTGTCTTCGACTACGGCTTCGGCAACGTCCGCTCCGCCGAACGCGCCCTCGCGCGCGCGGGGGCCGAGGTCGAGATCACGCGTGACTACGACAGGGCGATGAACGCGGACGGGCTGCTGGTGCCGGGCGTCGGCGCCTTCGCCGCCTGCATGGCGGGCCTCAAGGAGGCGCGCGGCGACTGGATCGTCGACCGCCGCCTGTCCGGCGGGCGCCCCGTGATGGGCATCTGCGTCGGCATGCAGATCCTCTTCGCACGCGGCATCGAGCACGGCGTGGAGACCGAGGGCCTCGACGAGTGGCCCGGCTCGGTCGAGCCGCTCCAGGCCGAGATCGTGCCCCACATGGGCTGGAACACCGTGGACACGCCGGCCGGCTCCCGGCTGTTCGCCGGGCTGGACACGGACGCGCGCTTCTACTTCGTGCACTCCTACGCGGTCCACGACTGGAGCCTGGAGACCACCAACCCGGCGATGCGCGCCCCACTGGTCACCTGGTCGACGCACGGCAAGCCCTTCGTGGCAGCCGTGGAGAACGGCGCCCTGTGGGCCACCCAGTTCCACCCCGAGAAGTCCGGCGACGCCGGAGCCCAGCTGCTGAACAACTGGATCGGAACCCTCTGATGTCCTCGAAGATGTCGTCGAACCACCCCTCGGGGCGGCTCGAACTCCTCCCCGCGGTGGACGTCCGTGACGGCCAGGCGGTCCGCCTCGTGCACGGCGAGTCCGGCTCGGAGACCTCCTACGGCTCCCCTCTGGAGGCCGCCCTCGCCTGGCAGCGCTCGGGCGCCGAGTGGCTGCACCTGGTCGACCTGGACGCGGCGTTCGGCACCGGCGACAACCGGGCCGTGATCGGCGAGATCGCCGGCGCGATGGACATCAAGGTGGAGCTGTCGGGAGGCATCCGCGACGACGCCACGCTCGCCGCCGCCCTGGCCACCGGCTGCACCCGGGTGAACCTCGGCACGGCGGCCCTGGAGACCCCCCGGTGGGTCGCCGAGGTCATCGCCGAGCACGGCGACAAGATCGCGGTCGGGCTCGACGTACGGGGTACGACCCTGCGTGGGCGGGGCTGGACCAGTGAGGGCGGCGACCTCTTCGAGACGCTGGAGCGCCTCGACAAGGAGGGCTGCGCCCGGTACGTGGTGACGGACATCGCCAAGGACGGCACGCTGCAGGGCCCCAACCTGGAGCTGCTGCGCACGGTGTGCGCGGCGACCGACCGGCCGGTCGTGGCCTCCGGTGGTGTGTCGTCGCTGGAGGACCTGCGGGCCATCGCCGAGCTGGTACCCCTCGGTGTCGAGGGCGCCATCGTCGGGAAGGCCCTGTACGCGAAGGCGTTCACCCTCGAAGAGGCATTGGAGGCGGTGCAGCCGTGACCGAGCTGCGACGCGTCGCGACCGGCGCGCCCTGGGAGGAGACGTTCGGGTACTCCCGAGCGGTGGAGCTGCCCAACGGCCTGGTGCTGGTGTCGGGCTGCACGTCGATCGTGGACGGCGAGATCGCCGGCGGCGGTCCCTACGAGCAGACGGTCAACGCCTTCAGCGTCGCGTTCGAGGCACTCGGACAGCTGGGACTGGGCCGCGAGGACGTCGTGCGGACGCGTATGTACCTCACCCATGCCCGGGACGTGGACGATGTCGGCCGCGCACACAAGGAGCTGTTCGACTCCGTCCGGCCCGCCGCATCCATGATCATCGTCTCCGGCTTCGTGGACCCCAGTCTGGTCGTCGAGGTCGAGGTGGAGGCGTTCCGCTCCGGCGGAGGAGACGGGGAGTCCCCGGCATGACCCTTGCCGTACGAGTGATCCCCTGCCTGGACGTGGACAACGGCCGGGTCGTCAAGGGCGTCAACTTCCAGAACCTCCGCGACGCGGGCGACCCCGTCGAGATGGCCAAGGTGTACGACGCCGAGGGCGCCGACGAGCTGACGTTCCTGGACATCACCGCCTCGTCGGGCAACCGCGAGACCACGTACGACGTGGTGCGCCGCACCGCCGAGCAGGTCTTCATCCCGCTCACGGTCGGCGGCGGCGTCCGCACGGCCGAGGACGTGGACAAGCTGCTGCGGGCGGGTGCCGACAAGGTGGGCGTCAACACGGCCGCCATCGCCCGCCCCGACCTCATCCGCGAGATCGCCGAGCGCTTCGGCCGCCAGGTGCTCGTCCTGTCGGTGGACGCGCGCCGCACGGACTCCGGCTCCTTCGAGGTCACCACCCACGGCGGCCGCAAGGGCACCGGCCTCGACGCCGTCGAGTGGGCCCACCGGGCCGCCGAGCTGGGCGCGGGCGAGATCCTGCTCAACTCGATGGACGCGGACGGCACGAAGGACGGCTACGACCTGGAGATGATCGCCGCCGTCCGGGCGCACGTGACGGTCCCGGTGATCGCCTCCGGCGGCGCGGGCAAGCTCGCCGACTTCCCCCCGGCGGTCGAGGCGGGCGCGGACGCGGTCCTCGCGGCCTCCGTCTTCCACTTCGGGGACCTGCGGATCGGGCAGGTGAAGGACGCGCTGCGGGGTGCGGGGCATCCCGTGCGCTGACGTTCCTCCTCATGAGCCCCGGTCACCTGGTGGCCGGGGCTCAGCTCGGCCCAACTGTGAAAGATTAGTTGCGCAATATTTATTTCGTATCTACGCTGGCGGCATGACATCCGAGAACCGCCGCGTCACAGATCTGGGCACGCTCAAGGCACTCTCGAATCCGCTGCGGATGCAGCTGTACCGAGCCCTGCACGTGGTCGGCGCGGCGACCGCCTCGCAGTTGGGCGAGCAGGTCGACGAGGCCGCCTCACTGGTCAGTTACCACCTGCGCAAGCTCGCGGAGCACGGGCTGATCGAAGAGGCCGAGCCGCGGCGGGCGGACGGACGGGAGCGTTGGTGGAAGCCGGTGTCCAAGAGGGTGAGCTTCCACGACGAGGACTTCCGCAGCGCACCGGAGACGGCGTCCGCGCACACGGCCTTCGCGCGACTCCTCGTGGACCAGCGCGGCGACCTCTACCGGCGCTACCTCGACGAGCGCCACGCCTGGGGGCCCGAGTGGACCGCCGCGGCCTCCGACTCGGAGTCCACACTGCGGCTGACGGCGGCCGAACTGGCCGAACTGAACAAGGAACTGCTCGCCGTCGTCGACCGGTACGACACGAAGGGGCGCGCCGCCGAGGGCGCCGGTGACACCGAAGGGCGCGAGAACGTCGCCCTGTACACCTACGCCTTCCCGTTCCGCCCCTGAGAGGACGCACCCCATGACCACGACCGGCATGACCGCGTCCCCGGACCTGACCCACAGGCCGGCCCACCGCGACGGCAACGTCCTGCGCTGGCTCGCCGCCTACACCTCCTCCATGGTCGGCGACAGCGTGTACTACATCGCGCTGTCCTGGGCGGCCGTACAGGCAGGGACGCCCTCGCAGGCCGGAGTGGTCATGGCGGTCAGCGCCGTGCCGAGGGCGCTGCTGATGCTGGGCGGGGGAGTGGTCGCCGACCGGTTCGGACCGCGCAGAGTCGTCATCGGCAGCGACGCGGTGCGCTGCGCGGCCGTCCTCGCGGTGTCGGCACTGCTGTTCCTCACCAGCCCCGGCCTGTGGCCGCTGGCCCTGCTCGCCCTGGTCTTCGGCACCGTCGACGCCGTGTTCATGCCGGCCGTGGGCGCCCTCCCCGCGCGCGTGACGAGCCGCGACCAGCTCGCGCGCGTGCAGGGCATGCGGGGCCTGGGCATCCGCTTCGCGAGTGTCGTCGGCGCCCCGCTCGGCGGTCTCGCGGTGGCGGTCGGCGGGGCGGCGGCCGCGTTCGGCCTCGCCAGCCTGCTGATAGCGGTGTCGGTGCCGCTGCTGGTCTCCGTGCGGATACGGGACCTGCCCGCCGACGACAGCTCACCCGCCATGTCGTCGCAGGACGGTACCGCCTGGCGCGACCTGCTGGACGGACTCGCCTACATCCGCCGTCACCGCGTGCTCGCCCCGCTGATGCTGGCCATCGCCCTCGGCGACCTCGGCTTCGTCGGCCCGCTCAACGTCGGCCTGACCCTGCTCGCCGACGAGCGCGGCTGGGGCGCCTCCGGCATGGGCTGGGTCCTCGCCGGGTTCGGCACCGGCGCGGGCGCCGCCTCACTGCTGCTGACCGTGCGCGGACGCCTGCCGTACGCCGGGTACGTGGCCGGATACGCCATCCTCGCGGGCTCCGTCGCGATCGGCGCCCTCGCCTTCGTCCCGGGCGTCCTCGCGGCCGTCGGGGTGGCCCTGCTCATCGGGCTGCTCGCCGGGCTCAGCGGGGCCATGTGCGGCGCCCTGCTGCAGACCCGGGCCGACCCCGCCTACCTCGGCCGCGTCACGGCCGTCGCCGGCCTGGTGAGCCTCGGCTTCGCCCCGCTGAGCATGCCGCTGTCCGCCGCGGCCATCGGCGCCTGGGGGACCGGCCCGGTCTTCGTGGTCAGCGCCGTGGTCTGCGGGCTCGGCGGGGTCGTCGCCCTGGGCGTCCGGGACCTGCGGCGGGCGGAACTGCCCCGCTGAGCGACGCCCGTGCACAAGGCGTGCGCCTTGCGCACGGGCGTCGACGTACCCACCCGGTCATGCGGTCATGGCCGCCCGGTCTTGGCCTCCTCGACCGGGGAGGGCTCCGTCAGAGACCCAGTTGCTGCGAGCCGTGCAGTCGGGCGATCGCCTCCTTGTCGCCGTCCAGATCGACCTTGGCGTCGTTCTGGCGGCCGTAGGTGAACAGGAGCAGCTCCGAGGGTTCGCCGGTCACCGTCACGACCGGGGTGCCGCGGTGGGCGACCGCCGTCTGGCCGTCCGGGCGACGGAGCACCAGGCCGGTCGGGACACCGCGTCCCATCAGGCGGGCGGTGCGTTCCAGGCGGGACCACAGGGCGTCCTGGAAGACCGGGTCGAGCTCGCGGGGCGACCACTCGGGCTGGGCGCGGCGGACGTCCTCGGTGTGGACGTAGAACTCGACGGTGTTCGACGCCTCGTCGATCTGCTTGAGGGAGAAGGGGGAGAACCGGGGCGGGCCGGTCCGGATCAGCTGGATGAGTTCCTCGTAGGGCTTGGCCGCGAACTCGGCCATCGCCTTGTCCAGACGCGGGGCGAGCTGTTTGATCAGCAGACCGCCGGCCGCGTCCGGGCGGCGCTCGCGCACCACCACGTGCGCGGCCAGGTCACGGGTCAGCCAGCCCTCGCACAGGGTCGGGGCCTCGGGGCCCGCGGCCTCCAACAGGTCGGCCAGGAGAAGTCGTTCACGCTTGGCGAAAGTCGACATGACAGCCAGCCTACGGCGGCCCAGGCGGTCCGCACAGTGGACACCCCCCGGTGACTGTCAGTGGCGGGCGGCACAATGGCACCATGACCAGCAGCACACCCCGCCAGCCCAGTCGGCTCGACCCCGGGATCGCCGCGCGCCTCAAGCGCAGCGCGGACGGACTCCTGCCCGCCATCGCCCAGCAGCACGACACCGGAGAGGTGCTGATGCTCGGCTGGATGGACGACGAGGCGCTGCACCGCACCCTCACCACCGGCCGCTGCACCTACTGGTCCCGCAGCCGCCGCGAGTACTGGGTCAAGGGCGACACCTCGGGCCACTTCCAGTGGGTGAAGTCCGTCGCCCTGGACTGCGACGCCGACACCCTGCTGGTCAAGGTCGACCAGGTCGGAGCCGCCTGCCACACCGGCGCGCGCACCTGCTTCGACGAAGACGTCCTCAAGGCCGTCGTGGGCGCCGGTTCCGGCGCACCGGCCACGGATCAGTAAGGTCAGCCGCCATGGACCTAGAGACGTTCCGCAAGCTGGCCACCGACCGCCGGGTCATCCCCGTCACCCGCAAGCTCCTCGTCGACGGCGACACCCCGGTCGCGCTCTACCGCAAGCTCGCCGCGGAGCGCCCCGGCACCTTCCTGCTGGAGTCCGCGGAGAACGGCCGCACCGCGTTCCAATGGTCTCGTTACTCGTTCATCGGCGTCCGCAGCGCCGCCACCCTCACCGCCCGCGACGGGCAGGCCCACTGGCTGGGCACCCCGCCCGTGGGCGTCCCGGCCGACGGCGACCCGCTCGCCGCCCTGCGCGCCACCATCGAGGCCCTGCACACCCCCCACCAGGAGGGCCTGCCGCCCTTCACCGGCGGCATGGTCGGCTACCTCGGCTACGACATCGTGCGCCGCCTGGAGAAGATCGGTCCGGGGGAGCGGGACGACCTCGGGCTGCCCGAGCTGACCATGCTCCTCACCAGCGACCTCGCGGTGATGGACCACTGGGAGGGCACGGTCCTGCTGATCGCCAACGCGATCAACCACAACGACCTCGACACGGGCGTCGACGAGGCCCACGCAGACGCGGTGGCCCGCCTGGACGCGATGGAGGCGGACCTGTCCCGCCCGGTCGCCCAGCCCCCGGCCGCCCTGCCCCCCTCGGAGCTCCCCGAGTACACGGCCCTGTGGGGCGGCCCCGACTTCCGGGCCGCCGTCGAGGACATCAAAGAGCGCATCCGCGCGGGCGAGGCCTTCCAGGTCGTCCCCTCCCAGCGCTTCGAAACGCCGTGCACGGCAAGCGCGTTGGACGTGTACCGAGTGCTGCGGGCCACCAACCCCTCCCCGTACATGTACCTGTTCCGCTTCGACGGCTTCGACGTCGTCGGCTCGTCCCCCGAGGCGCTGGTCAAGGTCGAGGACGGACGGGCCATGGTCCACCCCATCGCCGGCACCCGGCACCGCGGGGCCACCCCGCAGGAGGACCAGGCGCTCGCCGACGAACTGCTCGCCGACCCCAAGGAACGCGCCGAGCACCTCATGCTGGTCGACCTGGGCCGCAACGACCTGGGCCGGGTCTGCGAGCCGGGCTCGGTCGAGGTCGTCGACTTCATGTCCGTCGAGCGGTACTCGCACGTCATGCACATCGTCTCGACCGTCACCGGCAAGGTCGCCGCGGGACGCACCGCCTTCGACGTCCTGACGGCGTGTTTCCCGGCGGGCACCCTCTCCGGCGCCCCCAAGCCCCGAGCGATGCAGATCATCGACGAACTGGAGCCGTCCCGGCGGGGGTTGTACGGCGGCTGCGTCGGCTATCTCGACTTCGCGGGCGACTCCGACACCGCCATCGCGATCCGTACGGCCCTGCTGCGGGACGGCACGGCCTACGTCCAGGCGGGCGCCGGAATCGTCGCCGACTCCGACCCGGTCTCCGAGGACGAGGAGTGCCGCAACAAGGCGGCCGCGGTCCTGCGCGCGGTCCACACCGCCAACCGGCTCGGAAAGTAGGACGGGCATCACGTGAGCCCCGGGTGCCGGTTCGCCCGGGGTTCAGGCGATAGTGGAGTACGTGACTCCCGTACCTGACCCCCGTTCCGAAGCCGCAGGACCCGCCCGCGCCGGCCGCCGGAGTCTTGCCGTCGCCCTGCTCAGCGGTGCGCTCGGCGCGGCCGTGGCGTTGCTCGCCACCCGGCAGGAGTGGTCGCACGGCACCGCGACGGTGGCCGGCGGCAGCTTCCCGCTCACCGCCAGCGGCAGCGACGTCACGGGCGTGCCCGCGTCCCTGGCCATAGTGGGCCTCGCCGCGCTCGTCGCCGTCTTCGCCGTCCGCCGGGCCGGCCGCTTCCTGGTCGCCGCCGTGCTCGCGCTCTCCGGCGCCGGCACCATCGCCGCGGCGCTCCTCGGCGCGGGCGACAGCTCCGCGCTCGACGAGCAGGCCGCGAAGGCCTCCGGCGACACCTCCGCCACCGTCGACGCGCTCACACACACCGCCTGGCCCTACGTCGCGGTCGCCGGCGGGGCGCTGCTCCTCCTGGCCGGCCTGCTCGCCCTGCGCTACGGCCGCCAGTGGCCCGCGATGTCCGGCCGCTACGAGCGCTCCGGCACCCCCCGCCCGCGCCGCAAGGCACCCCCCGTCGACCCCGACCGCCCCGAGGACGTCTGGAAGGCCCTCGACCGCGGCGAGGACCCCACCGGCGCATAGGTGTTCGACGCCGCGCCGACACCGACGCGCGAGGGCGGACCCCCGGGCACCGGGCACGCGCGCGTGCGGAACAATGGACCATGAGCGTCCGGCTCAGACACGAACACCGCAACACAGCAACGAGGAGCAAGTCATGGCGGGCAGCAGCCACGGTCACACCCCGGCCGCCTGGACCGGCGTCATCATCGCCATCATCGGGTTCACCGTCGCGGGCGCCTTCATGGTGCTCGCCGACCCGGTGGGCTTCTGGGCCGGCATGGCGATCGTGGTCCTCGGTGGTGTGGTCGGCTGGATCATGAAGGGGATGGGCCTGGGCATGGCGAAGAGCACCCACTCGGCGCACCAGGTCGCGGACGGCAAGCGCGAGCCCGCGAGCGTCGAGAACTGACCGCACGCGACCTCGTGGAGGGGCGGCCCGACGCGAAAGCCGGGGCCGCCCCTCCCGCGTGTCCGGGGGCCGATACAGGGCACAATGCGAGCGTGAACGCCGACAGCCAGGGGACCGCTTCGAGGACACCGCCCGCGGGCGGTGGGACCGCGCTGGGGCGGCTGGCCGTGCCCGCCGGGGTGCTCGCGGCGGTCGCCGGGGCCTTCGCGTACGTGGGGACCGTGGACCCCAACCAGCCCGGTCACTACCCCGTCTGCCCGCTCCTGCGGCTCACCGGCGTCTACTGTCCCGGCTGCGGCGGGCTGCGCAGCGCGCACGCCTTCGTCCACGGGGACCTCGTCACCGCGCTGGGCGACAACGCGCTCGCCGTCGTGGGCTATTTCGGCTTCGCGGTCGTGTGGACCGTCTGGGTGGTCCGCGCGGTGCGCGGCCGGCCGGCGCGGATCACCCTCGGACCGGTCCAGCTGTGGAGTCTGGGCGCGTTGGTGCTGGTCTTCACGGTTGTCCGGAACCTGCCGTTCGGTGGCTGGCTACACCCTTGATCAATTCATGAAGGTCCAGGTAGTGGGACCGGCGTCAACCGGATGTGAGCCCTACGCCGTCCTCCGGATACCATCAAGGTGACCATCGGTTTTCGTCCCTGAGGCGGACCGGTGGCGGCAGCCGAACCGCTTGAACAGTCAACCGTCTGGAAGGGGGCCGCTCGCGTGAGTGTGCTCGACGAGATCATCGACGGAGTCCGTGCCGACCTCGCGGAGCGGCAGGCGCGCGTCAGCCTCGACGAGCTCAAGGAACGCGCGGCGAAGGCCCCCGCGGCCAAGGACGGGGTCGCCGCGCTGCGGGGCGACGGCGTCAAGGTCATCTGCGAGGTCAAGCGCTCCAGCCCGTCCAAGGGCGCGCTGGCCGCGATCGCCGACCCGGCCGGCCTGGCCGCGGACTACGAGGCGGGCGGCGCGGCCGTCATCTCCGTGCTGACCGAGGAGCGCCGCTTCGGCGGCTCGCTGGCCGACCTGGAAGCGGTCCGCGCGCGGGTGGACATCCCCGTACTGCGCAAGGACTTCATCGTCACCTCGTACCAGCTGTGGGAGGCCCGGGCCTACGGCGCCGACCTCGCGCTGCTCATCGTCGCCGCGCTGGACCAGCCGGCCCTGGAGTCCCTCATCGAGCGCGCCGGGTCGATCGGGCTCACCCCGATCGTCGAGGTGCACGACGAGGACGAGGTGGAGCGCGCGGTGGACGCCGGCGCGAGGATCATCGGCGTCAACGCGCGTAACCTCAAGACCCTTGAGGTCGACCGCGGGACGTTCGAGCGGCTGGCCCCGGAGATCCCCGCGGGCCTGGTCAGGATCGCCGAGTCGGGCGTCCGCGGACCGCACGACCTCATCGCGTACGCCAACGCCGGCGCCGACGCGGTCCTGGTGGGCGAGTCCCTGGTCACCGGCAAGGACCCCAAGACCGCGGTCGCCGACCTGGTGGCCGCCGGCGAACACCCCGCACTGCGCCACGGCCGGGGCTGACGGCTCGGTAGAGTAGGCCCCGATGACGCTTCCGCTCACCCTGACGCCCCCGGACCGGTACGCCCGCCTCGCGCGCGGCTGCCGGCCCCGGGGCTGCCGCGCGCCCGCACGACGCGTGCACGGGCGACGGGTGCGGTACGTCATCGGTGACGAACCCGGGCAGGTAAACGGCCAGCGATGGCAACGCCCCTTCTTCTAGGGGCGCGGGGAACTGCGCGATCGGCCACATCAGGCCCGCGGTCACCAGACCATCCCCGCCCCCACGGCGATTAGTGTCTTTCCACAAACTCACCGTGAGGTTTCCGCATGCCCAGCGAGTTCTTCATCCCCGACCCCGAGGGTCACATCCCCAGCGCCGAAGGCTACTTCGGCGCGTTCGGCGGCAAGTTCATCCCGGAGGCCCTCGTCGCCGCCGTGGACGAGGTCGCCGTCGAGTACGACAAGGCGAAGCACGACCCCGAGTTCGCGCGCGAGCTCGACGACCTCCTCGTCCACTACACCGGCCGCCCCAGCTCCCTCACCGAGGTGCCGCGGTTCGCCGAACACGCCGGTGGCGCCCGGGTGTTCCTCAAGCGCGAGGACCTCAACCACACCGGCTCGCACAAGATCAACAACGTGCTCGGCCAGGCCCTGCTGACCAGGCGGATGGGCAAGACGCGGGTCATCGCCGAGACCGGCGCCGGTCAGCACGGCGTCGCGACCGCCACCGCCTGTGCGCTGTTCGGCCTGGAATGCACCATCTACATGGGCGAGATCGACACCCAGCGCCAGGCGCTGAACGTGGCCCGGATGCGCATGCTCGGCGCCGAGGTCATCGCCGTGAAGTCCGGCAGCCGCACCCTGAAGGACGCGATCAACGAGGCGTTCCGCGACTGGGTCGCCAACGTCGACCGCACGCACTACCTGTTCGGGACCGTGGCCGGACCGCACCCCTTCCCGGCCATGGTGCGCGACTTCCACCGCGTGATCGGCGTCGAGGCCCGCCGCCAGATCCTGGAGCGCGCCGGACGCCTGCCCGACGCGGCCGTCGCCTGTGTCGGCGGCGGCTCCAACGCCATCGGCCTCTTCCACGCCTTCATCCCCGACGCGGACGTACGCCTCATCGGCTGCGAGCCCGCCGGGCACGGCATCGAGAGCGGCGAGCACGCGGCGACCCTGACGGCCGGCGAGCCCGGCATCCTGCACGGCTCCCGGTCGTACGTCCTCCAGGACGAGGAGGGCCAGATCACCGAGCCCTACTCGATCTCCGCCGGACTCGACTACCCCGGCATCGGCCCCGAGCACGCCTACCTCAAGGACAGCGGCCGGGGCGAGTACCGCGCGGTCACCGACGACGCGGCCATGCAGGCGCTGCGTCTGCTGTCCCGCAGCGAGGGCATCATCCCGGCCATCGAGAGCGCCCACGCACTGGCCGGCGCCCTGGAGGTCGGCAGGGAGCTGGGCAAGGACGGGCTGATCGTCGTCAACCTGTCCGGGCGCGGCGACAAGGACATGGACACGGCCGCCCGCTACTTCGGCCTGTACGACACCGACGCCGAGGTCGCGGCCAACGCCGCCGACACCGCCGAGATCGAGGGGGACGCCAAGTGAGCGGCAACATCCAGCTGTTGAGCGACACCCTCGCCGGCGCCCGGGCCGAGGGCCGTTCCGCGCTCATCGCCTACCTCCCGGCCGGGTTCCCGACGGTGGACGGCGGCATCGCGGCGATCAAGGCCGTCTTCGACGGTGGCGCGGACATCGTCGAGGTCGGTCTGCCGCACAGCGACCCGGTCCTCGACGGCCCGGTCATCCAGACCGCCGACGACATCGCCCTGCGCGGCGGCGTCAAGATCGCGGACGTCATGCGGACGGTCAAGGAGGCCCACGAGGCGACCGGGAAGCCGGTGCTCGTGATGACGTACTGGAACCCGATCGACCGCTACGGCGTCGAGCGCTTCACCGCCGAGCTCGCCGAGGCGGGCGGCGCCGGGTGCATCCTGCCCGACCTGCCCGTGCAGGAGTCGCAGCTGTGGAGGGAGCACGCCGAGAAGCACGGTCTCGCCACGGTCTTCGTGGTGGCGCCCAGCAGCAAGGACGAGCGGCTCGCCAGGATCACCGCGGCGGGCAGCGGCTTCGTCTACGCCGCCTCGCTCATGGGCGTCACCGGCACCCGGGCCTCGGTCGGCGCGCAGGCCCAGGACCTGGTGGAGCGGACCCGGGCCACCGGCACCGGCCTGCCGGTCTGCGTCGGGCTCGGCGTCTCCGACGCCCGGCAGGCCGCCGAGGTGGCCCGCTTCGCCGACGGCGTGATCGTCGGCTCGGCCTTCGTCAAGCTGATGCTGGACGCGCCGGACGACGCGGCCGGCGTCGAGGCGGTCCGGGCGCTCGCCGGTGAGCTCGCCGAGGGCGTGCGCGCCAAGGCGTAACAAGGCGGGCGAGGACGGGGATTTCGTACGGGTCACTCGAACGGGTGGACCTGGGACCGGGGAGGCGCGGTGCGCCTCCCCGGTTCGTTCTGCGGGATGTGAGCGAGAAGAACCGAGAGGGAAAGCGCACCGCCCGGGAGCGGCTGGCGGAAGAGCGCGAGAAGCAGAAGTCCGCGGAGAAGCGGCGCCGGGTGTTGATCGTGGGCGTGAGCGTGGTCGGCGTCCTGGGCCTCGCGGCGGTGATCGGCGTGGTCGCGGCGAACGTGGGCAAGGACGACGGCAGTGACTCCGCGGGTCCGGTCGTGGCGCCCTCGGGCGCGCAGGGCAAGGACAGTCTCGCGATCCCGGCCGGAAAGGAGAGCGCCAGGTCGACGCTCACCGTCTGGGAGGACTTCCGCTGTCCGGCCTGCAAGGCCTTCGAGACGGCGTACCGGCCGGTGATCCATGAGCTGACCAAGTCCGGTCAGCTGAAGGTGGAGTACCACCTGGCCACCATCATCGACGGCAACATGGGAGGCACCGGCTCCCGCACCGCGGCCAACGCCGCGGCCTGCGCCCAGGACGCCGGAAAGTTCACGGCGTACCACGACGTGCTGTACGACAACCAGCCCGCGGAGACCGACGACACCTTCGCCGAGAACGGCAAGCTCATCGAGCTGGCGGCCAAGGCCGACGGCCTCGACACGGCCGCGTTCCGTTCGTGCGTCGAGAAGGGCACCCACAACAGCTGGGTCGAGAAGTCCTCGGCGGCCTTCCGCAACGGCGGCTTCACCGGCACCCCGACCGTGATCCTCAACGGCAAGAACATCTACCAGGACCAGACGATGACCCCGGCGAAGCTGAAGCAGCTGGTGCAGGAGGCCGACAAGGCGTGAGCAGATGGGTGAACGGCTTTCACACCCGCCCGTTATGGACCCGTAGCCGGGCTGCCCTCCGTGGGCCCGGTCCGGCCATGTAGCGTCGACCCTGCCATGGAACTTGCCTACATTCCCAGCCCGTCGCGCGGGGTGCTGTACCTCGGTCCCGTCCCGCTGCGCGGCTACGCGTTCTGCATCATCATCGGCGTCTTCGTAGCCGTCTGGCTCGGAAACAAGCGCTGGATCGCCCGCGGCGGGCGGGCCGGCACGGTGGCCGACATCGCGGTCTGGGCCGTGCCGTTCGGTCTCGTCGGCGGCCGGCTCTACCACGTGATCACGGACTACGAGCTGTACTTCAGCGAGGGCCGTGACTGGGTCGACGCCTTCAAGATCTGGGAGGGCGGCCTCGGTATCTGGGGCGCGATCGCCCTCGGAGCGGTGGGCGCCTGGATCGGCTGCCGGAGCCGGGGCATCCCGCTGCCCGCCTGGGCCGACGCCCTCGCCCCCGGCATCGCCCTCGCCCAGGCGATCGGCCGCTGGGGCAACTGGTTCAACCAGGAGCTGTACGGCAAGGAGACCGACCTCCCCTGGGCCCTGCACATCACGTCCTCCGCGGACGGCCGGGTACCCGGCTACTACCACCCGACGTTCCTGTACGAGTCGTTGTGGTGCGTCGGTGTCGCCGTCCTCGTGATCTGGGCCGACCGCCGCTTCAAGCTGGGCCACGGGCGGGCGTTCGCGCTGTACGTCGCGGCGTACTGCGCGGGCCGGTTCTGGATCGAGTACATGCGCGTCGACGACGCCCACCACATCCTGGGCCTGCGTCTGAACAACTGGACCGCGATGGTCGTGTTCGTGCTCGCGGTGGTCTACCTGGTGCTGTCGGCGAAGAAGCGGCCGGGCCGGGAGACGGTGGTCGAGCCGGGCGCGGAGGCCGCCGACGGCGAGACCGCCGACCCCGATGGATCCGACGCCGATGCCTCCGACGCGGAGAAGAAGGCCGACGCGGAAGCCGAGGGGAAGGCCGAGTCGGACACCGAGGACCCCGAGGACGCGGTGGACGAGGCAGACGTCAAGGACGAGGCCGGGTCGGGCAAGAAGGTCTGACGGCCGGTTGTCACTTCTGTGAGTCGATGAGGGCGCCCGGAGATCTCCGGGCGCCCTCCGTCATGTCCGGCGGGCCAGGGACAGCGTGCGGTGGGCCGCCGCCACCACCGCCGCGTCGATGAACCTGCCGTCCGGCAGTGCCTGGGCGCCCCGGTCCGTGGGCGCCGCCTTGACGATCGTCTCGGCCTCCTCGATCTCCTGTTCCGTGGGGAGGTAGGCGCGTTCGATCACCGGCAGCTGGCGGGGGTGGATGGCGGCGCGGCCGAGGAAGCCGAGCCGGCGGCCGTGGGCGCAGGAGGCGGCCAGGGCGTCGAGGTCGCGGATGTCGGGGTGGACGGACTGGGGCGGTGCGGCGAGGCCCGCCGCGCGGGCGGCGACGATCACGCGGGAGCGGGACCAGTCGAGGCCGGAGTCCTCGCGTACGCCCAGGTCGGCGCTGAGGTCCGCCTCGCCGAGGGCGAGGCCGCGCAGGGCCGGGTGCGCGGCGGCGATGGCGTGGGCGAGTTCGATGCCGAGGGCCGTCTCCAGGAGGGCGTGGAGCGGGGGCGTACCTCCTTCGGCGTGGGCGGTCTCCTCGGCGACGCGGATGATCTGTCCGGGGGACGTCACCTTCGGCAGGCGGAGGCCGCAGAGGCCCGGGAGGTGGGCCACCGCCGCCAGATCCGCCGCGCGGAGAGGGCCGTCGAGGGCGTTCACGCGGACGTGGACCGGTACCGGCTGCGGCTCGCGGAGGCGTTCGGCGGTGGCGTCGCGGGCGTACTCCTTGCGGTCGGGGGCGACCGCGTCCTCCAGGTCGATCACGACGACGTCGGCGCCCGAGGCGAGAGCCTTGGTGACGACATGCGGGCGGTCGCCGGGGGCGTACAGCCAGGTCAGAGGAGGTGCGGCGGGCGCTGTCACACCGCACCCGCCTCGCGCAGGGCGGTCAACTCGGCGTCGGTGAGGCCCAGTTCGGTCAGGACGTCCGCCGTGTCCGCCCCGTGCGGGCGGCCCGTCCAGCGGATCGCGCCGGGGGTGGCGGAGAGACGGAAGAGGACGTTCTGCATGCGCAGGGGGCCGAGGTCCGGGTCGTCGACCGTGGTGATGGTGTCGAGGGCCTGGTACTGCGGGTCGGCCAGCACGTCCCGGACGTCCTGGATCGGCGCGATGGCCGCCTCCGCCTTCTCGAAGGCGGCGAGGACCTCGGTGCGGGTGCGCTCGGCGATCCAGGAGCCGACCGCCGCGTCGAGCACGTCGGTGTGGGCGGCCCGCCCGGCGCCGGTGGCGAACCACGGCTCCTCGGTCAGCTCCGGGCGGCCGACCAGCCGCAGGACGCGCTCGGCGATCGACTGGGCCGAGGTGGAGACGGCGACCCAGGTGCCGTCGGCCGTGCGGTAGGTGTTGCGCGGAGCGTTGTTGGCGGACCGGTTGCCGGTGCGCTCCTGGACGTATCCCAACTGGTCGTACCAGGTCGGCTGCGGGCCGAGAGCCATCAGGATCGGTTCGATGAGGGCCAGGTCGACGACCTGGCCCTCGCCGGTGCGGTCGCGGGCGGCGAGGGCGGTCATGACGGCGTACGCCGTGGCGAGGCCCGCGATCGAGTCGGCCAGGCCGAAGGGCGGGAGGGTCGGGGGAGCGTCCGGTTCGCCGGTGATCGCGGCGAAGCCGCTCATCGCCTCGGCGAGGGTGCCGAAGCCGGGGCGGTGGGCGGAGGGGCCGAACTGGCCGAAGCCCGTGACGCGGGCCAGGACCAGGCGGGGGTTGGCGGCCGACAGTTCGCCCCAGCCGAGGTCCCACTTCTCCAGGGTGCCGGGGCGGAAGTTCTCGATGACGACGTCCGCGGTCGCGACGAGCCGGAGGAGGGTGGCCCGGCCGCCGGGCGCGGAGAGGTTCAGCGTGATCGTGCGCTTGTTGCGGCCGAGCAGCTTCCACCACAGGCCCACACCGTCCTTCGACGGGCCGTGGCCGCGGGAGGGGTCCGGTTTCGTGGGGTGCTCGACCTTGATGACCTCGGCGCCGAAGTCGCCGAGCATGGTGGCGGCGAGGGGGCCCGCGAAGAGGGTGGCGAGGTCGAGGACGCGCAGGCCGGTCAGGGGCGCGGTGGTGGCGGTCGTCGTGCGGTGCTGTGCTGTCATGACGTGTACCGCGCTTCGATTTCGGAGCGGTACGGCATCGAGGCCGAGGCGCCCGCTCGTTGGACGGAGAGTGCCGCGGCCGCGGCCGCCCGGCGCAGGGCCTCGCGCATCGGGCGGCCCTCACCGAGGGCCACGGCCAGGTTGCCGACGAAGGTGTCGCCCGCGCCGGTCGAGTCCACGGCGGTGACCTGAGGTGCGGGGACGGTGAACGGCTCGGCTCCGCGGGCCGCGTGCAGGCTGCCGGCCGCGCCCAGGGTGACGACCACCTCCGGGACCTGCTCCAGCAGGGCGAGGGCCGCGCTGCGCGGGTCGGTGCGGCCGGTGAGGGCGGCGGCCTCGTGTTCGTTGGGCACCAACAGGTCGACGGCGTCGAGGAGTTCGGGTGGCAGCGGCCGGGCGGGCGCGGGGGTGAGGACCGTACGGATGCCGTGGCCGCGGGCCGCCCGCGCGCCCGCGAGGACCGCGGGCAGCGGGATCTCCAACTGGAGGAGCAGGGCGTCGGCGGAGGCGATGAGGCGCTCGTCGCCGGGGGCGAGGTGGTCGACGGTGCCGTTGGCACCGGGGATCACGACGATCGCGTTGCCGCCCTCGTCGTCCACGACGATGTGCGCGGTGCCGGACGGGCCCTCGACCGTGCGCAGGTGGTCGGTCGTGACACCGGAGTGTTCGAGGGTGGAGCGCAGCTGGGCGCCGAAGGAGTCGTTGCCGACCGCGCCGACCATCGAGACGGTGGCGCCCGCGCGGGCCGCGGCGATCGCCTGGTTGGCGCCCTTGCCGCCGGGGACCGTACGGAACTCCCGTCCCGTCACGGTCTCTCCGCGCCGCGGGGCCTTCTCGACGTAGGCGACGAGATCCATGTTCGTGCTGCCGAGCACGGCGATGTGGGTCATGGGCGAGCAGCCTCCAGGAGGGTGAGGTGGGCCAGGGTGTCGAAGCCGACGCCGTCGAAGTCGCCGACGGAGGTGGACAGGCGGTTCTTGAGGGGGGCCGTCCAGCGGTCGGGGAGGGCATCGGGGGCACCGGCGAGGAGGCCGGCGATGCCGCCGGTGGTGGCGCCGTTGGAGTCGGTGTCCCAACCTCCCGACACGGCCCGGCAGACGGAGCCGGTGAAGTCGCCGTCCGCGTGGGTGAGGGCGGCGGCGATCAGGGCCGTGTTGGGGAGGGCGTGGACCCAGTGGTGGGTGGCGGCGTACCGCGCGTGCAGTTCGTCCACGACCGTGTCGAAGTCGGCGTGGGTCCCGGCGAGTTCGATGGCGTGGCGGACGGCCCGGGACAGACGGGAGGCCGGGGGGATCACCGTGAGGCCGATGCGGAGCGCGGTGTGGATGTCCGTGGTGCCGGTGGCCGCCTCGGCGATGGTGGCCGCCGTGAACATCGCCGCGTAGACGCCGTTGGCGGTGTGGGTGAGGGTCGCGTCGCGGTGGGCCTGTTCGGCCGCGGCGCCCGGGTCGCCGGGGTGGGTCCAGCCGTGGACGTCGGCGCGGATCAGGGCGCCGATCCATTCGCGGAAGGGGTTGCGGTGGCGGGCCGTGTGCGGGGGCTCCAGGCCGGAGAGGAGGTTGCGGTACGCGATGCGTTCGGCGGTGAACGTGCGGCCGGCCGGGAGTTCGTCGAGCCAGAGTCTCGCCACGTCGGTGGTGGTGAAGGCGCTGCCGTGGCGTTGGAGCAGGAGGAGGTTGAGGAGGGGGTAGTTGAGGTCGTCGTCCTCCGGCATGCCGTCGATGTTCTCGGCGAGGGAGGTGGGGGCGGAGCGGCGGTTCCAGGGGTGGGCGGTGAGGAGGTGCTGGGGGACACCGCGGGCGGTGAAGTAGGTGCTGAGGGGCCAGTTGCCGGTGGCGGCGGCGAGTTGGCGGATCGCGGAGAGGGGGAGCTTCTCGACCGGCTTGCCGAGGAGGCAGCCGACTGCTCTGCCCAGCCAGGCCGCTTCCAGGCGGGGCTGGGTGAGGGGTGCTGCGGGGGCGGGTTCGCTCGCCCGCGCTTGCGGGGTGCCGCGCCTCTTCGGGTCGGGAGCCGCCCCAGCGGCACGACCGCCCGCAGACCGGTGGCGTCGACTGCCCGTGGCCGGCGCGGACGGCCAGTTGGGGCAGGCTGCCCTGATGCTGGTGAGGTCGGTCGGTTCCCGGTCCGCCAACTCGCTGGTCAGGTCTGCCAGTTCGTCCAGTAGGTCCTCGGCGAGTTGCCGGAGGTGTCTCGATGCCGGCTCTGCCGATGCGCCTGCTCTCAGGGGGGCTTCGGTGCCGCCCGCCGCTCGCCATCGCGCCTCGATCGCCTGGGGCTCCCGGCCGTCCTGTCCGGCCTGGTGGAGTTCGTGGCCGAGCAGGTCCTCCGGCTGGACCCAGGTCAGTCGGAGCATCCGGGGTCTCCGAGGTCGGCGAACGCCCGCTCGTGGGCGCGGCGGCGGTGGACGTCCTGTTCGAAGATCTCCCGGGTCACGGCCGTCAGGGTCCTCGCCGGTTCCCACAGGTCCAGGCGGCTGGCCTCGGAGACCTGCTTCGCCCAGCTCTCGGGGACCGTTGAGCCCAGGGCGCCGGCGAGGGCGCCCGCCATCGTGGCGATGGAGTCGCAGTCGCGGCCGTAGTTCACCGCGCCGAGCACCGCGTGCCGGTAGTCGCCGTCGGCCACGAGCAACATGCCCAGCGCCACCGGGAGTTCCTCGATCGTGTGCAGGCGGGACGGGCGACGGGCACCGAGCGAGGGCTGCCGGTAGTCGGGGCCCACCGTGTCGTAGGGCGCCACCGCCTCGCGCAGCGGGGTCAGCGCCGACTCGAAGTCCGTGTACCGGGAGGCCGTCGCGCAGACCTGCTCGATCGCCGCCCGGGTGCCGTCCTTCGCCAGGGCGAGGCAGGCCGAGACGACCGAGCCCGGGGTCGCCCCGGGGGTGCTCGCCGCCGCGACCCCCGCCGCGAAGACGGCCGCCGCCTCGCGGCCGTACGACGACTGGTGGGCGCCCGCGAGGTCCAGCGCCTCGGCGTACGCGCCCGCCGGGTTGGCCGCGTTGACCAGGCCGACCGGGGCCATGTACATCGCCGCGCCGCAGTTGACGATGTTGCCGACGCCGGCCTCGCGGGGGTCGACATGGCCGTAGTGGAGGCGGGCGACCAGCCACTTCTCCGCGAGGAAGATCCGGTGGAGGGGGAGTGCCTCGGTCTCCAGCTCCGGGATCCAGCGCGGGGTCGTCATCAGGTCCGGGACCAGGTGGTCGGCGACCGCGTAGGCGTCCAGATGGTCGCGGACCCGGGCGTAGACCCGTACCAGTGCGTGGGTCATCAGGGTGTCGTCGGTGACGTGGCCGTCGCCCTTGTGGTAGGGCGCGATGGGGCGGGCCGAGCGCCAGGCGTCGCCGTTCCAGGGGCCCACGACACCGTGGACGCGGCCGGCGTGGCGCTCCAGGATCTGGGTGGGGGAGTAGCCCTCGACCGGGCCGCCGAGGGCGTCGCCGACGGCCGCGCCGACCAGGGCGCCGGCGATGCGTTCGTCGAGACCTCTTGTGGTGCTTTCTTCTCCTTTGGGTGTCATGAGCCGAATCATCCCTCTGGTGGGGCCGGTTGTGTGGCTTCCAGGAGGTCGGCGAGTTCCACCAGGTCCGTGCCGGTGAGCCGCGGGAGCGCGCAGCCGGAGAGGGTGCGGCAGGTGTCCCGCCAGGAGGCCGGGATCGACGCGCCGCCGCCCAGGGCTCCGGTGAGGGCGCCCGCGAGGGCCGGGGCGGAGTCGGCGACCCGGGAGAGACAGGCCGCCGCCGGTACCGCCTGCGCGATCCGGCCCTCGGCGGCGGTGGCCAGGGCCAGGGCGACCGGGACCGTCTCGGCGGCGGCGATGCCGTAGCTGTAGACGTGGTCGACGATCTGGTGTTCCAGCAGGGGGATCAGGGCGAAGGCGCTCTCGGCGTCCCGGGCCAGCCGCAGGGCGTGGCGGGCGTTGCGGCCGATCTCGGTGGACTCGGGGAGTTCGGCCAGGGCGGCGGTGACGCAGGTCCCCACGTCCGCTCCGGCCAGGGCCAGGGAGAGGGCCGCCGCCATCGCCCTGGCGCCGTGCACGCCGTCGCCGTCCTGGGTGTAGCGGGCGTCGAACTCGGCGAGATCGGCGGCGCGTCGGGGGTCGCCGGGGTGGGCCACGGCGAGGACGCAGGCCCGGACGCAGGCGGCGTCGTCGAAGTAGTGCGGGTTGTCGTGGCCGGTGGCGGGCGGTCGTAGGCCGGCGGCCAGGTTGCCGAGGCCGGCGCGGACGGAGATGCGGGCGCGCAGGGGCAGGACGGCGGACTCGATCTCGGGGGCGCGGTCCGCCGCCGCGGCGACCTCGCAGGCCAGCGCGTTCCAGGCGAGGTCGATCGCGGCGCGGGTGCGGCGCTCTCGGCTGAGGTCTCCGAGGACGGTGTCGTCGCCGGCGCGGAGTACGGCTTCCGCGGCGAAGGCCGCCCATTCCGCGTCGTCGGAGGGGCCGAGGCGGAGCGGGTCGGGGGGTTGGTTCAGCGCGATGGGGACGGGGAGGGTCGTGGTCGCGTTCTGTTCGGCGAAGGTGTCGAGTTCCCGGGTGAGGCGGCGGGTCCAGTCGGGCATGCGCGCGGCTCTGTGGCGGGCGGCGGGCCAGCCGGCCGCGTCGCCCGCGGCCAGGCCCAGGAGGAGGCCTTCGGTTCTGCGGGCGGTTCGGGTGCGGGAGGCTTCGCCTTCGGGCTCTGTGCTCCCACCCCCACCGACCGTGCCGCTGTCGTGGTCCGGTGCCGGTGGCCCTTGTGGGGCGGTCTCGCCGTCGGCGGCCCTGGGCGCGATGTGCCGGGGCGTGGGCGCGGGCGGGGTGTACTCCGGCGTGGGCGTGGGCGCGATGTACGTCGGCGTCGGCGCGTGGGTGAGGTGCCCCGGCGTCGTCCGTTCTGGCGCGGGTGTGGTGTGGGGAGTGCCGTCGTAGGGGGCCTGGGGGGTCATGACGCCACCTCTGTCTCGGTCATCGGGATCTCGTTCGGCACGAATCCGCCCGCGCCCCATCGGCCGTCCTCGCCCGGCGTCAGCAACTCGGCCACGTCCAGTACGTGGTGGCCCGCCATGGAGGGGAGACAGGTGCCGCGGGCCGGGCCGAGCGCCGCCGCCCAGTCGGACGGGATCGCGGAGGCGCCGCGGGTCGCGCCGGCCAGGGCGCCCGCCACCGCCGCCGTGGTGTCGGCGTCGCGGCCCATGTTGACGGCGGTCAGGACCGCTTGGACGAAGTCGCCGTCGGCCGCCGCGTAGGCGCCGAAGGCGAGGGCGACGGCCTCGGGGGCGAGGTCGGTCCAGGGGTAGCCGCCGATGACGACCGCCGAGCGGACCGCGCGTTCGCCGCGGTGGGCGACCGCCACGGCACGGCGGAGCGAGCGGGCCGTCCAGGAGTCGTCGGGGACGACCGCCAGGGCGGAGGCGACCACGGCGGGGGTGGGGGCCCCGGCCATCGCCGCCGCGACGCCCGCCGCGACCGCCTGGCCGCCGTAGATGCCCTCGCCGTCGTGGCTCACCGAGCCGTCGATCGCCACCAGGCGGGCGGCCTCGGCGGGGCGGCCGGAGGCGAAGACGCCGAAGGGGGCGGCGCGCATGGCCAGGCCGTCGCTCCAGGCGTGCCGGTGCTGGGCGGAGATGGGGGCCGCGAGGCCGCGCCGCAGGTTCTCCAGGGTGCCGCGTTCGCTGAAGCCGGCGCCGCGGAAGGGGCCTTCGTCGAGGTCCGCGATCCAGTGGTGCCAGGCCGCCTCGACGTGGGCCGGGGTGAGGGCGGAGCCGTGGCGGGCCAGGAGGAGGCCGGAGAAGATCGCGTACTCGGTGTCGTCCGTGCCGGCGGGGTGGTCGGCGACGTACCCGGTGATACGGCCCCAGCGGGCGCGGATCTCGGAGGGTTTCATGTTCTCCGCCGGGGCCCCGAGGGCGTCTCCCACGGCCAGGCCGAGCAGGGCGCCGCGGGCCCGCTCACGGAGTTCGGCGGCGTTCCCGGGGGCCGGGACCGAGGGGATGCAGGCGATCGATGCCATACGCGGCCTCTCCTGAGGGGGCTGCGCGCAGGGGGCGGAGCCCTTTGCGGATGTGTCCCACCGGAGCGGTTCGGCAGAGCCTCGGGGGCCTCAGCATCACCCGGTCGACATCTGTGCAGCCTCTATATCGAATGAGCGTCCGGCCGCAAAAGCCCAGGTTAGCGCAGCCTTTCCTTGCTGGCGGGCGGGAATGTGGCGACGTAGTCTCGATGTTGTCGAGAAGTGGATTCAGTCTAATCAAGCTCTTCTGGGGGACCTTGTGGCCATCATCGAGACCGAGGCGCCGCTGCACGAGGCGCACCGTGACAACCACACGCACCGGGATGTGAACGGCGGCTGGCTGCGTCCCGCCGTCTTCGGCGCGATGGACGGCCTGGTCTCCAACCTCGCCCTGATGACCGGTGTCGCGGGCGGGTCGGTGGGTCAGCAGACCATCGTCATCACCGGGCTGGCCGGGCTCACCGCCGGTGCCTTCTCCATGGCGGCCGGCGAGTACACCTCCGTCGCCTCGCAGCGCGAACTCGTCGAGGCCGAACTGGAGGTGGAGCGCCGGGAGCTGCGGAAGCACCCGAAGGACGAGGAGGCCGAACTCGCGGCGCTGTACGAGGGGCGGGGCGTCGAGCCCGGGCTGGCCCGTGAGGTGGCCCGGCAGTTGTCTCGCGACCCCGAGCAGGCGCTGGAGATACACGCCCGCGAGGAGCTCGGCATCGACCCCGGCGACCTGCCCTCGCCGCCGGTGGCCGCCGTGTCGTCCTTCGGGTCGTTCGCGCTGGGTGCCCTCCTTCCCGTACTGCCCTATCTGTTCGGTGCCACCGAGCTGTGGCCCGCCGTGCTGCTCGCGCTCTTCGGGCTCTTCGCCTGTGGTGCCGTGGTGGCCGGGGTGACGGCACGCACCTGGTGGTTCGGAGGGCTGCGGCAGCTCGTGCTGGGAGGTGCCGCGGCCGGTGTGACGTACGCCCTGGGCAGCCTGTTCGGAACGGCCGTAGGATAGGTCGGCCGCTGGTTATGCGATGGGCCGCATAAGTAGCCGTTACTCGCTGGTTTCGAATGGTTAACCACCGGGCATGAGCCGTAAGCGCTGTGGGCAAAGACGCCTGCGGCGCACTCGCGGGGTGGGCGGCGACGCCCTCTCCGCCCCCTCGGACCGACGGACACCGATCTGTCCCGTTCGGTCCCACATACTTCAAGCCACGTGCGCGATACCCCCGTAGCGACCCCGTGGTGTCCGCATGTTGGAACGCGGTATCCGGTTCCCGAGAACCGCCCCATCATGTAACCTGCACGAAATTTTGCACTCACGCAGAGGGCCAGCGTCGTCCCTCGGCAATCTGCATATGCCATATGACGACGACGGGAGAGCCGATGCGTACGCCGCGCCAGCCGTCCCAGCACTCCACGAATGGCCAGAAGTGGTCGTTCATGGATGCTCGCCCTGCTGCGCAGGGTATGTACGACCCCCGCAACGAGCACGACGCCTGTGGCGTCGGCTTCGTGGCCACCCTCACCGGCGAGGCGAGCCATGCGCTGGTCGAGCAGGCGCTCACGGTTCTGCGCAACCTGGAGCACCGCGGAGCCACCGGCTCCGAGCCCGACTCGGGCGACGGCGCGGGCATCCTGTCCCAGGTTCCGGACGCGTTCTTCCGTGAGGTGGCCGGCTTCGAGCTGCCCGCGGCCGGTGCGTACGCGGTCGGTACCGGCTTCCTGCCGGAGGACGGCCTCGACGACGCCGTCTCACGGATCGAGACGATCGCCGCGGAGGAGGGCCTGACGGTCCTCGGCTGGCGCGAGGTGCCGGTCGCTCCCGGACTCCTGGGCGCCACCGCCCGTTCGACGATGCCCGCCTTCCGGCAGATCTTCGTCACGGACGGTTCCTCGACCGACATCGCCCTGGACCGCAAGGCGTTCGTGCTGCGCAAGCGCGCCGAGCGCGAGGCCGACGTGTACTTCCCGTCGCTCTCCGCGCGGACGATCGTCTACAAGGGCATGCTGACCACCGGCCAGCTGGAGCCCTTCTTCCCGGACCTGTCCGACCGCCGCTTCGCCTCCGCGATCGCGCTCGTGCACTCCCGGTTCTCGACGAACACCTTCCCGAGCTGGCCGCTCGCGCACCCCTACCGCTTCGTCGCCCACAACGGTGAGATCAACACCGTCAAGGGCAACCGCAACTGGATGGTCGCCCGCGAATCCCAGCTGGTCTCCGATCTGTTCGGAGCGGACAGGAAGAGCCTCGACCGGGTCTTCCCGATCTGTACGCCCGACGCCTCCGACTCGGCGTCCTTCGACGAGGTGCTCGAACTCCTGCACCTGGGCGGCCGTTCGCTGCCGCACTCCGTGCTGATGATGATCCCGGAGGCGTGGGAGAACCACGACTCCATGGAGCCGGCCCGCCGCGCCTTCTACGAGTTCCACTCCACGATGATGGAGCCCTGGGACGGCCCGGCCTGTGTCACCTTCACCGACGGCAAGCAGGTCGGCGCGGTCCTCGACCGCAACGGCCTCCGCCCCGGCCGCTACTGGGTCACCGACGAGGGCCTGGTCGTCCTCGGCTCCGAGGTCGGCGTCCTCGACATCGACCCCGCCAAGGTGGTCCGCAAGGGCCGTCTGCAGCCCGGCCGGATGTTCCTCGTCGACACCGTCGAGCACCGCATCGTCGAGGACGACGAGATCAAGGCCCAGCTCGCCGCCGAGAAGCCGTACGCGGAGTGGCTGGAAGCCGGCGAGATCGAGCTGTCCGACCTGCCCGAGCGCGAGCACATCGTGCACACGCACGCCTCGGTCACCCGCCGCCAGCAGACCTTCGGCTACACCGAGGAGGAGCTGCGCGTCATCCTGGCGCCGATGGCCAAGGCCGGTGCCGAGCCGCTGGGTTCGATGGGCACGGACTCGCCGATCGCCGCGCTGTCCGCCCGCCCGCGACTGCTCTTCGACTACTTCACCCAGCTGTTCGCCCAGGTCACCAACCCGCCGCTGGACGCGATCCGCGAGGAACTGGTCACCTCCCTGCGCTCGTCGCTCGGCGCGCAGGGCAACATCCTGGAGCCGACCGCCGCGTCGTGCCGGACGGTGACCCTGCCCTTCCCGGTCATCGACAACGACGAGCTGGCCAAGCTCATCCACATCAACGCCGACGGCGACATGCCGGGCTTCAAGGCCGCGACCCTCTCCGGTCTGTACCGGGTGCACGGCGGCGGTGACTCCCTCGCCGCGCGCATCGAGGAGATCTGCACCGAGGCCGACGCGGCCATCGAGAACGGTGCCCGGCTGATCGTCCTGTCGGACCGCCACTCGGACGCCGAGCACGCGCCGATCCCGTCGCTGCTGCTCACCGCGGCCGTCCACCACCACCTCATCCGCACCAAGCAGCGCACCCAGGTGGGCCTGCTGGTCGAGGCAGGTGACGTCCGCGAGGTCCACCACGTCGCCCTGCTGATCGGCTTCGGCGCCGCGGCCGTCAACCCGTACCTGGCGATGGAGTCCGTCGAGGACCTGGTCCGCGCCGGCACCTTCCTCTCGGACATCGAGGCCGAGCAGGCCATCCGCAACCTGATCTACGCCCTCGGCAAGGGTGTCCTGAAGGTGATGTCCAAGATGGGCATCTCGACGGTCGCCTCCTACCGCGGCGCACAGGTCTTCGAAGCGGTCGGCCTGGACGAGCGGTTCGTCAAGAAGTACTTCAGCGGTACGGCCACCAAGATCGGCGGTGTCGGCATCGACGTCGTCGCCAAGGAGGTCGCCGCCCGCCACGCGAAGGCGTACCCGGCCAGCGGCATCGCGCCCGCCCACCGTGCGCTGGAGATAGGCGGCGAGTACCAGTGGCGTCGCGAGGGCGAGCCGCACCTGTTCGACCCGGAGACGGTCTTCCGCCTCCAGCACTCCACGCGCAGCGGCCGGTTCGACATCTTCAAGATGTACACCGAGCGCGTCAACGAGCAGTCCGAGCGGCTGATGACGCTGCGCGGCCTGTTCGGCTTCAAGAGCGACCGCGGTCCGATCCCCGTCGACGAGGTCGAGCCGGTCTCCGAGATCGTCAAGCGGTTCTCGACCGGCGCCATGTCGTACGGCTCGATCTCCCGCGAGGCGCACGAGACGCTCGCCATCGCCATGAACCAGCTGGGCGGCAAGTCCAACACCGGTGAGGGCGGCGAGGACGCGGACCGGCTGTACGACCCGGCGCGCCGCTCCAGCATCAAGCAGGTCGCCTCCGGCCGCTTCGGTGTGACCTCCGAGTACCTGGTCAACGCGGACGACATCCAGATCAAGATGGCCCAGGGCGCCAAGCCCGGCGAGGGCGGCCAGCTGCCCGGCCACAAGGTGTACCCGTGGGTCGCCAAGACCCGTCACTCCACCCCGGGTGTCGGTCTGATCTCCCCGCCGCCGCACCACGACATCTACTCCATCGAGGACCTGGCCCAGCTGATCCACGACCTGAAGAACGCGAACCCGCAGGCGCGGATCCACGTGAAGCTGGTCTCGGAGGTCGGGGTCGGCACGGTGGCCGCGGGTGTGTCCAAGGCCCACGCGGACGTCGTCCTCATCTCCGGCCACGACGGCGGTACGGGTGCCTCCCCGCTCACCTCCCTCAAGCACGCGGGCGGCCCCTGGGAGCTCGGCCTCGCCGAGACCCAGCAGACCCTGCTGCTCAACGGCCTGCGCGACCGCATCGTCGTCCAGACCGACGGCCAGCTGAAGACCGGCCGTGACGTCGTCATCGCCGCGCTGCTCGGCGCCGAGGAGTTCGGTTTCGCGACCGCGCCGCTCGTCGTCTCCGGCTGCGTCATGATGCGCGTCTGCCACCTGGACACCTGCCCGGTCGGCATCGCCACCCAGAACCCGGTCCTGCGCGACCGGTTCACGGGCAAGGCCGAGTACATCGTGAACTTCTTCCGGTTCATCGCCGAGGAGGTCCGCGAGATCCTCGCCGAACTGGGCTTCCGCTCCATCGAGGAGGCCGTCGGCCACGCCGAGACCCTCGACGTGACCCGCGCGGTCGACCACTGGAAGGCGCAGGGCCTCAACCTGGAGCCGCTCTTCTACGTGCCCGAGCTGCCCGAGGGTGCCGCACTGCACCAGGTCATCGAGCAGGACCACGGCCTGGAGAAGGCGCTCGACAACGAGCTGATCAAGCTCGCCGCCGACGCCCTGGCCGCGGACTCCGCGACCGACGCCCAGCCGGTGCGCGCCCAGGTCAAGGTCCGCAACATCAACCGCACGGTCGGCACCATGCTCGGCCACGAGGTGACGAAGAAGTTCGGCGGCGCGGGCCTGCCCGAGGACACCGTCGACATCACCTTCACCGGCAGCGCCGGCCAGTCCTTCGGCGCCTTCCTGCCGCGCGGTGTCACGCTGCGCCTGGAGGGCGACGCCAACGACTACGTCGGCAAGGGCCTCTCCGGCGGCCGGGTCATCGTCCGTCCCGACCGGGGCGCCGACCACCTCGCCGAGTTCTCCACGATCGCGGGCAACACCATCGCGTACGGCGCGACCGGCGGCGAGCTGTTCCTGCGCGGTCGGACGGGCGAGCGGTTCTGCGTCCGCAACTCCGGTGCGCTGGTGGTCTCCGAGGGCGTGGGCGACCACGGCTGCGAGTACATGACCGGCGGTCACGCGGTGGTCCTCGGCGAGACGGGCCGCAACTTCGCGGCCGGCATGTCCGGCGGCATCGCGTACGTCATCGACCTGAACCGCGACAACGTCAACGTCGGCAACGTGGACGCCGTCGAGGAACTGGACGACACCGACAAGCAGTGGCTGCACGACGTGGTGCGCCGTCACGCCGAGGAGACCGGCTCGACGGTCGCCGAGAAGCTGCTCGCCGAGTGGTCCGTGTCCGTGGAACGCTTCAGCAAGATCATCCCCAGCACGTACAAGGCAGTGCTCGCCGCCAAGGACGCCGCCGAGCGAGCGGGTCTCTCCGAGACCGAGATCACCGAGAAGATGATGGAGGCGGCGATCAATGGCTGACCCGAAGGGCTTTCTGAACCACGGGCGCGAGGTCGCCAAGTCCCGCCCCGTCGACGTCCGTCTGAAGGACTGGAACGAGGTCTACGTCCCCGGTTCGCTGCTGCCGATCATCAGCGAGCAGGCGTCGCGCTGCATGGACTGCGGCATCCCGTTCTGCCACAACGGCTGTCCGCTGGGGAACCTGATCCCCGAGTGGAACGACTACGCCTACCGGGAGAACTGGGGGGCCGCCTCCGAGCGGCTGCACGCCACGAACAACTTCCCGGAGTTCACGGGCCGGCTGTGCCCCGCTCCGTGCGAGTCGGCGTGTGTGCTGGGCATCAACCAGCCCGCGGTCACCATCAAGAACGTCGAGGTCTCGATCATCGACAAGGCGTGGGAGACCGGTGACGTCGCCCCGCAGATCCCGGAGCGGCTGTCCGGCAAGACCGTCGCGGTCATCGGATCCGGCCCCGCCGGACTCGCCGCCGCGCAGCAGCTCACCCGGGCCGGTCACACCGTCGCCGTCTATGAGCGCGCGGACCGCATCGGAGGCCTCCTCCGGTACGGCATCCCCGAGTTCAAGATGGAGAAGCGGCACATCAACCGCCGTATCGAGCAGATGCGCGCGGAGGGCACCCGCTTCCGGACCGGCATCGAGATCGGCCGCGACCTCAAGGCGACCGACCTGAAGAAGCGGTACGACGCGATCGTCATCGCCGCCGGTGCCACGACCGCGCGCGATCTCCCCGTCCCCGGGCGGGAGTTGAAGGGCATCCACCAGGCCATGGAGTACCTGCCCCTGGCCAACAAGGTGCAGGAGGGCGACTTCGTGGCGCCCCCCATCACCGCCGAGGGCAAGCACGTCGTGGTCATCGGCGGCGGCGACACCGGCGCGGACTGCGTGGGCACCGCCCACCGTCAGGGCGCGGCCTCCGTGACGCAGCTGGAGATCATGCCGCGGCCGGGCGAGGAGCGGAACCCGGGCCAGCCGTGGCCGACCTTCCCGATGCTCTACAAGGTGACCTCCGCGCACGAGGAGGGCGGCGAGCGGGTCTACTCCGTCTCCACCACCCACTTCGAGGGCGACGAGGACGGCAACGTCCAGTGGCTGCACCTCAGCGAGGTCGAGTTCATCGAGGGCAGGCTGACCCCGAAGCCGGGCACGGAGCGCAAGATCCCCGCCCAGCTGGTCACCCTCGCCATGGGCTTCACCGGCACCGACCGCGAGAACGGCGTGGTCGACCAGTTCGGCCTGGACCTCGACGAGCGCGGCAACATCGCCCGCGACGCCGACTTCCAGACCAACGTGCCGGGCGTCTACGTCGCCGGTGACGCCGGCCGCGGCCAGTCCCTCATCGTGTGGGCGATCGCGGAGGGGCGTTCCGCCGCTCGCGGCGTCGACCGTTTCCTGACGGGCGGCAGCGAGCTGCACGCCCCGATCCGTCCGACGGACCGCTCCCTGATGGTCTGACGGCACCTCAAAAAGCGTCCCGTACAAAGGCGTACGGGCGGGTCATCTGGGGAGGGGAAACCCTCCCCAGACCCCCCGAGACGGCGTCTGCCCAACAGTCCCCGACCGGACGACCGGGCAGGCGCCGCCGCATGTCTGTGGCAGGGTGGGCCGCATGACCGCGATCAGTCTCACCAAGGTGCAGGAGACCGCGCCCGCGCTGGTCAACCTGTACAAGAGCGCCGGGCAGTCGCTGGAGAAGCACGGCCTGGCCGGTCAACGGGCCGCGGTCTACCTGGTCGTCGACCACTCGGGGTCCATGAGGCCGTACTTCAAGGACGGCAGCGTCCAGGCGCTCGCGGACCGCGTGCTCGGTCTCTCCGCGCATCTCGACGACGACGGGACCGTGCCCGTGGTGTTCTTCTCCACGGAGGTCGACGCGGTCGCCGACATCGTCCTCGCCGACCACGAGGGCCGGATCGAGCGCTGTGTGGCCGCTCTCGGGCACATGGGCAGAACGAACTACCACCTGGCGATGGACGCCGTCATCGACCACCACCTCGACAGCGGGTCGCCGGACCCGGCCTTCGTGGTCTTCCAGACCGACGGCGGCCCGAGCAGCCGGGCGGCGGCGGAGCGTTACGTCTGCAAGGCCGCCAAGCTGCCCCTCTTCTGGCAGTTCATCGGCTTCGGTGATCCCCGCAGCCGCCAGTTCGACTTCCTGCGCAAGCTCGACGAGTTGGCGGTACCCGACAAACGGGTCGTCGACAACGCCGGGTTCTTCCACGCCGGTTCGGATCCCCGGCGAATGTCGGACACGGAGTTGTACGACCGTCTGGTGGGCGAGTTCCCGAAGTGGCTGGTGGCGGCGCGGGCGGAGGGCATCGTCCGATGATCCGGTTCCTGCCCGCCTCGGGGCGAACTCCGTTGCCCTGGAAGAACGGTGGCGGGATCACCCGCGAGATCGCCGTGTCGCCCGAGGGCGCCGGCACGGACGACTTCCTGTGGCGGGTGAGCCTGGCCGACGTCGGTGCGGACGGACCGTTCTCGGCCTTCCCCGGCGTCGAGCGGACACTGACCCTCGTCGAAGGCGCCGGCATGGACCTCACCGTGGGCGACGAGCGGCGACGCGTCGACACCCGTCACGTACCGCAGGACTTCAGGGGTGACCTGCCGACCGACGGCCGGCTGCTGGACGGCCCGGTCGTGAACCTCAACGTCATGTGGCGCAGGGACGGAGTCGGTGGCCGGCGGCAGCCGCCGACGGTCGCCGTGGTGCGCGGGCGGCTGCCGCTGTTCACGGACGCGCTGGTCGTCGTGCTCGACGGCAGCGCGGAGGTGGCCGGGCTGACCCTCGGACGGCACGACGCCGTGCTGCTCGCCGAGGAGAGGGCCGTGCTGCACGCGCGCGGACACTCGGCGGTGATCGGACTCGCCCCGGACGCGGGGCTGTTGGCACCGTTGGATTAGCCGGGCCCTCGTGCCACCCTGAGGTGATCCGACGGGGAGGCGGCGACGTATGGACGGCGCGCGATCGGTGAACGGTGAGGCGCAGCGGCCGGGTTCGGCTCGTGGGGCGCCTGTCGGCAAGGGGGAGAAGGTCGCCGACTGGGCCGACGGGCGCCTTGGGCTCTACGCGTTGGCCAAGGCCAACATGCGCAAGGTGTTTCCCGACCACTGGTCGTTCATGCTGGGCGAGATCTGCCTGTACAGCTTCGTCATCCTGATCCTCACCGGCGTCTATCTGACCCTGTTCTTCGAGCCGAGCGCCGTCGAGGTCGTCTACCACGGCTCGTACGAACCCCTCAACGGGGTCATCATGACCAGGGCCTACGAGTCGACACTCGACATCAGCTTCGATGTGCGCGGCGGGCTGCTGATCCGGCAGATCCACCACTGGGCGGCGCTCGTCTTCGTCGCCGGCATGCTCATCCACATGATGCGGGTGTTCTTCACCGGCGCCTTCCGCAAGCCGCGCGAGCTGAACTGGGCGTTCGGCTGGACCCTGTTGTTCCTCGGCATCATCACCGGCCTGACCGGCTACTCGCTCCCCGACGACCTGCTCTCCGGCACCGGACTGCGGTTCTCCCAGGGCGCGATCCTGTCCGTCCCGGTCGTGGGGACGTATCTGTCCTTCTTCCTCTTCGGCGGCGAGTTCCCCGGGCACGACATCATCCCGAGGCTCTTCCCGGTCCATGTGCTCCTGCTCCCCGGGATCATGCTGGGCCTGGTGGTCGCCCATCTGATCCTGGTCTTCTACCACAAGCACACCCAGTACCCGGGCGCCGGACGGGACAACAAGTCGGTCGTCGGGATGCCGTTCCTGCCGGTCTACATGGCCAAGGCGGGCGGCTTCTTCTTCCTCGTCTTCGGCGTCCTGACCGTCCTGGGCGGCATCGCCAGCATCAACCCGGTGTGGGCCTTCGGGCCGTACCGCGCGGACCTGGTGACCACGGGCGCCCAACCCGACTGGTATCTGGGATTCTCGGAGGGCCTGATCCGGGTGATGCCGGGATGGGAGATCAACTTCTGGGGCCACACCCTGCAGTTGGGCGTGTTCATCCCCTTCACCCTCTTCCCGCTGATCCTGCTGGCCCTCGGGGTGTACCCGTTCGTCGAGGCGTGGATCACCGGCGACAAACGCGAGCACCACGTCCTGGACCGGCCGCGCAACGTCCCCGTGCGGACCGGCCTCGGGGTCGCCTGGCTGAGCCTGTACGGCGTGCTGCTGATCGGCGGCGGCAACGACATCGTGGCCACGCATCTGCATCTGTCCATCAACGTGATCACCTGGTTCGTGCGGATCTCGGTGTTCGTGGTGCCGGTGCTCGCGTTCGTCGTGACCAAGCGGATCTGTCTCGGGCTCCAGCGCCGCGACCGGGACATGGTCCTGCACGGCAGGGAGACCGGCACCATCAAACGCCTCCCGCACGGCGAGTACGTCGAGGTCCACGAACCCCTCTCCCAGGAGCAGCTGTTCGCGCTCACCCAGCACGAGCAGGAGCCGCCGTACGAGATCGGGCCGCTGGTCGACGCCCATGGGGTGCGGCGGCAGATCAAGGTCTCCCAGCGGGTGCGGGCGCGGCTGGCCAGGGCGATGTTCGGGCCCGAGACCCGGATCGCGAAGCCGACGGCCGAGGAGTACCGGCAGCTCACGAGCGGCGATCACCACCACTGAGGACGACGGCCCGGCACTCCCCGGGAGTGCCCCACGCGGTGCGCAGGGCGCGGGCCTTGGTGAGCCAGAGGGACAGGTCGTACTCCGCCGTGTAGCCGATCGCGCCGTGCAGCTGGAGGGCCGTACGGGCGGTGGCGTACGCCGCCTCGCACGCCGTGACCTTCGCCGCGGCGACGTCCGGCCCGGTCATCGTCAGGGCGGCGCCGAGGACCAGGGGGCGGGCGAACTCCAACGCGATCTTCGCGTCGGCCAGTTGGTGCTTGACGGCCTGGAACGAACCGACCGGCACACCGAACTGGGTGCGCTGCCCGACGTAGGCGACGGTTCTGTCGAGGAGGGCGATGCCGACCCCGAGGGCCTGGGCGGCGGTGGTGAGGCGGGCGAGGGTCAGGGCCCGGGCGAGCGGCGGGGCGTCGGTGAGGAGTTCGCCGCCGGGGTCAAGACGCGTGAGGCGGCGGGCGGGGTCCAGGGAGGCGTGGACCGGGCCGTGGCCCGGGGACAGCCGCAGGCCGTCCGGGGTCAGGGCGAGCCGGATGGTCGCGGTGTCGCCGTCCAGCGCGTACGAGCTGTCGGAGTCGTGGGAGTTGTGGGCGCTGTCGTGGCTGGGCGGGGCGACCGTCGCCATCGACTCGCCCGAGGCCAGTGCGGGGAGGAACCGTTTGGCCGGACCGGGATCGGTGGGCAGGCGCCCCGCCGGGTCGGCGTCGGTGAGCAGCGCCGCCGCCGTCACCGTCTCCACCAGCGGCCCCGGCACCGCATGGCGCCCCAACTCGACGAAGGCGACGGCGAGGTCGACGGGCCTCAGGCCCAGCCCCTCGTACGCCTCCGGGATCGCCAGCGCGAACACGCCCGCGTCCGCCAGGCGGCGCCACAGTGCCCGGCCGCCGGTGTGCTCGCCCCGACTCCAGTCGCGGACCACCGACGGCGTGTCCGCGGCCGTCAGCAGGGCGTCCAGCGTGTCGGCGAACGCGCGCTGTTCGGCGTCCAGGAGGAAACGCATCAGCGGCGTCCCTTCGGCAGGCCCAGCAGGCGTTCGGCGATGATGTCGCGCTGGATCTCGTTCGTGCCGGCGTAGATCGGGCCGGCGAGGGAGAAGACATACCCCTCGGACCACTCGGTGTCCGCCAACTCGCCGTCGGGGCCGAGGAGATCGAGGGCGCTCTCGTGCAGCGCGATGTCGTACTCGGACCAGAAGACCTTGTTCAGGCTGGACTCGGGGCCGATCGAGGCGCCGTCGAGGAAGCGGGAGGCGGCGGCGTAGGTGAAGAGCTGGTAGGCGCGGGCTCCGATGAGGGCGTCGGCCACCCGGTCGCTCGCGTCCCGCGGGCTCCCCTGTGCCTGCCAGAGTGCCGACAGGCGGGCGGCGCTCGCGAGGAAGCGGCCGGGGGAGCGGAGGGTCAGACCGCGTTCGTTGCCCGCCGTCGACATGGCGACCCGCCAGCCCTGTCCGGGCTCGCCGATCACGTCCTCGTCGGGGACGAACACCTCGTCCAGGAAGAGTTCCGCGAAGGCCGGCCTGCCGTCGAGACGGCCGATCGGGCGGACCGTGACACCCGGGGCGCGCAGGTCGAACATCAGGTAGGTCAGGCCCTGGTGCGGCCTCGGGGCGTCCGGCTCGCTGCGGAACAGGCCGAACGCGCGGTCCGCGAAGGCCGCCCGCGACGACCACGTCTTCTGGCCGCTCAGCAGCCAGCCGCCGGCCGTGCGCACCGCCCTGGAGCGCAGCGACGCCAGGTCCGAACCCGCCTCCGGCTCCGACCAGGCCTGCGCCCAGACCACCTCCCCGGTCGCCATCGACGGCAGCACCCGCGCGCGCTGCTCCGCGGTGCCGTGGTCGAAGAGGGTCGGGGCGAGGAGGCTGACGCCGTTCTGGCCGACCCGGCCGGGGGCGCCCGCCGCGTGGTACTCCTCCTCGAAGAGGAGCCAGCGGATCAGACCCGAGTCCCGGCCGCCGTACTCCGCGGGCCAGTTGACGACCGCCCAGCGGGCGGCCGCGAGTTCGGCCTCCCACGCGCGGTGCGCGGCGAAGCCCTCCTCGGTCTCCAGGGAGGGCAGGGCGGTGGCCGGCACATGCGCGTCCAGCCAGGCCCGGGCCTCGGCGCGGAACTCCTCGTCGGCGGGGGAGTGGGCCAGATCCACGGTCGCCTCCTTCGCGTGAGACCCTCGACAAGACCTTCCCTAACAAGTGTTTGGTAGGTTAGCGTGCTGCCATGACAGACGTCGAGGCTCCGGCCTACGTTCCCGGGCACGGACTGCTCGGCGGGCGCACGGCCGTCATCACCGCGGCGGCCGGCGCCGGGATCGGCGGAGCGACCGCCCGCCGCTTCCTGGAGGAGGGCGCACGCGTCCTGATCAGCGACGCGCACGCCCGGCGGCTCAAGGAGCACGAGACCGAACTGAGCCGCGCGTTCCCGGGGGCCGTGGCGGCGGTCCCCTGTGACGTCACCGACGAGGCACAGGTGCGGACCCTGTTCGACACCGCCGTACAGGAACACGGCCGACTGGACATCGTCGTCAACAACGCGGGCCTCGGCGGGACGTCGACCCTGGTCGACATGACCGACGACCAGTGGTCGAGGGTGCTGGACGTGACCCTGAACGGCACCTTCCGCTGCACCCGGGCAGCCCTTCGCCTGATGCGCGACACCGGCGGGGTGATCGTCAACAACGCCTCCGTCGTCGGCTGGCGCGCCCAGGCCGGGCAGGCGCACTACGCCGCGGCCAAGGCGGGCGTGATGGCGCTGACCCGGTGCGCGGCCATGGAGGCCGCCGAGTTCGGGGTGCGCGTCAACGCCGTGTCGCCGAGCCTCGCCCTGCACCCGCACCTGGTGAAGGTGACCTCGGCGGAACTGCTGGAGGAACTGACCGCACGGGAGGCCTTCGGGCGGCACGCCGAACCCTGGGAGGTGGCCAACGTGATCGTGTTCCTGGCGTCCGGCTACTCCTCGTACCTGACGGGCGAGGTCGTCTCCGTCAGCAGCCAGCACGCGTGACGACCGGAGCCAGCATGCCTAGGACAATGGGCCCGTGCCGACCAAGAAGAACCCCCAGGTGACCGCCGCGCCCGCGCGCCGCCGCGAACTCCTCGACACCGCCGCCGAGGTCTTCGCCGAGCAGGGCTACAACGCCACCACCGTCCGCAAGATCGCGGACCACGCGGGCATGCTCGCGGGCAGCCTCTACTACCACTTCGACTCCAAGGAATCGATGCTGGAGGAGATCCTGCGGACCTTCCTCGACGAGCTCTGGGACGGCTACGACACCGTCCTCGACGGCGAGTTCGGGCCGCGCGAGACCCTCGAAGCCCTGGTCACCGAGTCGTTCCGGGAGATCGACCGGCACCGCGCCGCCGTCGCGATCTACCAGAAGGAGAGCAAGCACCTGGTCGCGCAGGAGCGGTTCGCGTTCCTCGCCGACTCGCAGCGCAGGTTCGAGAAGGCGTGGCTGGCCACGCTGGAGCGCGGGGTCGCCGCCGAGGTGTTCCGCGCGGACCTCGACGTCCGGCTCACCTACCGCTTCGTGCGCGACACCGTGTGGGTCGCCGCGTCCTGGTACCGGCCCGGCGGACAGCACAGCCCGGAGGAGATCGCCCGGCAGTACCTCTCGATGGTGCTGGACGGGATCGCCGTACGCGAATGACACCTTTCAAGTGCCCCTTTACGTGAGGGAGTTGCCATGGCCGAGGCCTACATCGTCGAAGCGGTCCGGACGCCCGTCGGGCGGCGCGGGGGAGGACTCGCCGCGGTCCATCCGGCCGACCTCGGCGCGCATGTCCTCAAAGAGCTGGTCGGGCGCGTCGGGGTCGACCCGGGCGCCGTCGAGGACGTCGTCTTCGGCTGCCTGGACGCCGTCGGACCGCAGGCCGGGGACATCGCGCGGACCTGCTGGCTGGCCGCCGGACTGCCCGAGGAAGTGCCAGGGGTGACCGTCGACCGGCAGTGCGGCTCCTCCCAGCAGGCCGTGCACTTCGCCGCGCAGGCCGTGCTGTCCGGGACGCAGGACCTGGTCGTCGCCGGCGGCGTGCAGAACATGTCGCAGATCCCGATCGCCTACGCGACCCGGCAGGCCGCCGCGCCCCTCGGCTTCACCCAGGGCCCCTTCGCGGGCAGCGAGGGCTGGCGGGCGCGGTACGGGGACCGGGCGGTGAACCAGTTCGCCGGCGCCGAGATGATCGCCGGCAAGTGGGGCATCAGCAGGCAGGACCAGGAGGAGTTCGCACTGCGCTCGCACCGGCGGGCCCTGCGGGCCGTCGACGAGGGCCGCTTCGAACGGGAGATCGTGGCCTACGGCCAGGTCGCCGTCGACGAGGGCCCGCGCCGGGACACCTCACTGGAGAAGATGGCCGCCCTGAAGCCCGTCATCGACGGCGGCACCGTCACCGCCGCCTGCTCCTCGCAGGTCTCCGACGGGGCGGCGGCCATGCTGCTGGCCTCGGAGCGGGCGGTACGCGAGCACCGCCTCACGCCCCGCGCGCGCGTGCACCATCTCTCCGTGCGCGGCGAGGACCCCATCCGCATGCTGACCGCGCCCATCCCGGCCACCGCCCACGCCCTGAAGAAGACCGGTCTCTCCCTGGACGCCATCGACCTCGTCGAGATCAACGAGGCCTTCGCACCGGTGGTCCTGGCCTGGCTGAAGGAGACGGGCGCGGACCCGGAGAAGGTCAACGTCAACGGCGGCGCGATAGCGCTGGGCCATCCCCTCGGCGCCACCGGCGTCAAACTCATGACGACCCTGCTGCACGAACTGGAGCGCACGGGCGGCCGGTTCGGACTGCAGACCATGTGTGAGGGCGGAGGACAGGCGAACGTGACGATCATCGAGAGGCTGTGAGCCGGGCCCGGACCTCCGTCGCCTCCTTCATGATCCGTTCCACCAGCTCCGCGCACGACGGCAGGTCGTCGATCACCCCGGCGACCTGCCCGGACGCCATCACCCCCAGATCCGTACGGCCGTCCACCATCGCCGACCTCAGCAGCATCGGCGTGTTCGCGGCGAGCAGGACCTGGCTCCAGGTCAGGTCCTTGCCGTGCTTCATGGCGAGGCCGTCGCGGACCAGTTGGTGCCAGGTCAGTCCGGACAGCTTGCGGAAGCCGGCCGCCCTGCGCACCGCCTGGAACAGGGCCCTCGTACGCCCGGCGCGCTCCAGCGCGTCCACCAGGTCGGTGCGGAGCATGCGGTGCGGCAGGCCGTCGACCGCCCGGGTCACCGTCACGTCCTTCACCGTCGCCGCCAGATAGCGGGCCTTCACCGCGTCCGGCACCGTCGAGTCCGAGGTCAGCAGGAAGCGGGTGCCCATGGCGACGCCCGCCGCCCCGTAGGCCAGCGCCGCGACCAGGCCCCGCCCGTCGTGGAAACCGCCCGCCGCGACGACCGGGATCCGCACCGCGTCCACCACCTGCGGCAGCAGGACCGTGGTCGCCACCTCGCCGGTGTGCCCGCCGCCCTCGCCGCCCTGCACGATCACCGCGTCCGCGCCCCACGCCGCGACCTTCTCGGCATGACGCCGGGCGCCGACGGAGGGGATCACCACGACCCCCGCCTCCTTCAGCTCGGCGATCAGCTCGGCGGAGGGCGCGAGGGCGAAGGACGCGACCCGCACCCCCTCCTCGACGAGGATCCGCACCCGGTCGCCCGCGTCCCCGGCGTCCGCCCGCAGATTTACCCCGAACGGCTCGTCCGTACGGGACTTGACCTCGCGTACGGCGTCCCGCAGCCGGTCGGTCGTCATCGTCGCGGACGCCAGAACGCCCAGCGCGCCCGCGTTCGCCGACGCGGACACCAGGCGCGGCCCCGCCACCCAGCCCATACCGGTCTGCACGATCGGGTGGCGGACCCCGACGAGCCGGGTCAGCGCGGTCTCCATCAGTCCCGGGCCTCGCGACGCAGGGTCGCCTCCGGGTCGGCGACCTCGCGGTACCTGGTGCCTTTCGGGTCGATGACCTCGCGGATCAACTCCAGCTCCTGGGCGGTCGGTTCACGGGTGTACGGCACCTCGTCCCCGACGTGCAGCGCGAACCCCGTCGCCTCCCGCACCTGCTCGACGGTGACACCCGGGTGCAGCGAGGCGAGGCGCATCGCGTGGTCCGGGGTGGCGAAGTCGAAGACGCCGAGGTCGCTGACCACACGCGGGACGCGGTGGAAGCGGGTGGCGCTGGGGCCCGCGGCGGCGGCACGGTCGTACCCCACTCCGCACACCATGTCGACGCGCTCCACGAAGACCCGCGTCGAGTGCCTGGGGATCCAGTAACTGGTCGGGTTGTTGAGCGTGTTGACCGGCGCGCCGCGCACCCCGAGCAGCTGGCGCGCGGGCCTGGCCCAGTCGCCGACGCAGGAGATGTTCTGGTTGCCGAAGCGGTCGATCTGGCTCGCCCCCATCATCACGTGCCGCCGCCCGCCGGTGACCATCGCCAGATGCTGCCGGTACGGCAGCCAGCCCTCCGGTGTGCCGTCGAGGCCGACGAGCATCGCCTCGCCGTCGGTCAGCAGCAGGTCGGGCGAGAAGGTGCGCTTGGCGAGGCGGGCCCCGACGGCCGGGATCAGGCCCATCGGACTGGCGAGGATCTCGCCGCTGTCCCGCCAGGCCTCGGCGCAGGCGATCACGCAGTACTCGGCACGGGTCACCCCGGCCGCTTCCGCCGCCCAGGCCCCCCGGGTGGTCTCCTCGGCCGCTCCGGTCCCCTTGGCCACCTCGCTCACGACTCCTCCCCGGACGCTGCCCGGTGGTCCCGCTCGTCCCCGGCGAGATAGCCCGCCGCGAACTCCGGCCAGGGCGTGGTCGCATACCGTTTCTGGAACGCCTCGTCCCGTCCGTAGTCGGGGGCGCAGGACGTGAAGTGCGCGCCGCCGGGGGCCTCCACGACCCCCGTCACCACATGCCGCTTGAGCAGCAACGTCTGCGGTGCGGCCGCCTTCGTCAACTCGGCCGTGTCGAGAAGCCGTTCACAGGACACGTACGCCGTGTCCGCCGCCTCGCAGAACAGGTCGTCGAAGTACGGGTCCGGGCCCAGGTACTGCCCGTTGCCCAGCCGGTCGGCCCGGTTGACGTGCACCAGGGCCGCGTCCAGGCGCAGGGCGGGCATCGCGACGAACGTCTCCCCGTCTTCGTACGGTGAAGTCACCGTACGCAGACCGGGGTTGACCCGCATCACGTCCGAGCCGAGACCGGCCCGCACCGGCAGGAACGGCAGCCGGTTGGCGGCGGCGCGCAGCCCCCACATGAACATCGCCTCGTCGATCTCCGTCAGTTCGAAGGCACCGCGCTCACGGGCCGCGCGGTAGTGCGGTTCCAGGGGGATCGAGTCGAGGGTGACGAAGGCGGCGACCAGCCTGCGGATCCGCCCGGCCGCCGCCAGCATGCCGACGTCCGGGCCGCCGTACGACACCACGGTGAGGTCGGTGACCTCCGACCGCAACAGCGCCCGTACCAGGGCCATCGGTTTGCGGCGTGAGCCCCAGCCGCCGATGCCGAGGGTCATGCCGCTCTCCAGCCGGGAGACGGCCTCCTCGGCGGTCATCGTCTTGTCACTCACCCGAACCCCCCTCGTTGCCTTCCCTGCCGAAGGTGTCGCGTACCCGGTCGGCGACCCCGCCGAGGTTGGCCTCGAAGGTGAAGCCCTGCTCGAAGCGGTAGCTGCGGCGCACGTCGACCGGGTCGATGCCGTTGATGGCCGCCTTGGCCAGCCGGATCAGCTCCCCGTCCTTGGCGGCGATCTCCCCCGCCAACTCCAGTGCCGCCGCCGTCAGTTCACCGCGCGGCACCACCCGCCACACCGAGCCGTGCGCGTGCAGCTCGGCGGCGGTCGCCGTACGCGAGGTGTAGTACAGCGCGCGCATGAGGTGCTGCGGGACCAGCCGGGCCAGGTGGGTGGCCGCGCCCAGCGCGCCCCGGTCCAGCTCGGGCAGCCCGAAGACGGCGTCCTCGCTCGCCACGATCGCGTCCGCGTTGCCCACGAGCCCGATCCCGCCGCCCAGACAGAAGCCCTGCACGGCCGCGACGACCGGCACCTCGCACTCGTACACCGCCGCGAAGGCCTCGAAACAGCCGCGGTTGGCGCCGATCAGCGCCTGCCGGCCGCGCGCCTGGATCTCCTTGATGTCCACGCCCGCGTTGAACCCCCGCCCCGCGGCGGCCAGCACCACACACCGGATGTCGGGATCCCGGCCGGCCGCGCGCACCGCGTCGGCGAGCGCGAACCAGCCGTGCACCGGCAGGGCGTTGACGGGCGGGAAATCGACCGTGACTACCGCGATTCCCTTTTCGGGCCCCTTTTCCGGGGACGAGGTGGAGACACCCATGGAAGCATCAGCTACCTTTCCACCAAACGTTTGTTAGGTGGAAAGGTAGCAGCGAATGGAGCTGGACGGGAAGGTCGCCGTCGTCACGGGCGGCACCCGGGGCGTGGGCGCCGGCATCGCACGCTCCTTCGCACGGGCGGGCGCCGAGGTCGTGGTCTGCGCCCGCAGGCCACCGGAAGTCCCCCTGCCCAGAACCGAGTTCAGGGCACTGGACGTACGGGACACCGACGCCGTACGGGAGTTCTTCGCCCAACTGCCCCGGCTCGACGTCCTCGTCAACAACGCGGGCGGCGCCCCCTACCGCAGACTCGCCGACGCCGAACCCGAGCGCCACGCACGCGTGATCGAGCTCAACCTGCTCGCCCCGCTCACCGTCTCCCTCGCCGCCCACGCACACCTCAGACGCGCCCGGGGCTCGGTCGTGATGATCGGCAGCGTCAGCGGCAGCCGCCCCTCGCCCGGCACCGCGGCCTACGGAGCCGCCAAGGCGGGACTGGAGAACCTCGCCCGCTCGATGGCCGTGGAATGGGCGCCCGAGGTACGGGTCAACACCCTCGTCGTCGGCATGGTCCACACCGAACTGGCCCACCTCCACTACGGAGGCGCCGAGGGCGTCGAGGCCGTCTCGCGCACCGTCCCGCTCGGCCGGCTCGCCCAGCCCGCCGACGTGGGCGCGGCGGCCGTCTTCCTCGCCTCCGACGCGTCCGCGTACATCAGCGGGGCGAGCCTGCACGTGCACGGGGGAGGGGAGCGGCCCGCGTTCCTCGACGCCGCGACCGCCAACAAGGAGGAGACGTGAGAGGAGACGTGGGATGACAGGAATCTGCGAGGGCAGGGTGGTGGTCGTCACCGGCGCCGGACGCGGGCTCGGGCGGGCGCACGCCCTCGCGTTCGCCGCCGAGGGCGCCCGCCTCGTCGTCAACGACCTCGGCGTCGGCCTCGACGGCACGGCCGGCACCCTCGGCGCCGACAGCCCGGCCGCCCAGGTCGCCGCCGAGATCCGCGCGGCGGGCGGCGAGGCTCTCGCCCACGGCGCCGACATCGCCACCACCGAGGGCGCCGCCTCCCTCGTCCGCACCGCGCTGCAGACGTACGGCCGCCTCGACACCCTCGTCAACAACGCCGGGTTCCTGCGCGACCGGATGCTCGTCAACCTCGACGAGGACGACTGGGACGCGGTCGTACGCGTCCACCTGAAAGGCCACTTCCTGCCGCTCAAGCACGCCGCGGCACACTGGCGGACGGAGGCGAAATCGGGCCGGACACCCGTGGCACGGGTCGTCAACACCAGCAGCGGGGCAGGGCTGTTGGGCTCGCTCGGACAGGGGAACTACAGCACGGCGAAGGCCGGGATCCTCGCCCTGACGCTCGTCGCCGCCGCCGAACTCGCCCGCTACGGCGTCCAGGTCAACGCCATCGCCCCGGCCGCCCGGACCCGGATGACCGAGGAGACCTTCGCGGGGACGATGGCGGCACCCGAGTCGGGGTTCGACGCCATGGCCCCCGAGAACGTGTCGCCGCTGGTGGTCTGGCTCGGCTCGGCGGCGAGCACCGGGGTCACCGGGCGGATCTTCGAGACCGAGGGCGGCCGGATCACCGTCATGGAGGGCTGGCGGCCGGGGCCGAGCGCGGACAAGGGCGCACGGTGGACGCCGGCCGAGGCCGGCGACGTCACGCGGGAACTCCTGGCGCGGGCGGAGGTTCCGGGCCCGGTGTACGGGGCGGGGTAGCCGTGTCAGCCGTTCCCGGTCGGGTCCCCGGGCGCGACCAGCCCCGTCTCGTAGGCGAGCACCACGGCCTGCACCCGGTCCCGCAGGTCCAGCTTCGACAGGATGCGGCCGATGTGGGTCTTGACCGTGGTCGGGCTGAGGAACAGCCGGTCCGCGAGCTCGGCGTTGCTCAGGCCCGTCGCGAGAAGCCGCAGCACCTCCAGCTCACGCGGGGTCAGGCCGGACAGGTCACGGTGCGGGGCCGGCGGCCGGAGCTCCTCGCGGTGGGCGAAGCGCTCGATGAGACGGCGGGTGATGGCGGGCGCGAGAAGGGCGTCGCCGGACTGCACGAGGCGCACGGCGGCCACCAGGTGCTCGGGGGTGACGTCCTTGAGCAGGAAGCCGCTGGCACCGGCGGTGAGCGCGGCGTAGACGTAGTGGTCGAGGTCGTAGGTGGTCAGGATGATGACGCGCAGCGGGGACACCCCGGCGTCGTCCCCGCCGCTGCCGTTGCCGATGTCTCTGCCGACGTCTCTGCCAACACCCCGGTCTCTGTCGGCGAGGATCCGTCGGGTCGCCTCGATGCCGTCCATCCCCGGCATCCGGATGTCCATGAGGACCACGTCGGGCCGGGTGCGCCGGACCGCGTCGACCGCCTCCGCCCCGTCGGCCGCCTCGGCCGTCACCTCGATGCCGTCCGCGGCCAGGATCATCCCGAAGCCGGTCCGGACCAGGGCCTGGTCGTCGGCGATGACCGCGCGCAGCGCCGGGGGCCCCTTCACACCGACCGCCACGGAACCAGGGCCCTGACCCGGTAGCCGCCGGCGAGGGTCGGACCGGCGGTCAGCTCACCGTCGTAGACCGCGAGACGTTCGCGCAGCCCGATCAGCCCGCGGCCGTTGCCGTCGGCCGGGGAGGCGTCACGGACGGCGCCGGTGTCGGTCACCTCGATCTCCAGCCGGTGATCGGTGTAGCCGATCGTGACGTCGGCGTCGGCGCCCGGAGCGTGCTTGATCGTGTTGGTCAGCGCCTCCTGCACCACGCGGTACGCGGCCAGGTCCACCCCCGGCGGCAGCGGCTGCGGCGGCAGCGACACCGCGACCCCGACCGGGGTCCCGGCCGCGCGCACCCGCTCGATCAGCGCGTCGAGCCGGCCGAGCCCGGGCTGCGGCTCCAGACCGTCCGCGGGACTGTCGGCCTGCCCGGTGTCCGGGGCCGCCAACAGGCCCATCACATGCCGCAGTTCGGCCATCGCGGCCCGGCCCCCCGCCTCCACCGCGAGCAACGCCTCCTTCGACCGGTCCGGTGCCACGTCCATCACCTTGCGGGCCGCCCCCGCCTGGATGACCATCACACTCACATTGTGGGTCACGACATCGTGCAACTCGGTCGCGATCCGGGCCCGTTCCTCCTCGACCGCCCGGCGCATGGACTGCGCCTGCGCCCGCTCCAGCTCCGCGATCTCGTCCCGGCCGGCCGCGAGCCGCCGCTGCCAGAACCGGACCGTCCCGGCCAGCATCCCGGCGACCAGCAGCACGACCACCGGACTCGACCACCCCGGCAGCACGGGATCCGTCCGCCGGAACGCCAGACCGGCCGGCAGCGCGGCGACCGCCAGAGCGGCTACCGCCAGCCCCCGGTACCGGCTGTGCTTCACCGCGCTGTACGCGCCGATGACACAGGTCAGCACCGTGATCCAGGTGGCCCGGTCCCCGATGCCCAGCGCCCCGGCCAGCACCACCCCGAACGCCGCCAGCGGATACCGGCGCCGGGCCGCGAGCGGCAGCGCCGACATCAGCACGAGCGGCCAGGGCAGGCCGGAGTCCGGCTCCGGCACGATCCGCACCCCCGGCGCCGGCGGATAGGGCGGGACGGGCACCCCGAACTCGTCCCTCGGCACGACGAACGCCGGCCCGTCCCCGGGATACCGCGCCGCCAAGACCAGCGCGAACACAGTGAGTACGACCGCCAGCACCACGTCGGCGGTCGCCGCCCGCCGGGACAGCGGGGCACCCTTCGCCTCCGGCCGCAGCGATTCCCTCAGCGTGTCCCGCAGTTGGCGGCGCCGACCGGGCCGCTCCTCCGTCTCCATCGGCTCATTGTGTGGCCCCCACGCCCCGGCCGCGTCCGCCTGGACGACCAGGACGCCCATCACGCCGCCCCCCAGGCGTACTTCGCAGGGATGACCTTCCGGCCGGGTCCTCCGCGGGAAGGGCCGCATGTCGGTGCCCCGGCCGACGCGCCCGAGGAGCCGCCGCCCCTACCTTCGCCGGGACCGGCACACCCGCGCCGGCCCGGGCGACCGTAAGGACGGACGACTCCCATGACCCCTGTGATCGAACTGGCGGGCGTGGCCAAGCGCTACGACAGCGCCGGCCGGCCCGCGCTCGGACCGCTCGACCTCTCCGTCGCCCAGGGCGAGGCACTCGCCGTCACCGGCCCCTCCGGCAGCGGCAAGTCCACCCTGCTGAACCTCGTCGCCGGTCTCGACCGGCCGACCGAGGGCACGGTCACCGTCGCCGGGCGGCGCGTCGAGGGGCTGAGCGAACACGCGCTGGCCCGGTTCCGCCGCGAACGCATCGGCATGGTCTTCCAGTTCTTCAACCTGCTCGACGACCTCACCGTCACCGACAACATCCAGCTCCCCGCCCAACTCACCGGCACCGCACGCCGCCAGGCCGCCGCCCGCGCCGGCGAGCTGATGGAGGTCCTCGGCATCCAGAAACACGCCCGCGCCTACCCCGGCCGGCTCTCCGGCGGCGAACGCCAGCGGGTCGCGGTCGCCCGCGCCCTGGTCAACCGGCCCGCGCTGCTGCTCGCCGACGAGCCGACCGGCGCCCTCGACACCGCCTCGGGCAAGGACGTCCGGGATCTGCTGGTGGACCTGCACCGCAGCGGCCAGACCATCGTCCTGGTCACCCACGACCTGGCCCTGGCACAGGCGTGCGCGAGCCGCACGATCCACCTCGTGGACGGCCATCTCGCCCTCGACACCGAGGCGGAGGCCGTCCGATGAGGCGCAACCCGATGAGAGGCACTCCGGCGGGCGGCACCCCGAGCGCCACCTCGACCAGCGGTACTCCGGAAAACGCCACCCCGACGAGCGGCACCTCGGCGGACGGCGCTCCGACGAGCGGCACCCCGGCGAAGCACACGCGACGCCTGCGCGGTCTCGGCACCGGCCCGCTCGGCCGGGTCGTCCGCTCCGGGGTGGGCTGGCGCCGCGTCCAGACCGTGGTGATCGCGGTGGCCGTGATGATGGCCGTGGCCTCGGCCGTGGTCGCCGGCTCGCTGATGGTCGCCGCGGACGCGCCCTTCGACAAGGCCTTCGCCCGGCAGCACGGCCCGCATCTCACCGCGGAGTACGACCCGGCGAAGGTGAGCACGGCCCAACTGGAGGCCACCGGCCGGCTCGACGGCGTCACCGCGACCGCGGGACCCTACCCCGCCACGAGCATCCGCCCGACGGACGGGGGCGGTGGACATCTGCGGCCCATCACCCTGGTCGGGCGCTCCACCCCGCACGCCGACGTGGACGACCTCGACCTGTCCTCGGGCCGCTGGCCGACGAAGCCCGGCGAGACCGTGCTCACCAGCCAGGTCGCCGGGCCCGTCTTCACCCTCGGCACCGAACTGAAGACCTCGGACGCCGCCGACGCCACCACCCTGACGGTCGTCGGCATCGCCGTCTCGGCCGGCCGGACCGCCGACGCCTGGGCGACCCCCGCCCAGGTCAGGGCACTCGCGTCGAAGGACACCCAGGTCACCTCCCAGATGCTCTACCGCTTCGACTCCGCGGACACCGGCGGCCAGATCACCGCCGCCCGCAAGGAGATCGCCGCCGCCCTGCCGAAGGGAGCGCTCCTGGGCACCACGTCCTACCTGGAGACCAAGCGCGCCGCCGACTCGAACGCGGCGCCCACCATCCCGTTCCTCATCGCGTTCGGCGTCCTCGGCATCGCGATGTCGCTGATCATCGTCAGCAGTGTGGTCAGCGGCGCCGTCGGCACCAGCCTGCGCAGGATCGGCATCCTCAAGGCCATCGGCTTCACCCCGCGCGAGGTCGTCCGCGCCTATGTCGCCCAGGCACTCCTGCCGGCCGGCGTCGGCATCGCGCTCGGTGTCGTCCTGGGCAACCTGCTGGCCCTACCGCTGCTGGAGGACACCGGAGAGGCGTACGGCACGCCCTCGCTGACGGTGGCCTGGTGGGTGGACGTCCTCGTCCCGGCCGCCGCACTGCTCGTCGTGGGCATCGCGGCGCTGGTCCCCGCCCTGCGGGCCGGACGGCTGAGCACGGTCGAGGCCATCGCGGTCGGCCGCGCGCCCCGCACCGGACGCGGCCAGTGGGCGCACCGGACGGCGGGCCGGCTGCCACTGCCCCGGGCGGTGACCTACGGCCTCGCGGCCCCCTTCGCCCACCCGGTCCGGACCGCCGCGATGATGCTCGCGGTCGCCTTCGGCACGGTCGCGGCGACCTTCGCGGTCGGGCTGACCTCGTCCCTGAACGCGGTCGGCGCGGCACAGGACCCCGAGAACAAGGCGGCGGTCAGCGTCTTCACCGGCGCCGGACCCAACGCCCCGCAGACCGGCCCCGGCCCCGGCCCCGCCGCGGGCACGTCGCAGACACCGGACGCCGCCGACCCGGCACGCGTGCGTGCCGCCATCGCGGCGCAGGACGGCACCGCCTCCTCCTACGGCAAGGGCCAGGCGGACGTCACCGTCGCCGGGTTCTCCGGCCCCGCCCGGGCCACCCTCTACCAGGGCGACTCCCGCTCCGGCGCCTACGAGATGATCTCCGGCCACTGGCTCACCGGCACCGGGCAGGCCGTCGTGCCCTCGGGCTTCCTGAAGAAGACCGGCAAGGAGCTAGGCGACCCGCTCCGCGTCACCCAGGCCGCACAGACACGGACCCTGCGCATCGTCGGCGAGGCCTTCGGCAACTCCTCGGACGACGAACTGGAGATCTACGCCGACATGGCCGACTTCCCGGCGGCCGAGCCCGGCGTGTACCTCGTCGACGTGAAACCGGGCGTCTCCGCCAGTGACTACGCCCGGGAACTCGCCGCGACGGTCCAGCCCCTGGGCGGCGACGCGCATGTCAACTCCGCTTCCGAGCAGGACAACTTCGTCCTCATCCTGAACGCGATGGCCGCACTGCTCACCCTGATGCTGGTCTCCGTGGCGGGCCTCGGCGTCCTCAACTCCGTGGTCCTCGACACCCGCGAACGCGTCCACGACCTCGGCGTCTGCAAGGCGATCGGCATGTCGCCCCGGCAGACCGTGAGCCTCGTCCTCGCCTCGGTGGCCGGGATCGGCGTCCTCGGCGGACTCGTCGGCGTACCGGCCGGATACGCGCTGCACGCCTACGTGGTGCCGCTGATGGGCCACGCCGCGGGCACCGACCTGCCGTCCTCGGTCCTCGACGTCTACGACCCCGGGCCGCTGGTCCTGCTGGGGCTGGCCGGCCTCACCATCGCCCTGCTGGGCGCACTGCTCCCGGCGGGCTGGGCGGCGAAGGCCCGCACGGCCACGGCACTGCGCACCGAGTAGCGACAGCCTGCGCCGGACGGACACTGCCGGGGGAGGGGCCCTGGCCGCCGGGGGACAGCCACTGGCCGACGGAAGCAGACACGGGACCACGGCGGCAGGCACGGACGGCCACGGCACTGCGCACCGAGCAGCGACAGCCTGCGCCGGGTGGACGCTGCCCGAGGAGGGGACCTGGCTGCCGGGGGACAGCCACTGGCCGACGGAAGCAGACACGGGACCACGGCGGGGCAGGCGCGGACGGACGGCGGCAGGCACGGGTCCACGAGGGCAGGCCTCAGGTGTCGCACTCCAGCACAGTCCGGCACAGCGAGCACCGCGCCCGCACCCTGCCCCGCACCGGCACCCTGATCCGCTGGTGGCAGGTCGGGCAGGGGAAGGAGACCCGGAGCCGGCCGCCGGTGTCGGGGGTGAAGCTGTAGGGGACGCCCGGCCCGGGGCCGGTCCCGGGACCGGCCCCGGGGGCGTGGCGCCGGTCGCGGGCATAGCGGCGGCGCCCCGCCCAGCCGGCCGCGGTCAGCGGAGGCTGCTGCTCGTCCTGGCGGGCCCGGGCCATGCCCTTGACGTACGCCGTGTAGGCCTGCGGGCTGGTGAACCACACCGACGGGTCCTCGCCGAACACCAGGGCCCGCTTGGCCAGGACGTAACCGAACTCCTCCGGCGTCAGATAGCCGAGCTTCTGGGACGACGCCGCGTCCTCCCGGTAGGCGTCCAGCAGCAGCCAGCCCGCGCCCAGATAGGCCGCCGCCGTGTCGGTGAGGATCTCGTTGTCCCGGGTGCCGGGGAACGACAGGTCCAGGCGGTGCAGATAGACGTGCATCACCTCGTGGGCGAGGGCCGCGCCGATGTCCCGCCGATGGGTGCGGAACCGGTCGTTCAACTCGACGAAGTACTCGGGGCCCGCGGCGAGTTCGACGTTCGCCGCATGCTTCATCTCCCGGAAGCCCACGACCATACGGGCATCGGGCAGCCGGTAGTGCCGCACCAGCTCACGCGCCACCCGCTGCGCCCCCAGATGCAGGTCGTCGGTGTCGCAGAACGCCACGTCGACGGGGGCCACACTGCTCGCGAACGTCTGGACGGTGTCGTACGACAACCGCTTGTACAGCGCGGTGACGGCGGCCCGCACCGTCTCCAGATGCGGGTAGCCGTGCTCGACCGGTCCGTCGTTCGCCACGCCCGTACCCCCAAGAGGCCGTGAACCCGATTCCACTCTACGGCGACCCGCCCCTACGGCGACGCGGGCGGATTCCCCCCGGCCGGATCCACCGGCAGGGGCCGCAGCACGGGCGGTGTCGCCGACGCGCCTTCCCACTCCAGCACCCACACCTCGTTCTCCCCCTCCCGCAGGACCGGACCCGGCACATACAGCGACCGCTGCGGGCCCGCGGACCAGTACCGCCCCAGGTTGAAGCCGTTGATCCACACGAAGCCGCGGATCCGGCCCGGCAGCTCCAGACAGGCGTCCCCGGCACCGCGCACGGTGACCGTCCCCCGGTACAGGCCGGGGCCGCCGTCACCGGGCGGCTCCCCGAAGGCGATGCCCCCGATGTCGTCCAGGGCGTCCAGACGCAGCCCCCGCGCGCGGACCCCGTGCAGGAACTGCCGCTCGTGCAGGAGGCCCCCCGTGACACCCTTGGCCTCACCGGAACGCGGACCGTAGTTGACCCTCCCCAGGGACTCCACCCACAGCTCCACGCGCGCGTGCCCCGCGACGGGCTCCTTGAGCCGGTCGTCGTCCTCCGTGAGCACCCCGGCCCGCTCCCCGTCGACGTACACCACCGCCAGGTCCCGCAGTCCGCGCACGGTCAGCGGGTAGGGCCGCCGCGGCCCCGGCACCGTCACCTCGTACCGCACCAGCCCCCGGTCCACGTCCAGCTCCTCGAAGGTCGGCGGCACGGCGTAGGTGCCCTCCGGGCCGCCACGGGCGTCGAGGACGGACGCCGGCGACGCCCAGCCGTCCAGGCGCACCTCGGCCGGCCCGGCCAACACCGGCGGCGCGGGCGGCGGTTCGGGCAGCGGGCCCTCCGCGTACCCGGCGAGGACCTCGCGCAGCCGCCAGAACTTCTCCGTGGGCCTGCCGTACTCGTCGACCGGGGCGTCGTAGTCGTACGACGTCACATCCGGCTCCAACGGCCCGTCGTGCAACTCACCGCCACCCCGGTTGGCCCCCGACCAGCCCGCGAAACTGGTGCCGCCGTGCGCCATGTACAGATTCACCGAGGCACCGCACTCCAGGATCTCCCGCAGCTCCGCCGCCACCTCGCCGGGATCCCGCACCGCGTGCTCGCCACCCCAGTGGTCGAACCAGCCGCACCAGAACTCCATGCACATCAGCGGCCCGTCCGGGCGGTGCCGCCGCAGCGCCCGGAACGCCCCGCGCGCGTGGGAGCCGAAGTTCACCGTGGCGAGCACCCCCGGGACCGAGCCGCCGGTCAGCATGTGGTCCTCCGGGCCGTCCGACGTGAACAGCGGCACCGTGATTCCCGCCGCCCGCAGCAGATCCACCAGCCGGACCAGATACTCCGCGTCCGACCCGTAGCTGCCGTACTCGTTCTCGACCTGCACCATGATCACCGGACCGCCCCGGTCCACCTGCCGGGACACCACCTCCGGAAGCAGCCGCCGGAACCAGTCCTCCACAGGTCGTAGAAAACGCGCGTCACGCGTGCGGGGACGCCCCCTCAGCCAGTGCGGCAGCCCACCGTTCTCCCACTCGGCACAGATGTACGGCCCCGGCCGCACGATCGCCCACAGCCCCGCCTCCCGGGCCGCGTCCAGGAACCGGCCCAGCGCCGCCACGTCCCGGAACCCGCCCGGACGCGGCTCGTGCAGGTTCCACGGCACATACGTCTCCACGCAGTTCAGGCCCATCGCCCGCAGCATCGCCAGCCGGTGCCCCCACTGCGCCTCGTGCACCCGGAAGTAGTGCAGCGCACCGGACAACAGCCGCACCGGCCGCCCGTCCAGCAGAAAGTCCGTGTCCCCCACCGTGAACTCGCTCATACACTCCACCCTCGGGCCTGCCGGTGATCAGGTCCATGGACAAAGACCGGCACCGCTTGGACACAAAGGCGACCGCCGGCCCGCCCCGGACCATCGCCCACACCACCGCCCACAGCACCGCCGGGAGGAGCACGGATGTACCACACCTGGATGCGGTTCCTCACGCCCGGCCCCGCCCACCACCGGCTCGGCCTGGTCTGTCTCGGCGTCGGCCTCCAGTACGGCGCCCTGCCCACCGTCGGCCCCCGCACCCTCGACAGCCACGTCGCCGTCGTCATCAGCTCCGGCACCGGCTGGTACGCCACCCCCGACGGCCGCCGCACCCCCGTCACCGCCCCCGCCCTGCTCTGGCTCACCCCCGGCATCCCGCACCACTACGCACCCGACCCCGGCGCCGGCTGGGACGAGGGCTTCGTCGGCTTCGCCGGCCCCGCCACCGCCTCCTACACCGAACTCGGCTACATCGAACCCGACCGCCCCCTCGTCCCCCTCTCCGACGCCACCGGCCCACGCGCCGTCATCGCCCGCATCGCCCGCGCCGCCCGCCGCGACAACCCCCTCCTCGAAGTGGAGACCGGCGCCGCCGTCCACGAACTCCTCGTCGCCCTCCGCCGCGCCCGCGCCGACCTCGCCCCCGACGGCGACCTCGTCCTCAAAGCCCTCGCCCGCGACGCCTTCACCCCCCTGACCGTCGCCGACCACGCCACCCGGCACGGCATGACCACCGCCGAACTGCGCACCGCCGTCCGCCGCGGCGCCGGCTGCAGCCCCAAGGACTACCTCCTCGGCATCCGCCTCGGCCGCGCCAATGAACTCCTCGCCGCCACCGAACTGCCCGTCGCCGCCGTCGCCCGCCGCGTCGGCTACGACGACCCCGCCTACTTCTCCCGCCTCTTCACCCGCCGCGTCGGCATGCCACCCGTCCGCTTCCGCGCCCAGGAGAGCCGCCTCGTCCCCGGCGGCTGGAGCAACCAGGTCCCCGATCCCGACGATCCACCCATGATCGAACGCCCACCCGCCCCGTAATGTGGTCGCCCATGACCACCAGCAACACCCGCACCGACGCCGTCGACCCCGCGGTCCGCGAGGAACTCGCCCGACTCCGCGACAGCATCGACAACATCGACGCCGCCGTCGTCCACATGCTCGCCGAACGCTTCAAATGCACCCAGCAGGTCGGCCACCTCAAAGCCGGACACCGACTGCCGCCCGCCGACGCGGCCCGCGAGGCCCGCCAGATCGAACGCCTGCGCACGCTCGCCGAGAACGCCAAGCTCGACCCGGCCTTCGCTGAGAAGTTCCTGAATTTCATCATCGCCGAAGTGATCAGACACCACGAGCGCATCGCCGAGGACACCACCAACACCACTCCGCCCTTGGCGAATTGACCTCGCACGACACCCCCGGGGACGTGACACGGGGGCCCGCGAGGGGCATGCTGCGCTGTGCACTCCTTGTCAGCTGACGAGCACTGCCCGTCAGCTCCTCGGACATAAACTGGGTCGTCCAGCTGTCCACGAGGGAGGGACGTCGGGCCATGCCGTCGGATGCCAGGATCCTCATCGTCGACGATCACGAGGACACGCTGTACGCCCTCGAAAGCGCCCTCGCCCCACTGGGCTACCGCCTCGCCCGCGCCACCAGCGGCGACGAAGCCCTCAAACAGGTCCTGCGCGGCCAGGTCGGCCTCCTCCTCCTCGACGTCCGCATGCCCGGCGTCAGCGGCCTCGACGTGGTCCGCTACATGCGCCGCCTCGAACAGACCCAGCACATTCCCGTCATCCTCCTCACCGGCTTCGGCGCCGACCACGAACTCACCTCCACCGCCTTCGGACTCGGCGTCGCCGACCTCGTCATGAAACCCATCGACCCCTGGGCCCTGCGCACCAAGGTCCGCTACCTCTTCGACGCCCACCAACGCCACCTCGCCCTCGAACACGAGGTCCGCGAACTGCACGCCCTCATCAAGGGCCACACCGAACCCGACGAACCCCCCGGCCGCGCCGCCCTGCCCCACCCGGACGCCCGGGTCCCCGTCCAACGCGGCCAGGGAACGCACACCGGAGAGCTCGAACAGGACCGGACATAAGCCGCGTACCGATCCGCCTCTGTGCCATGTCAGCGCCATCAGGCAGCATGTCCTGCATGTCCGTACTGACGCGCGACGAAGCGCAGACCCGTGCCAAACTCCTGGACGTTCACCGCTACACGATCGACCTCGATCTGACGGCCGGGGACGACACCTTCACCTCCCACACCGCGATCCGGTTCACCGCGCGCGCCGATGCGGACACCTTCGTCGAGCTCAAGCCCGCCGAACTGACCTCCGCCACCCTCGACGGACACCCCCTCGACCCCGCCACCCTCGACGGCAACCGCCTCCCCCTCACCCACCTCACCGCCGGCGACCACGAACTGCACATCGCCGCCACCATGCGCTACTCCCGCACCGGCGAAGGCATGCACCGCTTCACCGACCCCACCGACGGCGAGACCTACCTCTACACCCAGCTCTTCATGGAAGACGTCCAACGCGTCTTCGCCGCCTTCGACCAACCCGACCTCAAGTCCGTCTTCGAACTCACCGTGAAGGCCCCCGAAGCCTGGACCGTCCTCGCCAACAGCACCACCGAACACCTCGGCGACGGCCGCTGGCAGGCCGCCCCCACCCCCCTCATCTCCACCTACCTCGTCGCCGTCGCCGCCGGCCCCTGGCACTCCCTACGCACCGAACACCGCGGCCTGCCCTTCGGCCTCCACTGCCGCCGCTCCCTGGCCCCCCACCTCGACACGGACGCCGACGAACTCTTCGAGATCACCAAGCAGTGCTACGACCGCTACCACGAGAAGTTCGAAGAGCCCTACCCCTTCGACTCCTACGACCAGGCGTTCGTCCCCGAGTTCAACGCCGGCGCCATGGAAAACCCCGGACTCGTCACCTTCCGCGACGAATTCGTCTACCGCTCCGCCGTCACCGACACCGAACGCCAGACCCGCGCCATGGTCATCGCCCACGAAATGGCCCACATGTGGTTCGGCGACCTCGTCACCCTCCAATGGTGGGACGACATCTGGCTCAACGAGTCCTTCGCCGAATACATGGGCTACCAGACCCTCACCGAAGCCACCCGCTTCACCGACACCTGGACCGACTTCGGCGTCGTCCGCAAAGCCTGGGGCTACGACGCCGACCAGCGCCCCTCCACCCACCCCGTAGCCCCCGACCCCGACGCCGTCCCCGACACCGCGTCCGCCATGCTCAACTTCGACGGCATCTCCTACGCCAAGGGCGCCTCCGCCCTGCGCCAACTCGTCACCTGGCTCGGCGAGAAGGACTTCCTCGCCGGCATCAACACCCACTTCGCCCGCCACCGCTTCGCCAACGCCACCCTCGCCGACTTCATCGACTCCCTCGCCGCGAGCACCGACCGCGACGTCCACGCCTGGGCCCACACCTGGCTCCGCACCACCGGCGTCGACACCCTCACCCCCCACATCACCCCCGGCGACGACGGCACCTGCACCCTCACCGTCGACCACACCGGCACCCGCCCCCACCGCATCGCCGTCGGCCTCTACGACCAGGACGTCACCGGCGAGGACCGCCGCCTCGTCCTGCGCGAACGCCTCCACCTCGACATCCCGCAGACCGCACCAGGCGAACCCCACCCCATCGGCAAACGCCCCGCCCTGCTCCTCCTCAACGACAACGACCTCACCTACGCCAAGGTCCGCTTCGACACCCGCTCCTTCGACACCATCCAGACAGCCCTCTCCGGCCTGCCCGACCCCCTCACCCGCGCCGTCGTCTGGAACGCCCTGCGAGACGCCGTCCGCGACGGCGAACTCCCCGCCGCCGCCTACCTGGACGCCGCCCGCACCCACCTCCCACGCGAAACCGACCTCGCCCTCGTCCAAGGCGTCCTCGCCTTCGCCACCACCCAGATCACCGACCGCTACCTCACCCCCGAGGACCGCCCCGCCGCCCTCGCCACCCTCAACACCCTGTGCCGCGACCTCATCCGCCGCACCGAGGACGGCGACCACCCCGGCCTGCGCCTCATCGCCGTACGCCACCGCATCGACGTCGCCGCCCACCCCGACACCATCGCCGCCTGGCTCACCGACGGCACCGTCCCCGGCGGCCCCGAACTCGACCCCGAACTCCGCTGGCGCGTCCTCGCCCGCCTCGCCGCCCTCGGAGCCACCGACGAGAGGGCCATCGCCGCCGAACTCGCCCGCGACCCCAGCGCCACCGGCCAGGAAGGCGCCGCCCGCTGCCGGGCCGCCCTCCCCGACGAGCAGGCCAAACAGCGCGCCTGGGAGGCGATGTTCACCGACGACACCCTCTCCAACTACCTCTTCACCGCCACCGCCCGAGGCTTCTGGCAACCCGAACAGGCCGACCTCGTGGCCCAGTACGTACCCCGCTACTTCCAGGACGCCGTCACCCTCGCCGCCCGCCGCGGCCCCGCCATCGCCGACGCCGCCGGCCGCTGGGCCTTCCCCGTCCACGCCGTCGACCCGCACACCCTCCGCCTCGGCGAACAGTGCCTGAACGACGGCGAACCCATCCCCGCCCTCCGCCGCAAACTCGCCGACCAACTGGACGACCTGGCACGGGCATTGCGCGTACGCGAGGCATAGACAGAAATGACGGCCACAGAGGGACACAGAACACGGGCATAGGCGGACACAGAAGACAGCCACAAACAGGACCCGCACCGGGGCACGACCGACAACAGCCGTCGGCCGTGCCCCGACCCGTTTTCCCGCACGGACGTACCCCCTTTCGGGTTCCCTTCGTTGGGCTTCCCGGGCGCGACCCCACCATCACGTACAAGCTGGAACCCCCTCTGCCCAGCGCCACGGCCGACCCCACAAACACACCCAGCCCCGCCCCGGCCCGACCACCTGACCGGACTCCCCGAACGCCTGGAAGGAACCACCCCCCGATGAACCCGACGCCCCACCCCCCACACCACGCGCCCGACGCACCCCGCGACCTCGTCGGCATCGGCATCGGCCCCGCCAACCTCTCCCTCGCCGCCCTCGCCCACCCCCTCGCCGAACTCGACACCGCCTTCTACGAACAACACCCCGCCTTCGACTGGCACCCCGGCCTCCTCATCGAAGGCACCACCATCCAAGTCCCCTTCCTCGCCGACCTCGTCACCCTCGCCGACCCCGCCAGCCCCTGGACCTTCCTCAACTACCTCAAAACCCGCGAAAGACTCTTCCCCTTCTACTTCGCCGAGCGCTTCCACATCCAACGCGCCGAATACGACGCCTACTGCCGCTGGGTCTCCGAAAACCTCCCCGCACTCCACTTCGGCCACCAGGTCGACGCCGTCCGCTGGAACCCCGAACGCGACCTCTTCGAAGTCGACTTCACCCAACTCGACACCGACGGCGAAGCCGAAGCCCTCGGCCGCACCTACACCCGCAACATCGTCCTCGGCATCGGCTCCGAACCGTACGTACCCGAACCCCTCAAACCCCTCGTCGACGCCCCCACCGTCCCCGTCGTCCACGCCGCCGACTACCTCACCCACCGCGACACGATCCTCGCCGCCGACCACATCACCGTCATCGGCTCAGGACAGTCCGGCGCCGAAATCTTCCTCGACCTGCTCCGCCACCGCCCCGCCGGCCGCGAACAACTCCACTGGCTCGGCCGCACCGAAGCCTTCGCCCCCATGGAGTACTCCAAACTCGGCCTCGAACACTTCACCCCCGACTACACCCGCTACTTCCACGCCCTCGCCGAAGGCACCCGCGACCGCCTCACCACCACCCAATGGCAACTCCACAAAGGCATCGACGCCAACACCATCGCCGCCCTCCACGACGAGCTCTACCGCCGCACCCTCCACGGCGGCTGGCCCGACACCGTCCTCACCCCCGGCGTCCGCGTCCGCACCGCCGGCCGCATCGCCACCACCAAAGTCGAACTCCACCTCGAACACACTCAGCAGAACACCCGCTCCCGCCTCACCACCGACGCCGTCGTCCTCGCCACCGGCTACCGCGACCGCCCCCTCGACCGCATCCTCGCCGGACTCGACCCCTACCTCCGCCGCGACAGCCGCGAACGCCCCCGCATCGACCAGCAGTACCGCCTCACCCTCGACCCCTCCGTCACCGGCACCGTCTACGTCCAGAACGCCGAACGCCACACCCACGGCGTCGGCACCCCCGACCTCGGCCTCACCGCCTGGCGCAGCGCCACCATCCTCAACTCCCTCACCGCCAAAACCCCCTACCCCCTCCCCACCCGAACCGCCTTCACCACCTTCGGACTCGAACCCCGCCCCCACATCCCACCCGCCCGACAGACCCCCACCCTCACCCCGCTGGTCGAAGGACGCTGACGACACCACCGACAACACAACCCCACCGACAACCCACCCGACGGCACAGGCGACCACACAGGCGACAAAACAAAACGGCGCCGATGCCGAAGCACCGACGCCGCCCCCGTCCACCCCGCCTAGAACACCGGCGTACCGCCCCGCGTCAACTTCCAGTCCACCGACGCGAAGTCCTTCGGATCCAGCACACCCTTCGCCGTCACCCACTCCGAGATCCGCGTCCGGATCTCCGTCGACTCCGACCACAACTCCGGCGCCGCCGCCACATGCGGGAACGCACCACCACCATTGGCCCGATAGTTGTTCACCGCCAGCACGAACCGCTGCGCGTCATCCAACACCGCACCGCCGTACGACAGGTTCTTGATCCGCGACCCGGCCGCCGCCGCGATGTCGATCTCGTACGTCAGACCCGACACGTAGTCGTAGTTGTAGTCCGGACGCCCACCGGCATTCGTCAGCTTCGCCACATCGACCACCGCATCCGCAGCCGTCTGCACGAAATACTGCGCCGAATACTCCAGATACGCCCTGACCTGCGCACCCGTCATCAACTTCGCGACCAACGTGTTGTCATACACATACAGACTCGACAGATCCCGGATCGTCACCTCACCCGCCGGAATCTCCGACGTCCGCGAGAACGGCGACGCCTGCGCGATCACCGGCACCGACGCGTACTCCGTACCCGCGAGCGCCGCCTTGACGACGTCCTCCTGCACCTTCGTGATCAGGTCGATGATCGGCGCGTCCTTGTACCGCGCGTCCACCGTCGTCAACGTCTCCGTCGCCGAACCCACCACCTGGTTGACGTACGCCACCACGATGTCGTGCTCGTCCTTCAACAACTTCGTGATCCTCCGGTCGTCGGCGACCGTCTTCGAATCACGCACCGACGCCGCCACCGACTCGACCGACCAACGACCCTTCTCGAAGACCAGCTCCACATCGAACAGCGACAGCCGCTCCGCGTACGCCAACGGCTCCGACAGCACGACCGTCTTCCCCGTCTTCTCGTTCGTCACCTTCAACTCGGCGATCTCCGTGTGCGCATGACCCACCAGAATCGCGTCGATCCCCGGCACCTGCTGCGCCACCAACGCCGCCGAGTTCTCGACGTACGGCAACTGATCACCGTACGACGACGTCCCCGAAGAACCCGAGTGCGCCGACACCACCACCACGTCCGCACCCATCGACCGCAGCTTCGGCACCCACTTCGCCGCCTGCTCCTCCAGCCCCGGGAACACCAACTTCCCCTGGACATACGCCTTGTCCCAGATCGCGATCCCCGGATTGGTCAGACCCAGCACCGCCACCTTCACCGGCGGCGCACCCTTCACCCGGAACGTCTTGATGAAGTACGGCGGAAAAGCCGGCTTCAACGTCTTCGCATCCAACGCGTTCGCACCCAGCAGCGGGAAATCACACTGCTCCTCGAACTTCCGCAACGTCTCGATACCGTAATTGAACTCGTGATTGCCCAGCGCCACCGCGTCATACCCGATCGCGTTCATCGCCTGAGCCATCGGATGAACCGGACCACCCTTCGCCGTGATCGGATCCACCTTCGCGTAGTAGTACGTCAACGGCGTGCCCTGGATCGTGTCACCCGCGTCGAGCAGCAGCGTGTTACAACGACCCTTCTCCTTACGGACCTGCTCCACCAGCGTCGAGATACGCGCCATACCCTGCGCATTACCCTGCGCGTCCGTGTACTCCGCGTCCTTGAAATAGTCCCAGTTGAAAATGTGCCCGTGCAGATCGGTCGTCCCCATGACCGTCAGCGCATACCGCTTGACCGGCTTCGAAGGCCTCCGCCCCTCCGCGGCCTCAGCCGCCGGAGCCGCCACCGCACCGGCCAGCGCAACCCCCGCCCCGGTCACAGCGGACTTCTTCAGGAACTTCCGGCGGTTCAACGGCATGTCTGATTCTCCTCGGGGAACGGTCAACGACGCGCGTAGATTCTGACCCGGACACGCCGCACCGCGACAGACCCCGCAGGTTTCGATCTGATGACCGGCAGGGGCGTCAAGCAGGTAAGCGGTGACAGAGTGGGACGTATGACCACCCCATCACCGGAGGAGCCCCGCCCCGCCGTCCCCTACGGCACCCCCGACGCCCCCCGCATCGCCGTCCGCGGCGAAGCACACCTCGAAGTCGACCCCGAGATCGCCCGCATCGGCATCACCGTCGCCGCCCGCGGCAAAGACCGCCGCACCGCACTCGACGACCTCACCCGCCGCAACACCACCGCCCTCGACCTCATCAAAACCTACGGCCAAGCCGTCGAACGACTCGAAACCGGCTCCTTCTCCCTCACCCCACAACTCAAAGAAGGCCGCGGCGAACGCATCCACGCCTACCACGGACGCGTCCACATCACCGCCGAACTCACCGACTTCACCGCCCTCGGCGAACTCACCACACGCCTCGCCGACCTCGACCTCACCCGCGTCGACGGCCCCTCCTGGGACCTACGCCCCGACTCACCCGCCCACCGCCAAGCCCGCCAACAAGCAGTACACGAAGCCGTCCAACGCGCCCGCGAATACGCCGAAGCCCTCGGCACCACCCTCGCCGCCCTCGTCGAACTCGCCGACATCGGCGCCGAGAACACCCCACCAACCCACCTCTCCGCCCCCGGCAACCGCATGCGCTCCGCCGCCTACACCGCCGAAGACACCGCCGCCGCCCCCCTCGACCTCGAACCCCAACGCCAACACGTCCACGCCCAGGTCAACGCCCGCTTCACCATGGCCCCACCACAGCTGTAAACAGCAATCACCGGCACCAGCCGCCGGAAATAGTCATAAGAAAGCGCCGGGGCACCCCGAAATGCTCATCAGAGCACCCCGGCGCACCATTCAACACTTGTCAACAGCACGTCACCCAAAGGCCGTTGAGCAGTCACACCACACCAATTCCCTACCCACCGGTAAGCCCTAGGCTCGAAACATGCGCCGAGCAAAAATCGTCTGTACCCTGGGCCCCGCCACCGACACCTACGACCAGATCAAAGCCCTGGTCGAAGCCGGAATGGACGTAGCCCGACTCAACCTCAGCCACGGCACCCACGCCGAACACGAGGAGCGCTACCAGCGCGTACGCAAAGCCGCAGACGAAACCGGCCGCAGCATCGGCATCCTCGCCGACCTCCAAGGCCCGAAGATCCGCCTCGGCCACTTCACCGAAGGCCCCGTACTCCTCGAACGCGGCGACACCTTCACCCTCACCACCGAAGAAAACACCGAAGGCGACCGCCACACCTGCGGAACCACCCACACCGGCCTCGCCACCGACATCACCACCGGCGAACACATCCTCGTCGACGACGGCAAAGTCCGCCTCCAAGTCACCTCCATCGACGGCCCCCGCATCCACACCACCGTCATCGAAGGCGGCATCGTCTCCGACCACAAAGGCCTCAACCTCCCCGGCGTCACCGTCTCCGTCCCCACCCTCTCCGACAAAGACGAACACGACCTCCGCTGGGCCCTCCGCACCGGCTGCGACATCATCGCCCTCTCCTTCGTCCGCACCGACCGCGACATCCAGCACGTCCACCGCATCATGGACGAAGAAGGCCACCGCCTCCCCGTCATCGCCAAGATCGAAAAACCCCAAGCCGTAGACGCCATCGACAACATCGTCGCCGCCTTCGACGGCATCATGATCGCCCGCGGCGACCTCGGCGTCGAAATGCCCCTCGAACAAATCCCCCTCGTCCAAAAACGCGCCATCAAACTGGCGAAACGCAACGCCAAACCAGTCATCGTCGCCACCCAGATGCTCGACTCCATGATCGACAACGCCCGCCCGACCAGGGCGGAAGCCAGCGACGTGGCCAACGCCGTCATCGACGGCACCGACGCCGTGATGCTCTCCGGCGAAACCAGCGTCGGCAAACACCCCATCGAAACCGTCCGCACGATGGCCAAAATCGTCGAAGCGGCCGAGGAAGACATCCTCGCCAAAGGCCTGCCCCCACTGACCGAACGCAACAAACCCCGCACCCAAGGCGGAGCCATCGCCCGCGCCGCAGCCGAAATGGGCGACTTCCTCGGCGCCACCTTCCTCGTCGCCTTCACCCAGTCCGGCGACACCGTCCGCCGCCTCTCCCGCTACCGCTCGCCGATCCCGGTCCTGGCCTTCACCCCGGAACCGGCGACACGCGCCCAACTCACCCTGACCTGGGGCGTGGAGACGTTCCTCGGCCCACACGTGGATTCGACCGACGCGATGGTCGACCAAGTGGACGAGCTGCTGTTGAAGTACGGCCGCTGCAAGAAGGGTGACGTCGTGGTCATCACGGCCGGCTCGCCGCCCGGGGTCTCCGGGTCGACGAACCTGGTCCGGGTGCATCACATCGGGGAGGACGACAAGTAGGCCGGTCGGTCAGTACTTGGGGCCTACGTGAGTGTCCATGAGGGCGACTGAGGCTTTGCGGGCGACGGAGATGTTGAACGGGTCACTGCCGCGAGCGAGCGTGGTCCATTCGACACCGACGCTGTCGAGGGTGTCGGTGAAGAGCTTCCTGATGTCGTCCGATTTGTTGGTGAAGAAGTACCGCGGGTATTCGTAGCGCTTGCGCTCCCCGGCCACCAGGCGGGTCGTCCAGTTGGTGATGCGGCAGCCGTCGGAGTGGATGAGGCCGCGGATGAATTCCCAGGGGTGCGCGTCGACGATGGCCTGCTGCCAGGGTTCGAGGGCGATGTGCCGGTCGTGCTTCTTGCCGGGGCCGTGCTGAGGGAAGAGGCAGGGCAGGTGCTTCGAATAGACCTTTACGTTGCGGCAGCCGATCTTGCGGACGCGGCATACGGAGTTGTCGGGGAAGACCGTGCGCATCGCCCGCTCGCAGTCGTCCATGAGGCCGGGCCACGAATCGGCGCAGGTGATCATAAGGTTGGGCACTCGGTGCTCGGAGGGGTGGCTGATGTGTCCATCGCCGAGGTAGAGGCCCAGCAGGTAGCTGTACGCGGGCCTATCGAGTTCACGTCCATCGCAACGAGGGCACCTGGGGTCGTGTTTGCCGGGACACTCGCCGCGTTTCGCTCGGTCCCGGTGCTTCCAATAGCTGATTGTCCCGATCGGGACGCTTAGGGTCCGGGCGACGTGCGCGTTCGTCGCGCCATTGCGCAGGAGCGTGAGTGCCTTTTGTCGAACCTCAGTGCCGTGAAAGTTCATGCGGACACTCTGTGTCACTGATTGTGACGGCATGCAGCGAAAAGCGGATGTTCACGAGAACGTGAGCATCCGCTTCTTCCTGAAAGTGCCCGGTGTGGGATTCGAACCCACATGCCCAAAGGGCACGGCATTTTGAGTGCCGCGAGTCTGACCAGTTCCTCCAACCGGGCAAGCTGTGTAGCTGACGGGAAGCATACCGGGTCACCGCGGCTGCCCGCCCCTAGGTAGGCTGCTTACGCAGCAGTACCTGCCCGGCCCGCAACAAGGAGCCCCCGTGACCGCCCCCGAGTCGCCCCAGCCCGTAGACGTGCCCGACGACGACAAGTCGCACGTGCCTCCGCTGACGACCCGTGTCGTCATCGCCGAGGACGAGGCCCTGATCCGGCTCGACCTCAAAGAGATGCTGGAGGAAGAGGGCTACTCCGTGGTCGGCGAGGCCGGTGACGGTGAGCGGGCCGTCGAACTCGCCCGTGAGCACAAGCCGGACCTGGTGATCCTCGACGTGAAGATGCCGAAGCTGGACGGCATCTCCGCGGCCGAGAAGATCGCCGAGGAGCGTATCGCGCCCGTGCTGATGCTGACCGCCTTCTCTCAGCGGGATCTGGTGGAGCGGGCGAGGGACGCGGGTGCGATGGCGTATCTCGTGAAGCCGTTCAGCAAGAGTGATGTCGTGCCGGCGATCGAGATGGCGGTGTCCCGGTTCACGGAGTTGCGTGAGCTGGAGAACGAGATCGCGGATCTGACGCTGCGGCTGGAGACCCGCAAGTTGGTGGACCGGGCGAAGTCGATTCTTCAGACGGAGTACGGGCTGACGGAGCCGGCGGCGTTCCGGTGGATCCAGAAGACGTCGATGGATCGTCGGATGTCGATGCAGCAGGTGGCCGAGGCGGTCATTCAGGATGCGGATGAGAAGAAGAACGGTAAGGGCTGACACGCCGGTTGCCCGTGTATGGCGAGAGGCCCGCGTCCCTGGTGGGGGGCGCGGGCCTCTTCGTGTGGCGGGCGGGGGTGTTCTAGTCCTCGCCGAGGTATGCCTTGCGGACGGATTCGTCGGTGAGGAGGTCCTGTCCGGTGCCGGAGACGACGATGTTGCCGACTTCCATGACGTGTCCCTGGTCGGCGAGGGAGAGGGCTGCCTGGGCGTTCTGTTCGACGAGGAGGATCGTCGTGCCCTGGGACTTGAGCTCGGAGATGGTGGCCATGATCTTCTGCATCATGATCGGGGAGAGGCCCATGGAGGGCTCGTCCAGCATCAGGAGCTTGGGCTGGGACATGAGGGCCCTGCCCATGGCGAGCATCTGCTGCTCGCCGCCGGACAAGGTGCCTGCGGCTTGCTTGCGACGTTCTCCGAGGATGGGGAAGAGGTCGTAGGCGCGTTGGATGTCCTTTTCGATGCCTTCTTTGTCCTTGCGGAGGAAGGCGCCGAGTTGGAGGTTTTCGGTGATGGTGAGGCGGGGGAAGATGTGGCGGCCTTCGGGGGAGTGGGCGAGCCCGAGGGAGACGATCTTGTGGGCGGCGACGCCGGTGAGGGGTTTGCCGTCGAAGATGATCTTTCCGGAGGTGGGCTTGAGGAGTCCCGAGAGGGTGCGGAGGGTGGTCGTCTTGCCGGCGCCGTTGGTGCCGATGAGGGTGACGACCTGGCCGGCTTCGACGCTGAAGGAGATGCCCTTGACGGCTTCGATCTTGCCGTAGGAGACGCGGAGGTCCTCGACCTCCAGCAGTGTGGTCACTGGGTTTCTCCCTTGGTGCCGGTGGTGCTCTGTGCTGCTTCGGCGGCCTCGACCTCCGCGGCTTCGGCCTGGCCGGGGTCGCCTTCGAAGGGTTCGCCGAGGTAGGCGGCGATGACGCGTTCGTCGGCCTGGACGACCTCGGAGGTGCCTTCGACGAGTTTTTCGCCTTGGACGAGGACGGCGACGCGGTCGCACAGGTTGAAGATGAAGCGCATGTCGTGCTCGATGACGAGGACGGCGATGCCCATGTCGCGGATGGCGAAGACGAGCTCTTCGGTGGCTCGGGTCTCCTGGGGGTTCATGCCGGCGGTCGGCTCGTCGAGGAGGAGCAGGCCGGGTTCGGAGGCGAGGGCGCGGGCGATTTCGAGCTTGCGCTGTTCGCCGTAGGGGAGGTTCCTGGCGAGGTGGTCGCGTTTGTGGGCGAGACCGATGAACTCCAGGAGTTCCATGGCGCGTTCTTCGCTGGCCTTTTCCGCTTTCTTGAAGCCGGGGCCGCGTAGGAGTGCGGACCAGAGGCCTTCTTTGGTGCGGGTGTGGCGGCCGACGAGGACGTTTTCCAGGACGGTCATGTTGGCGAAGAGGCGGATGTTCTGGAAGGTGCGGGCGATGCCGGCCTGGGTGACGAGGTGGGGTTTGGGGGGGAGGACCGTGCCCTTGTAGGAGACGGTTCCTTCGGTGGGGATGTAGAGGCCGGTGAGGCAGTTGAAGAAGGTGGTTTTGCCGGCGCCGTTGGGGCCGATGAGGCCGACGATCTCGCCGGTGTTGACCGTGAAGTCGACGGAGCGGACGGCGGTGAGGCCGCCGAAGCGCATGGTGACGTCGCGGGCTTGGAGTACTGGTGTCGTCATGTCGGTCACGCCCCCGCCTTGGTCACGGTGGCCGGTTCGTCGGTCAGCGTTGGTTTGTCCGGTACGGCGAGTTGGCCGGTCTCGTGGAATTCGAGTTGTCGGCGGCGGTTGGCGATGATTCCTTCGGGGCGGAAGCGCATCAGGAGGATGAGGGCGATGCCGAAGGCGAGGAGTGACTTGTCCTGGAGGAAGACGAGTTTTTCGGGGAGCAGGTAGAGGAGGGCGGCGCCGAGGATGGGGCCGGCGACGGTGCCCATGCCGCCGAGGACGACGGCGGCGAGGAGGAAGGCGGAGTTGGGGGGTGTGGCGCCGGCGAACTGGTAGGGGGTGGGGACGACGCTGTAGGTGACGTGGGCGCTGACGGTGCCGGCGAGGCCGGCGAGGGAGGCGCCGAGGGCGAAGGCGATGAGTTTGACGCGGAAGCCGTTGATGCCCATGGCGGTGGCGGCGGTTTCGTCTTCGCGGATGGCGATCCAGGAGCGGCCGATGCGGGAGTCGGCGGCGCGGGTGTAGACGAGGACGACGATGGCCATGATGAGGACCATGAGCAGGTAGTAGTTGGCGAAGCGGCCGAGGGTGATGCCGGCGATGTCGTGGGATTCGCCGAGGTTGAACCCGAAGAAGCTGAGGTCGGGGATGGAGGGGATGCCGTTGGGTCCGTTGGTGATGTCGGGGCCGGAGTCGCCGTCCATGTTGTTGACGGCGATGCGGAAGATTTCTCCGAAGCCGAGGGTGACGATGGCGAGGTAGTCGCCGCGCAGTCGCAGGGTGGGGGCGCCGATGAGGATGCCGAAGACCAGGGATGCGGCGGCGCCGGTGAGGGCGGCGGCCCAGAAGGGGAACTGGACGCCGGAGAAGCGGGAGAACTCGGAGCCGGAGACGAGGGCGGCGGTGTAGGCGCCGACGCCGAGGAAGGCGACGTATCCGAGGTCGAGGAGGCCGGCGAGGCCGACGACGATGTTGAGGCCGAGGGCGACGGTTCCGAAGATGAGGATGTTGACGCCGATGTTGGCGTAGTGGTCGTCGGTCTGGGTGAAGGGGAACGCGATGGCCGCGAGGAAGCCCATGGCGAGCGTGAAGCTGCGGTTGTGGGCGACGAGGCGGGAGAACCGGTCGTTGATGCCGGCGGTGTTGAGGGCCCAGAGCGAGGTGGCTACGACGATGAGGTAGCCGATGAAGAGTTCGCCGTACTCGGTGTCGATGCCGTAGGTGAAGATGCCGAGGCCGAGGATGGTGGCGAGGGTGATGAGGGCGCGTTCCAGCCAGGGTGTGAGGGGCTGGGCGGCGGGGATGGTGTCGGGTTTGCTGATGTAGGCCTTGAGGCTTTCCTTGGTGCTGTCCTGGCCGACGCCCTGTTGGGGGAGGGCGAGGGCGCCGAGGACGGGCAGCAGGGAGGCGATGGCCGCGATCCAGCCGCCGGGTTCGAGGTTGACGACGCCGCCGAGTTTGTTGGCGATGGCGATGACGGTGAACCAGGTGGTGCCGAAGGCGCCGAGGGCGGTGAGGACGAGGGGGGCGTTGTTGCGGGCGGGGAGGAGCCAGCCGAGGCCGCGGACGCCGTAGAGGGCGAGGGTGAAGAGGGTGGTGAGGAGGCCGGCGGTGAAGGTGAGCCATTGGAGGCCGCCGGGGTAGCCGGTGATGGTGAGGTCGCCGGGGAATTCGGAGGTCCAGGTCCAGGCGAGGAACGCGGAGGCGAGGGTGGCGATGCCGCCGACGAGGAGGAGGGCGCGGGCGGCGGCTTCCGGGAGGGGGAGCAGGCCGCGGGTGGCGGGCGTGGTTTTGGTGGTGTCGGTCATGGTGTTCACGCCCTGTCCGCGACGCGTTCGCCGAGCAGGCCTTGTGGCCGCAGCAGGAGGACGAGGATGAGGAGGGCGAAGGCCCAGACGTCGGACCAGCCCTGGCCGCCGAGCTGCTGCATGCCGGGGATCCCGTCGATGTAGGCGGAGGCGAGGGTTTCGGCGACGCCGAGGACGAGGCCGCCGAGCATGGCGCCGTAGATGTTGCCGATGCCTCCGAGGACGGCTGCGGTGAAGGCCTTGAGGCCCATCAGGAAGCCCATGCGGTAGTCGATGTTGCCGTATTTGAGGCCGTAGGCGACGGCTGCGACGGCGGCGAAGAAGCCGCCGATGGCGAAGGCGATGACGATGATGCGGTTGGTGTCGATGCCCATGAGCTGGGCGGTGTCCGGGTCCTGGGCGGTGGCCTGCATGGCGCGGCCGGTGCGGCTTCTGCGGACGAAGAGGGCGAGGCCGGACATGCACACGATGGCGGCGACGACGAGGAAGATGTCGGCGTCCTTGATGGTGACGGAGCCGATGTGGTGGATGGTGTCGAGGCCGGGGAAGGAGCGGGTGCGGTCGGCGCCGGGGTAGAAGTTGCGGACGACTTCCTGGAGTGCCAGGGAGAGGCCGATCGCGGTGATGAGTGGTGCTAGCCGGGGTGCTCCGCGCAGTGGTCGGTAGGCGAACCGTTCCGCTCCGACGGCGATGAGGATGGCGACGATGGCGCCGCCGATCAGCATGAGGGGGATGGCGAGGGCCATCGCTGTGCCGTCGGGGAGGATGTAGAAGTAGACCGTGAGGGCGCCGAAGGCCCCGGTCATGAAGATTTCGCCGTGCGCGAAGTTGATGAGCTGGACGATGCCGTACACCATCGTGTAGCCGATGGCGATCAGCCCGTACATCGAGCCTAGGAGCAGCCCGTTGGCCAGCTGCTGCGGCAGGGTGTTCACCGCGTGGCCTCCATGTCGCTGGTGGTCGTGTGCACTGGTGGTGTGCGGGGGCGGGGGTGCACTGGTGTGCGGGTGTCTGGGTGTGGGAACGGGCCGCGCGGTCGGGGTCCTCCTTCCGCGCGGCCCGTGGTGAGGTGTGCTGGGGGCTGGGTCAGTTGACTTCGGCGGTGCCGGTCTCGACAGCCTTCCAGACGCCCTTTTCGACCTGGTAGACGGTGAGCTGCTTGTTGGTGGTGTCGCCGTACTGGTCGAAGGCGACCTTGCCGGTGATGCCTTCGAAGTCGGACTTCTGGACGTCGTCGACGACGGAGGAGCGCAGGGCGTTGATGTCGGTGGGGACCTTGCCGCCGTTGGCGTCCACGGCTGCCTTCACGGCCTTGATGATGGCGGTGGTGGCGTCGTAGGCGTAGGCGCCGTAGGCGCCGTAGTCACCCTTGTAGCCCTTGGCCTTGTACGTCTCGATGAACGTCTTGGCGGCGGGGAGGGTGTCGGCGGGGACGCCGATGGCGGTGACGAGGTCGCCTTCGGAGGAGGCGCCGGCGGCCTCGATGTAGGTGGAGGCGAACATGCCGTCGCCGCCGAAGAGGGGGATCTTGACGCCGGCGTCCTTGAGCTGCTTGGTGATCAGTGCGGACTCGTCGTACTGGCCGCCGTAGTAGAGGAGGTCGGCGCCGGAGTTCTTGATCTTGGTGACGAGGGAGCCGAAGTCCTTGGTGCCGGTGTTGACGTGGTCGGTCTGGACGACCTGTCCGCCGGCCTTCTTGAACTGTTCGGCGAAGATCTTCGCGAGGCCGGCGCCGTAGGTCTGCTTGTCGTCTACGACGAAGACCTTCTTCTTCTTGAGCTTGTTGAAGGCGTAGCCGGCGGCGAAGCTGCCCTGGAGTTCGTCGGTGGTGGCGGTGCGGAAGTACGTCTTGTACGGCCGCTTCTTGTCCGTCTGCCAGTTCTTGCCCTGGGTCAGTTCGGGGTTGGTGTTCGCCGGGGAGATCTGGACCATGTTGGCGGAGGCGAAGACCTGCTGCATGGTCTGGGCGACGCCGGAGTTCAGCGGGCCGACGGCGCCGACGGCGGTCTTGTCGCCGGTGATGGACGTGGCGTTGGACTGGCCGGTGGCGGGCTGGGCCTTGTCGTCGAGGGCTTTGATCTTGAATGTGACGCCGTCGACGAGCTTGGCCTTGTTGGCGTCGTCGACGGCGATCTGGGCGCCGTACTGGATGCCGAGGCCGGTGGTGGAGTTCTCGCCGGAGAGCGGGGCGTCCACGCCGATGGTGAGGGTGGTGCCGCCGTCGCTGTCGCCGCTGTCGCCGCCGTCGTCGTCTCGGGAGCCGCAGGCGGTGAGCGTCAGAGCTCCAGTCGCGAGGACGGAGGTAAGTATCACCATGGAACGTCGCACAATCAGTCCTTTCCGCAAGCACAGCCGCCCCTGTGGGGGGTGGTGGGTGCCGCGCTGGTACCGAACTCCCGATGGAGCGGTGACTGGCCGTGACTCTAAGCCCGGTGTGTAGCTGGGAGCATCGTCGTCAGCTGGCTTGTGACTTTCTTGTTATGACGTGATGGACGGATCGCTTCACCGAAGGGTGCTTAGGAACGTTTTGGTGGATTTTCCGTTCGGTCCGCATTCTGAGAACGTGCACTTCCGCTTGGCCATGGGGTCGTTGACGCCCTGACCTGGGCGCAGGCCGTTCGGACGAGCTCGGAAAGGTCCCGTGGGAACGCGTGTCCGAAGATGAAACTGTGGCGCTGCATTGCGTACGTGTTACGCAGCGTTACGTCGAGAAAAGGGAGGTCGGCGCTCAGGGGGAGGCCCGCGCAGTCGGCGACGGTGATCTCCACGGTGATGCGGCGGGGTGGTCCGGGGGGCACGGTGACGTCCGGTTCGGGGGTGGTGCGGGCGTGCAGGCCGGGGGAGGAGGTGCCGGTGACGGTGAGGGTCACGGGCGGGCCGTGGTCGACGGTGACGGCGAAGCGGAAGCGCGCGGTGGGGGAGGCGGCGGCCGGTGCGGGGCCCGCGGGGCCCAGGTAGTGCCATGTGGTGACGTTGGCGGGCCAGGGGACGGGGGCGGGCGGGTCCGGTCGGTCGGGGGCGGCGGTGCGGGCGGGCGCGAGGAGAACTCCGGCCGCTGCGGCGGCCGTTGCCGCCACCGCGGCGAGGGCGGCTCGGCGGGTGCGGGCGGGGAGGGCGCGCCGGCGCTCGCCCAGCCGGTCGGTGAGCCGTGGTGCCTCGGAGCCGGCACCACCGATGACGTCGGTGGTGCCGGTGTCGTGACTGTCTTTTGTCTCGGACGAGTTGGCGGGCTCGACGGGTTCGACCGGCTCGACGGGGCCGGTGCCCGTCATGGCGGCAGCCTCATGGGGAAACGGTAGCCGGGGCGGGTGCGGGCGGCGCCTCGTCGGCGCCGCATCGAGCCATCCGCCCCTTCGGTCGGCCGGTCCGCGTGGTCACTCGGCGGGGCGCAGGGCGGCCGCGTCGGCCGGGTTCACGTCCCGCAGCAGGCAGGTCAGCCGTGCGGTGCAGACCCGTCGTTCGGCCTCGTCGCTGATGACGATCTCGTACGTGGCCGTGGACCGGCCCCGGTGCACGGGTGTCGCGACCCCGGTCACCAGGCCCGACCGCGCGCCCCGGTGGTGGGTGCAGTTGAGGTCGACGCCGACCGCGAGCTTCGAGCTGCCGCCGTGCAGCATCGCGCCCACCGACCCGAGGGTCTCGGCGAGCACGGCGGACGCGCCTCCGTGCAGCAGGCCGTACGGCTGGGTGTTCCCCTCGATCGGCATGGTGCCGACGACGCGCTCGGCCGAGGCCTCCACGATCTGTACGCCCATCCGGGTCCCGAGGTGTCCCGCGGAGAAGAGCGCCCGCAGGTCGACGCCGAGCGCGGCGTACTCGTCGATGACCTCCTGGGGGAACTTCACGTGCTGCTGCTCGCCCATGCGTCCGGCTCCGTTCGTCGTGATCGCTACGTCGTGGTCGGTGCGGCTGTGGCAGGGCCACCCGCCCGCTGAGCAAACGCTCAGTCGGTTGCCGATTGTTCCAGACGTATGACGACGGACTTGCTGGCCGGGGTGTTGCTGGTGTCGGCGGTGGCGTCGAGGGGGACCAGGACGTTGGTCTCGGGGTAGTAGGCGGCGGCGCAGCCCCGGGCCGTCGGGTAGTGCACGACGCGGAACCCCGGTGCCCGCCGCTCGACCCCGTCCTTCCACTCGCCGACGAGATCGACGTACGAGCCGTCGGCGACCCCCAGTGTCCGTGCGTCCTCGGGGTTCACCAGCACCACCCGGCGGCCGTTCTTGATGCCCCGGTAGCGGTCGTCCAGGCCGTAGATCGTGGTGTTGTACTGGTCGTGGGAGCGCAGCGTCTGCAGCAGCAGCCGGCCCTCGGGCAGTGCGGGGTACTCGACGGGCGCGGCGGTGAAGTTGGCCTTGCCGGTGGCCGTCGGGAAGCGGCGCTCGTCGCGCGGGGCGTGCGGGAGGGCGAAGCCGGAGGGGTCGGCCACGCGCGCGTTGAAGTCCTCGAAGCCGGGGATCACCCGGGCGATGCGGTCGCGGACGGTGGCGTAGTCCTTCTCGAACTCCTCCCAGGGAGTGCGGGATCGGTCGCCGAGGACGCGGCGGGCCAGGCGGCACACGATCGCCGGCTCGGACAGCAGATGGGCGCTCGCCGGCTCCAGGCGGCCGCGGGAGGCGTGCACCATGCCCATGGAGTCCTCGACGGTCACGAACTGCTCGCCGCCGCCCTGGAGATCGCGCTCGGTGCGGCCCAAGGTCGGCAGGATCAGGGCACGCGCCCCCGTGACGGCGTGCGAGCGGTTGAGCTTGGTCGACACGTGCACGGTCAGCCGGGCCCGGCGCATGGCCGCCTCGGTGACCTCGGTGTCGGGGGAGGCGGAGACGAAGTTGCCGCCCATGGCGAAGAAGACCTTCGCCTCGCCGTCGCGCAGGGCGCGGATGGCGCGGACGACGTCGTAGCCGTGCTCGCGGGGCGGCGCGAAGCCGAACTCCCTCTCCAGGGCGTCCAGGAAGGCGGGCGCGGGGCGTTCGAAGATGCCCATGGTGCGGTCGCCCTGCACGTTCGAGTGGCCGCGGACCGGGCACACGCCCGCGCCGGGGCGGCCGATGTTGCCGCGCAGGAGAAGGAAGTTGACGACCTCGCGGATGGTCGGCACGGAGTGCTTGTGCTGGGTGAGGCCCATCGCCCAGCACACGATGGTGCGCTGTGAGGCGAGGACCATGCGCAGGGCTTCCTCGATCTCCGCGCGCGTGAGACCGGTCGCCGTGAGCGTCTCGTCCCAGTCGGCGGCCTGCGCCTGGGCCACGAACTCCTCGTAGCCGTGGGTGTGTTCGCGGACGAACTCCTCGTCGACCGCGCCCTCGGTCTGAAGGATCAGCTTGTTGAGGAGGCGGAAGAGGGCCTGGTCGCCGCCGATGCGGATCTGCAGGAACAGGTCGTTGAGCGCGGCGCCCTTGAGCATGCCCTGCGGGGTCTGTGGGTTCTTGAAGCGCTCCAGGCCCGCCTCGGGCAGCGGGTTGACGCTGATGATCTTCGCGCCGTTGGCCTTGGCCTTCTCCAGCGCGGAGAGCATCCGCGGGTGGTTGGTGCCGGGGTTCTGGCCGGCGACGACGATCAGGTCGGCCTTGTAGAGGTCTTCGAGCAGGACGCTGCCCTTGCCGATGCCGATCGTCTCCGACAGGGCCGAACCGGACGACTCGTGGCACATGTTGGAGCAGTCCGGCAGGTTGTTGGTGCCGAGCTCGCGGGCGAACAGCTGGTAGAGGAAGGCGGCTTCGTTGCTGGTGCGCCCGGACGTGTAGAAGAGGGCCTCGTCCGGGGAGGCGAGGTCGTTCAGTTCCCCGGCGACGATGTCGAAGGCGCGCTCCCAGCTCACCGGTTCGTAGCGCTCCCCGCCCTCGGGGAGGTACATGGGGTGGGTGAGCCGGCCCTGCTGGCCCAGCCAGTAGCCGCTCCGCCTCGCGAGGTCGGCGACGGGGTGCGCGGCGAAGAACTCCGGGGTGACCCGGCGCAGGGTGGCCTCCTCGGCGACCGCCTTCGCGCCGTTCTCGCAGAACTCCGCCGCGTGCCGGTGCTCCGGCTCCGGCCAGGCGCAGCCCGGGCAGTCGAAGCCGTCCTTCTGGTTGACCCGCAGCAGGGTCAGCGCGGTGCGCTTCACTCCCATCTGCTGCTGGGCGATGCGCAGGGTGTGGCCGATCGCCGGGATCCCCGCGGCCGCGTGCTTCGGCTCGGCGACCTGGGGCGCGTCCTGGACCGGATCTGCCTTGGGCGGCTTCGTTGCCATCGCGCGCTCTCCTTGTTTCCCGGTGGGTCCCGACGGGTCCCGGTGTGTTCCGGTGTTCCCCGGCTCGTTGCCCGGCCGCGTACGTGTGTGGAGTACATCTACGATCCTCGCACGCGCCGCCGACAACAGTCGCGGGCGGGCGTGCCGGGGCGCGGGCGGGCAGGGCGGCGATGCGGCTCGGCGGCGGCCGTCGGTGGCGGGCGGGGCCGAGTGTCAGTGGGGCGTGGCAGGATCGGTGTCGTGGCAGAAACAGCATCGAAGACGACCGCACACCCCTCCGGCGGCGACCGGCCCCGCCTGATGCTCATGGACGGGCACTCACTGGCCTACCGCGCGTTCTTCGCGCTGCCCGCGGAGAACTTCACGACGGCGACGGGCCAGCCGACGAACGCGATCTACGGCTTCGCGTCGATGCTGGCCAACACCCTGCGCGACGAGGCGCCCACGCACTTCGCGGTGGCGTTCGACGTGTCCCGCAAGACCTGGCGCTCCGAGGAGTTCACCGAGTACAAGGCGAACCGCTCCAAGACGCCGGACGAGTTCAAGGGCCAGGTCGAGCTGATCGGCGAGGTCCTCGACGCGATGCACGCGCAGCGCTTCGCGGTCGACGGCTTCGAGGCGGACGACGTCATCGCCACCCTCGCCACGCAGGCCGAGGCCGCGGGGTTCGACGTGCTGATCGTCACCGGCGACCGTGACTCCTTCCAGTTGGTCAGCGAGCACACCACGGTGCTGTACCCGACGAAGGGCGTCTCCGAGCTGACCCGCTTCACCCCGGAGAAGGTCGTCGAGAAGTACGGGTTGACGCCCGCGCAGTACCCGGACTTCGCGGCGCTGCGCGGCGACCCGTCCGACAACCTGCCCGGCATCCCGGGCGTCGGCGAGAAGACGGCCGCGAAGTGGATCAACCAGTTCGGTTCGTTCGCGGAACTGGTCGAGCGGGTCGACGAGGTCAAGGGCAAGGCCGGGCAGAACCTCCGCGACCACCTCGACGCCGTCAAGCTCAACCGCCGGCTGACCGAGATGGTCCGCACCGTCGAGCTGCCGAAGACGGTCACCGAGCTGGAGCGCGCGCCGTACGACCGCCCGGCGCTCGCGATGGTCCTCGACACCCTGGAGATCAGGAACCCCTCGCTGCGGGAGCGGCTGCTGGCCGTCGACCCGGGCGCGGAGGAGGCCGAGCCGGCCCCGGTCGTCACCGGTGGCGTGGAGCTGGACGGCACCGTGCTCGGCACGGGCGAGCTGGCCGGCTGGCTCACCGAGCACGGCACCGAGGTCCTCGGCATGGCCACCGTCGACACCTGGGCGCTCGGCACCGGCTCGGTCGCCGAGATCGCGCTCGCCGCGGGCGGCGGGGCGGCCGCCTGGTTCGACCCGTCCCAGCTGGACGAGGCCGACGAGAGGGCGTTCGCGGCCTGGATCGCCGACGCCGACCGGCCGAAGGTCCTCCACAACGCCAAGAGCGTCATGCGGGTCTTCGTCGAGCACGGCTGGAGCGTCGAAGGCGTCCGCATGGACACCGCGCTCGCCGCCTACCTGGTCAAGCCGGGCCGTCGCTCCTTCGACCTGGACGCGCTGTCCATGGAGTACCTGCACCGGGAGCTGGCCCCCGCCGCGACCGCCGACGGGCAGCTGGCCTTCGGCGCGGACGACGGCGCCGAGGCCGAGGCCCTGATGGTCCAGGCCCGGGCGATCCTCGACCTGGGCGAGGCCTTCGAAGGCCGCCTGGAGGAGGTCGGCGCCGCGGACCTGCTGCGTGACGTGGAACTGCCCACCTCGGCCCTGCTGGCCCGGATGGAGCGGCACGGCATCGCCGCGGACCGGGCCCACCTGGAGGCCATGGAGCAGATGTTTGCCGGCGCCGTCCAGCAGGCCGTGAAGGAGGCGCACGCGGCGGCCGGGCACGAGTTCAACCTGGGCTCGCCCAAGCAGCTCCAGGAGGTCCTCTTCGGGGAACTGGGCCTGCCGAAGACGAAGAAGACGAAGACCGGCTACACCACCGACGCCGACGCGCTCGCCTGGCTGGCGACGCAGACGGACAACGAACTGCCGGTGATCATGCTCCGGCATCGGGAACAGGCCAAGCTGCGGGTCACCGTCGAGGGCCTCATCAAGACGGTCGCGGCGGACGGCCGCATCCACACCACGTTCAACCAGACGGTCGCGGCGACCGGCCGGCTGTCGTCCACGGACCCGAACCTGCAGAACATCCCGGTCCGCACCGACGAGGGGCGGGCGATCCGGCGCGGCTTCGTCGTCGGCGAGGGCTTCGAGTCCCTCATGACCGCCGACTACAGCCAGATCGAACTGCGCGTGATGGCCCACCTGTCCGAGGACGCGGGCCTCATCGAGGCGTTCACCTCCGGTGAGGACCTGCACACCACGGCCGCCGCCCAGGTGTTCGGGGTGGAGCCCGCCGCGGTGGACGCGGAGATGCGACGCAAGATCAAGGCGATGTCGTACGGCCTCGCGTACGGCCTCTCCGCCTTCGGCCTCTCCCAGCAGCTGAACATCGACGCGGGTGAGGCCCGTGCCCTGATGGACGCGTACTTCGAGCGCTTCGGCGGCGTACGGGACTATCTGCGCCGGGCCGTGGACGAGGCGAGGGCGACCGGCTACACGGCGACGCTCTTCGGGCGCCGCCGCTACCTCCCCGACCTCAACAGCGACAACCGTCAACGCCGCGAGGCCGCCGAGCGGATGGCCCTCAACGCGCCCATCCAGGGGACCGCCGCGGACATCGTCAAGATCGCCATGCTCAATGTGGGCCGGGCGCTGGAGAAGGCGGACCTCAAGTCCCGCATGCTGCTCCAGGTCCACGACGAAATCGTCCTGGAGATCGCCCCCGGCGAGCGGGCGGCCACCGAGGAACTCCTGCGCCACGAAATGGCCGACGCCGTCCACCTCCGGGCCCCCCTGGACGTCTCGGTGGGTGTCGGCCCGGACTGGGAATCGGCAGCGCACTAGCCTCCGGCGGTTCGATGGAGGGGCGTTCGTGGCGCGCGGGGCGACGAACGTGCCCTCCTTCGGCAGGCAGCAGGCAGCAGGCAGCAGGCAGTGCTGAGCCGGAGCGGGGCGGGGCCGGCCCGGGGGGGCGGGGCGCGGAGGGTGCGTTCGGCGGTACGGCGGAGACGGGGCGCCGGCCGCCGGGCACGGTCCCGCGCCCACCCTGCGAGGCGGCTCGGCGCGCAGCGGAACGGCCGAACGCCACCCCCGGAGGAATCCGTCACTCGCGTGGCCCCCGCGAGGACGCCCCCCGGCCGCTCCGACCGTAAGGATGCGGCCATGGGTATACGCACGCTCCACCGCCGGACGGCCAACACCCCGGCGCACGCCGACGCGGCCCCGCCGGCGCCGCCCCCGCCGTCGGTCCCGGCGTTCGCGGTCGCCGCGAGTACCGCCCGCATTCCCACCGACCCGGCCACGGCCCTGCGCCGGGCGGTCGCCACCGCCCCCACGGAGCTGGCCGCCACCCTGCGCGGAGCGACCGTCGCCCGCGTCCCCCGCGGCCTCACGGCCGGCCTGCGGCACGCCGCCGCGGGCACCCGGCGCCGACTCGGCCGCCGCGAGCGGGACACCGTACGACAGGAGGGCGAGGCGTCCGCCTGGCGGCTGTGGGCCGATCTGGGCCGCGGCTATCTGGCCCTGGCGCTCACGCTGCTGCCCCGCTCCCGCCCGATGGGCACGTTCACGGTGTTCACGGCCGTCAGCGCGCGGTCTGCCCGCTCCGCGTCTCCTCGCCCACCGCGGGCCCTTCACCGGCCCGGGCCGGACGCCACAGCCTGATCCCCGCGGCGGACAGCACGAGCCCGAGGAACAGGCCCGCGCCCGCCCCGAAGCACAGCGTCGGGATCAGCTCCCAGGGCTTCGCGGTGGACCCCCAGTACTCCCACCACCGCGTCGCCCGCTGCACCGCCCCGACCACCGCGCAGCCGCCGATCACCGCACCGGCCCACCACCGGTCCCGTGCCGACAGCGCCGGCACCCCCACCGGATCGGCCGCGGGCGTCCGCCGTAGCGCGCAGGCGACGAACACGGCGATCACGACCGCGGCGAGTGCGGAACCGCCGTACTGCAGATACCAGTACAGAGGGGAGCCGGTCACCGTCTCGCCGAGGACGGGGAAGAGCCGCATCCCCCACCGGTCGAGATGGGTGAACGCGTCCCACACGACATGGGTCAGCGCGCCCAGCACGGCGGACACGTACCACCACGCCACCGCACCGGGCCGTACGCGCGCGCGTGGCGCCCCGCAGCGCGTCAGCGTCGCCACCCGCCGCTGCCGGGCCGGCGGGAGCAGCGCCACCAGCGGTTCCCGGACCAGCAGCCACAGCCCGACCAGGGCCCAGGCGACCGGCACGTCGAGGGTGAAGACCCCGGTGAAGGAGTGCGTGAACTCGCCGAACTCCATGGCCCCGGGCAGGACACTCGCCGCGTAGTAGGTCATGTCGGGCGCGAAGGAGCCCGCCACGAGCGCGGCCGGCACCAGGGGACCCCGGCCCGTTCCGTCGGTGCGCACGGCGGGCAGTACCGCTGCCGCATGGCTCAAAGTGAACGGCAACGGGGCTCCTTGGGCGTGAGTGGCCGACACGCCACGATCGCACATGGCCAACCGGTGAAAATCGGGCACGAACGGGTGCCCGAGGAAAGGAAGTTGTCGTAGGGTCGCCTGGGCCACCGTGCCGGGGATTTCCGTCGGAGCGGTGGACAGCGCATGAACGTCGCCGCGAGGGGGCAACCGTCCCGGCATCTCGATCGTCACAACAGGTCGAGTGCGACTGACATGCGACAGACGCGTGCCAGACGGGCGAGGACAAGCGCGGCAGACGGCGCGGCAGGCAGAGACGGGCGCTCGGGCGTCCACGGGAGGGATTCACCTTATGGCGGCGCAATTCGGCAGGAGGCTGCGCAAGGGTGCGGCTACCACCGCCGTGGCCGCGCTCGCGGTCGCGGCACTGTCCGCCTCGCAGGGGCCCGGCGCGATGGCCGACGACCAGGGCAACAGAACCGCCACCACCGGCGCCGAGACCACGCCCGACGCGGCCGCCGACGACGGCGGCGCGACCGGCAACTCGCCGTACTACACGGACCTGCCGCCGCTGAACAGCCCCAACCCCTCGCCGACCATAGGCACGCCCGCCTCCCTGCCCGAGACCGAGGCGGGCATCCCCGCGACCGTCCTGGACGCCTACAAGAAGGCCGCGACCGAACTGCGGTCGGCCAAGCCCGGCTGCAACCTGCCCTGGGAACTCCTCGCCGCCATCGGCAAGGTCGAGTCGGGCCACGCCGGCGGCGGCCGGGTCGGCGCGGACGGCACCACGACCACCCCGATCCTCGGCCCGCAGCTCAACGGCAACGGCTTCGCGAGCATCAGCGACACCGACAACGGCGCCTACGACGGGGACAGCTCCTACGACCGCGCCGTCGGCCCCATGCAGTTCATCCCCTCCACCTGGGAGTGGGCGGGCCGCGACGGCAACGGCGACGGCAAGAAGGACCCCAACAACGTCTACGACGCCGCGCTCGCCGCCGGCCACTACCTGTGCCGCTTCGACTGGGACCTGTCCACCCAGACCGACCTCGACAGCGCGATCCTCAGCTACAACAACTCCCAGGACTACCTCAACACGGTCATGACGTGGCTGGAGTACTACCGCAAGGGCACCCACGAGGTCCCCGACGGCACCGGCACCCTGCCCGACAACCGCAGCGACGACAGCGACAGCGTCGGCGGCGGCACGACCGGCCCCCGGCCCTCGCCGCCGGCCTCGGTCAAGCCCAGCCCCAAGCCCGACAAGCCCGGCACGGGCTCTCCGAGCCCCACCCCGCCGGTGACACCCCCGTCGACCAAGCCGCCGACCACGCCCCCCACCCCCACCGACACGGTGGACCACCTGGAGGACGCGGGCACCAGCGACCTCACCGCGCAGGCGGGCGACGCGTTCACCGAGAAGATCAGCAGCCGGGCCGAGACCAAGGCCGGTGTGGCCGTCGCCAAGGTCCGGATCCGCTTCACGATCGTCGGTGCCACCGACACCACCTTCACCGGCGGCGAGAGCGTCGCCACGGTCGTCACCAACAGCAGCGGCGTGGCCGTGGCGCCCGCGCTGAAGGCGGGCGAGAAGACCGGCGACGTCACCGTCCGGGCAACCGTCGTGGGCCGCTCGATCAGCGGCCTCGACTACCGGGCCACCGTCGCCGAGCGCGCCGCCGACACCCTCACCCGCACCAGTGACACCGCGCTGACCTGCACCCCGGGCGGCGAGTTCGCCGACCGCGTCGAGGTGAAGGCGACGTACGACGGCGCGGTCGCCGACAAGGTGGCGGCCACCGCCACGCTGATCAAGTCCGCGCTCGACCCCACCGAGAGCGACAAGGGCCCCTACTTCAAGGGCGCGGACGGCAAGACCGTACGCACCCTGACCGGCCTGAAGACGGACGCGAACGGCCTGTTGAAGCTGCCGAAGCTGTACTCCGACGACATCACCGGCACGTTCATGCTCCGCATCGAGACCACGGGCGGCGCCGCACTGAACGTCATGCTGACCGTGGCGGCGGCGGAGGCGGAGACCTCGGCCTCCCCGAGCGAGTCGGCCAGTCCCTCCGCGTAGCGGCCTCTCCCACGAGTCGGCACGACCCGGTACGACTCGATACGACCCGGTACGACGACGGCGCCCCCTTTCCCGAGGGGGCGCCGTCGTTGTGTGTGCAACGTGTTCTCATCTCGCCCGCCCGTTGCTACGGTGCCGGACCTGACGCTGTATCAGTTCCAGCTCGCCGGGAGGCAGGCATGCGTGCCCTGATCGCCGCCGCGACCGGTCTGGCCGCCGCGTTCGCCCTGGTGCTCACCCTCACCGCCCTCGGGGCGCCGACGGGCGGGACCTCCCCGAAACCGCTGCTGACGACGGTGCCATCACACCCGTGACGACTCGGGAGGGAGACCGAGATGCGCCGTAGAACCAGTCTCGTCCTGCTCGCCCTCGCCGTGTTCTTCGCGGCGCTGTCCCCCCTGCTGCGCTGGTACGCCTTCCCGCGCCTGGCGAAGATCCCGGCGGGCCAGTACCAGGACATGGTCCTGGAGGCCAAGGACGCCACCCTCCTCGACTACGGCACGATGAAGGCGAAGAAGGTCCCCAAGGTCACCATCGTGCAGACCCTCAAGGGCAACGTGGAGGCCTCCGAGCGGATCGAGAAGACGGCGGGCCGGGACGTCGTCGTCTGGGACGGCCTGTCCTACGTCCAGGGACCCGACGGCAAGATGGTCTCCAAGATTCCCGAGCGGTACATCTTCGACGCCCACACCCAGGAACCCGTGCACGCCACCGGCGAGATGGTCGACGGCGCCCCGGTCAGACGCCAGGGCATCGAGTTCAAGTGGCCGTTCCTGACGGAGAAACGGGACTACGAGTACTTCGACGCGCAGGCCCGCGTCACGGCCCCCATCCACTACCAGGGCACCCGCGACTTCCGCGGCGTCGAGGTCTACTACTTCGAGCAGACCATCCCCTGGACCCAGGTGTCCTTCCCCCGCACCATGCCCGTCGCCGGCATCACCCCCGAGTCCGTCGCCAAGACCGGCACCACCCGCTGGTACACCACGGTCCGCAAGTTCTGGGTCGAACCCCTCACCGGCGCCCCCGTGTACGGCGAGGAGATCCACAGGGAGGAACTGCGCGGCGGCAGCCTGCTCGGCGGGCGCGAGAAGGTGACGGCGTTCGCCGGCCACGTGAAGATGCGCGAGGACTACATCGAGCACACCGTCGACCTGGTCAAGTCCAACCGCACCCTGGTCCTGCTGATGACCTCGTACCTGCCCTGGGGCTTCCTGGTCCTCGGCGCGCTCCTGCTGTCCCTGTCGCTCTATCTGGAGGCCCGAGGCCGCCGCCCCGACGACCCGGCCCCCGCCGAGACCACCGAACCGGAACCGGTCACGGCCTGAGCCGCGCCTTGGTGTACCGCGTCGGCTCCGCCCCGGCCGGGTCCTCGGGCCACGGGTGCTTGGGATACCGGCCCCGCAGCTCCGCCCGCACGCCCTTGTAGCCCTCCTTCCAGAAGGAGGCGAGGTCGGCGGTGACGGCGGTGGGCCGGCCCGCGGGGGAGAGGAGGTGGACCAGCAGGGGAACCCCCGCCACGGACGGCGACTCCTGCAACCCGAACATCTCCTGCAACTTCACGGCGAGAACCGGCTGTTCCGGGTTGCCGTAGTCGATCCGGATCCTGGACCCACTGGGCACGGTGATCCGCTCGGGCGCCAGCTCGTCGAGCCGCCCGGCCTCCCCGGTGGCCCACGGAAGCAGCCGGCCGAGCCCCGCCCCGGCGTCGATCCGCGCGAGGTCGGCCCGCCGCCGTGCCCGCCCCAGCTCCGGCTCCAACCACTCGTCCACGCGCGCGTGCAGCGCCTCGTCGGAGACCTCGGGCCACGGCTCGCCGAGGCGCAGACGGAGAAAGGCGAGCCGCCGGCGCAGTACGACGGCGTCGGGCGACCACCGCAACAGCCCGAACCCGTCCTGCCGCAACCCTTCGAGCAGGGCCTCCCGTACGAGACCGGCGGCGGCGTTCCTGAGCGGGCGCACCGAGAGTTCGACGGCCCCCAGCCGCTCCACCCGCCGTGCGACGACGTCCCCGTCGGCCCAGTGCACCTCGTCCCGCGTCCGGGCCAGCGTCCCCGCGGCCAGCCGGGCGACGCCCTCGTCGACGACCGCCCCGAGCCGCACGCGCGCGTGCCCCTTGCCGACGGGACGGTCGGCGACGGCCACGGCGATCCAGGCGGCCCCGCGCAGTCCGGTGGCCTCCGCGACCTCGGCACGGGTTCCGGACACCATGAGATAGGAGCCGCCGTCGGCCCGGGCGACCCGCTCGGGGAACGCGAGAGAGGCGACGAGCCCCACGAGCCCGTCCTCCGTCATCTTCACCGGCACACCGTCCGGCGCCTTCGCCGCCGGCCCCTCGGCCTCCTCCGCCCGCACCGGAGAAGGAGAACCGGTGGGCGGGTGGGAACTCTCCTCGGCGACGGCCCGCAGCCGGCGGACCTCCGCCCGCCACCGCCCGGCATACGCCTCACCCCCGCGCCGCGCGGCCCGCAACGCCGCCGCCAGATCGTCGCCGTACTCCCGGGGCGGCTCATCGCTCAGCAACGCCACCACCTCCGCGGCCCGCTCCGCCCCCACCGCCGGGGCCGAGTCCAGCAGAGCCCGCCCCAACCGGGGATGCAGCCCCAGCCGCGCCAGCCGCAGACCCCGCCGCGTGGCCCGCCCGGCGGAGTCGACCGCCCCGATCGCCGTCAACACCTCCCGGGCCGCCGCCATCGCCCCACCCGGCGGGGGATCCAGCAGCGCCAGCCCGGCCGCCCCGGGATCGCCCCAGCAGGCCGTCTGCAGGGCGAACGCCGTCAGGTCGGCCACCTTGATCTCCGGAGCGGGGAAACGCGACAGACGGGCGTCCTCCGCCTCCGTCCAGCACCGGTACACCGCACCCGGCGCCTCCCGTCCGGCCCGCCCCGCCCGCTGCCGGCCCGCCGCCTGCGAGGCCCGTACCGTCGTCAGCGCGCTCAGCCCGCGCGCGTGGTCGACCCGCGGCTCCCGGGCCAGCCCCGAGTCGACGACCACCCGGACACCGGGAACCGTCAGCGAGGACTCGGCCACGGCGGTCGCCAGGACCACCCGCCGCCGCCCCGCCGGAGTCAGCACCGCGTCCTGCACGGCGGCGGGCGCCCGCCCGTGCACCTGCAACACGTCCACCGCGCCGAGGTCGCCGAGCTGCCCGGCGACCCGCGCGATCTCGCCGACCCCCGGCAGGAAACACAGCACGTCCCCCGCACGCTCGGCCAGCGCCCGCCGCACCAGCGACGCCACATGGGTCAGCAGCACGGGATCGACCCGCATGCCGTGCGGCGGCCGTACCGGACGCACCGGCGGCGCCCACACCACCTCCACCGGGTACGAGATCCCCGCCGCCTCGACCACCGGAGCCCCGCCCAGCAGCCGCGCCCACCCCTGCGCGTCGGTCGTCGCGGACGCCGCCACGAGCCGCAGCTCCGGCCGCAGCGTCTCGCGCACGTCCCACAGGAACGCCGCCACCGTGTCCGCGTCCAGATGCCGCTCGTGACACTCGTCGAGCACCACCACATCGACCCCGGCCAGCTCCTGGTCCCGCTGCAACCGCTGCAACAGCACACCGGTCGTGACGACCTCCACGCGCGCGCGTGGCCCCACGACCCGCTCACCGCGCACGGTGTAGCCGACGCTCCGGCCGACCTTCTCGCCCAGCAGCCACGCCATCCGCCGGGCCGCCGCCCGCGCCGCGATCCGCCGCGGCTCCGCCACCACCACCCGCCGCGCCGGCCCTTCACCCAGCAGGCCTGCCAGGGCCAGCGGCACCAGCGTCGTCTTGCCGGTGCCGGGCGGCGCGACAAGCACGGCGGTGCCGTGCCCGTCCAGGGCCTCGTCCAGAGCGGACAGGGCACCGCGTACGGGCAGGGCGTCGAGAGCGTCGTAACGGATCACGCCCCCAGTGTCGTACGTCCGGGAGGACGGCCTCCCCGCGCGCGTGTGTTCCCTCAGTCGCGCTCGCACACGAGGATCAGTCCCGCTCGCACACGAAGATCGCCGTCCCCGGGATCAGATTCCCGCGCAGCGGGGACCAGCCGCCCCACTCGGCGGTGTTCCAGGCCGGCCACTCCGGCTCGACCAGGTCCACCAGACGGAACCCCCCGGCCACCACGTCCCGCACCCGGTCGCCGACCGTCCGGTGGTGCTCGACGTACACCGCGCGGCCGTCGTCGTCCTGCTCGACGTACGGCGTGCGGTCGAAGTACGAGGCGGAGACCGACAGTCCCTCCGGGCCCGGCTCGTCCGGGAACGCCCAGCGGACCGGGTGCGTCACCGAGAACACGAAACGGCCACCGGGTCGCAGGACCCGGCGCACCTCCTTCAGGACCAGCACCGGGTCGGCGACGAAGGGCAGCGCGCCGTACGCCGAGCAGGCCAGGTCGAAGGAGCCGTCCGCGAACGGCAGCGCGCCCGCGTCGGCGCACACCAGCGGGAACGATCCGCCGATGCGCAGCGCGTGCTGGAGCTGGCGGTGGGAGAGATCCAGGGCCACCGGCCGGGCACCCTGAGCGGCCAGCCAGCGCGCGCACTGGGCCGCGCCGGCGCCGATCTCCAGGACGTCCCGGCCCTTCAGCTCCTCGGGCGGGCCGAGCAGCTCGGCCTCCACCTCGTCGAGGCCCTCGGGACACCACACGAAGCGGTCGTCGCCGAGGAACGTGCCGTGCTCGACCTGGTAGTCGTCCGCGTTGCGGTCCCACCAGCCCCGGTTGGCCCGGGAGCTCTCCGTGACATCGGCCGAACGCCGGGTGGCCTCGGGCTCGGCCTCTTCCGGCTCGGTGGCTTCGCGCTCGGTGGCTTCGGGCTCTTGGATGATCGGCTCCTGTCGTATTAGTCTGCGGCCTCTTCCGCCCAACCTGTCCCGGCGGGCGTCACGAAGGGGACCCCGAAGGGCCCCTGTGGCCTCGTGAGACTGGTTTTGTGCCGGGTATGCGGCGATCCGCCCCGGGTGTGCGCCTTCGCGCATTGACCCTGCTCGGCTGCCCCCGTATGCTACAAGTTGCGCTGCGGGCTTGCGCACCTCAGACGTAGCAGGTCGCGCTCGCATCTGTATGTATGTCCCCTCGGTTCTTGAGGCGTATCACCGGTTCTGCCGGAGGCGCGCTTCCTTGGCTGTCCGGCCTTCTACAGTGCGAAACGGGCTCCCGGCGTGAGCAGTACCTACGACTCACCGTCCGTACCGGAGCCCTTTCCCACATGACGAGCAGCACCGAGACCACCTCTACCACTCCGCAGGTAGCGGTCAACGACATCGGTAACGAGGAAGCATTCCTCGCCGCGATCGACGAGACGATCAAGTACTTCAACGACGGCGACATCGTCGACGGCGTCATCGTGAAGGTCGACCGGGACGAGGTCCTGCTCGACATCGGTTACAAGACCGAAGGCGTGATCCCGAGCCGCGAGCTCTCGATCAAGCACGACGTCGACCCGAACGAGGTCGTCAAGGTCGGCGACGAGATCGAAGCCCTTGTTCTCCAGAAGGAGGACAAGGAAGGCCGCCTGATCCTCTCGAAGAAGCGCGCCCAGTACGAGCGCGCCTGGGGCACCATCGAGAAGATCAAGGAAGAAGACGGCATCGTCACCGGTACCGTCATCGAGGTCGTCAAGGGTGGTCTCATCCTCGACATCGGCCTCCGTGGCTTCCTGCCGGCTTCTCTCGTCGAGATGCGCCGTGTCCGCGACCTCCAGCCCTACGTGGGCAAGGAGCTCGAGGCCAAGATCATCGAGCTGGACAAGAACCGCAACAACGTGGTCCTGTCCCGCCGTGCCTGGCTGGAGCAGACCCAGTCCGAGGTCCGCCAGACGTTCCTCACGACCCTGCAGAAGGGTCAGGTCCGCTCCGGCGTGGTCTCCTCGATCGTCAACTTCGGTGCCTTCGTGGACCTGGGTGGCGTCGACGGTCTCGTGCACGTCTCCGAGCTTTCCTGGAAGCACATCGACCACCCCTCCGAGGTTGTCGAGGTCGGCCAGGAAGTCACCGTCGAGGTTCTCGACGTCGACATGGACCGCGAGCGTGTCTCCCTGTCACTGAAGGCGACGCAGGAAGACCCGTGGCAGCAGTTCGCCCGGACCCACCAGATCGGCCAGGTCGTGCCCGGCAAGGTCACGAAGCTGGTTCCGTTCGGTGCGTTCGTCCGCGTGGACGAGGGCATCGAGGGTCTGGTCCACATCTCCGAGCTGGCCGAGCGCCACGTGGAGATCCCGGAGCAGGTCGTCCAGGTCAACGACGAGATCTTCGTCAAGGTCATCGACATCGACCTCGAACGCCGTCGCATCAGCCTCTCGCTGAAGCAGGCCAACGAGGCCTTCGGTGCCGACCCGTCCGCGGTCGACTTCGACCCGACGCTGTACGGCATGGCCGCGTCGTACGACGACCAGGGCAACTACATCTACCCCGAGGGCTTCGACCCCGAGACCAACGACTGGCTCGAAGGCTTCGAGTCGCAGCGTGAGGTCTGGGAGACCCAGTACGCCGAGGCGCAGACGCGCTTCGAGCAGCACCAGGCTCAGGTCATCAAGTCCCGCGAGGCGGACGAGGCCGCTGCCGCCGAGGGCGGCAGCGAGGCTGCGGCTCCGGCCGCGGCCGGTGGCAGCGGCGGTGGCGGCGGCGGCGGTTCGTACTCCTCCGAGGGTCCGGACAACTCCGGCGCGCTTGCTTCGGACGAGGCGCTTGCCGCTCTGCGTGAGAAGCTGGCCGGCGGCCAGAGCTGATCACCGAGCAGTAGCTCTTCGGAGTAGCTCTTCATAGCCGAGGGCCCGTATCCCACTGGGATACGGGCCCTCGGTGCGTGCGCCGCCACCCGTGCGGATACCTGCGCGGCACACGCGTAACCGCCGGGCCGTATCCGGCCGTTCGAGATGCGTCCACACCGACGCCCGGCAGCACCGGGGCCATTCACCTCCGCGCGGAAGGCCGTGACCGCACTCCACGCGCGCGTGGAGCCCTCTTGAGGCGGTGACACACCGCAGTGGCACATGAAAAGGCTGTAAGAGGTGCCTGATCAGGGGCGCGGGCGGGAATGCCCACGCTCTGCACCGCGTTGTGCAGTACGAACACGAGGAGGAGCGGTCACAGTGCTTGATCCGCAGGGTTTGTACGCATGGGAGCCGAAGGGCCTCGCCGTGGTCGACATGGCGCTCGCCCAGGAGTCGGCCGGTCTTGTCATGCTCTACCACTTCGACGGCTACATCGACGCGGGCGAGACCGGCGACCAGATCGTCGACCGGATCCTCGACACGCTGCCGCACCAGGTCGTCGCCCGCTTCGACCACGACCGGCTGGTGGACTACCGTGCCCGCCGCCCGTTGCTGACGTTCAAGCGCGACCGCTGGGTCGAGTACGAGGAGCCCACCATCGAGGTGCACCTCGTCCAGGACGCCACCGGGGCACCCTTCCTGCTGCTCGCCGGGCCCGAGCCCGACGTGGAGTGGGAGCGCTTCGCCGCGGCCGTCCAACAGATCGTGGAGCGCCTCGGCGTCCGCCTGGCGGTGAACTTCCACGGCATCCCCATGGGTGTCCCGCACACCCGCCCCGTGGGCCTCACCCCGCACGGCAACCGCAACGACCTCGTCCCGGGCCACCGCAGCCCCTTCGACGAGGCCCAGGTGCCCGGCAGCGCCGAGGCCCTGGTCGAGTACCGCCTCATGGAGGCCGGACACGAGGTGCTGGGCGTCGCCGCGCACGTCCCGCACTACATCGCCCGCTCCCCGTACCCGGACGCGGCGCTGACCGTCCTGGAGGCCATCACGGCCGCCACCGGGCTGGTCCTGCCCGGCATCGCGCACGCCCTGCGCACGGACGCGCACCGCACCCAGACCGAGATCGACCGCCAGATCCAGGAGGGCGACGAGGAACTCGTCGCCCTCGTCCAGGGCCTGGAGCACCAGTACGACGCCGCCGCGGGCGCCGAGACCCGCGGCAACATGCTCGCCGAGCCCGTCGACATCCCGTCGGCGGACGAGATCGGGCTGGAGTTCGAGAAGTTCCTGGCGGAGCGGGAGGGCGAGGGCTAGCCGCTCTCTTGCCTCCCGCCGGGTGCGTTGTCGGTGGCAGGCCCTAAGCTTCGGCTCATGCTGAAGGTGGGCCTGACCGGCGGCATCGGTGCCGGTAAGAGTGAGGTGTCACGGCTGCTCGTCGCGTGCGGTGCCGTGCTGGTCGACGCGGACCGGATCGCGCGCGAGGTGGTCGCGCCGGGTACGGCCGGGCTCGCCGCGGTCGTCGAGGCCTTCGGCGCGGAGGTGCTCGCCGCCGACGGAACACTGGACCGCCCCCGGCTCGGCTCCATCGTCTTCGCCGACCCCGAGAAGCTCGCCGTCCTGAACTCGATCGTGCACCCCCTGGTGGGCACCCGCTCCCGCGAGCTCGAATCGGCCGCCGCCGAGGACGCCGTCGTCATCCATGACGTCCCCCTCCTCACCGAGAACGGCCTCGCGCCGCTGTACGACGTCGTGATCGTCGTCGACGCGCCCCCCGAGACCCAGCTCGACCGCCTGGTCGGGCGGCGCGGGATGACCGAGGCGGACGCCCGCGCCCGCATGGCCGCGCAGGCGACCCGCGACCAGCGCCTGGAGATCGCGGACATCGTCGTCGACAACGACGTACCGCTGGAGCAGCTGGAGCAGCGGGTCAAGGAGGTCTGGGCCGACCTCGTGCACCGAGCCCACACGCGAGGGCCCTCGCCCCGGCAGCCTCAGGAATAGCGCCCCCGGTCCGGGCGTTGAACCCGCTGAGTGAGGGAAGGACTCTGCCGTGCCCGACACCAGCGGTTCGACCGGACGTACTCCGGAGACGCATGTCATCGACTTCCGTGCCGCCGAGCACCTGCTCGCCGCACGGGACCCGCGGGGCGCGGTGAAACTGCTCGACGCGGTGATCGCCGTACACCCGGAGAACACCGCCGCCCGGCTGCTGCGTGCCCGCGCGTTCTTCGCCGCCGCGCAACTGAGGCCCGCCGAGCTGGAGTTCACCATCGTCCTGGAGCGGGAGCCGGACAACGCGTTCGCACACTTCGCGCTCGCCCGGACCTATGAGCGGCAGGCCCGGCCCGAACAGGCCAGGCGCCACTTCCGCCTGGCGGCGGCACTGGACCCGAACCCGCAGTACCTGCGGGCCGCCCGCTTCGAGTCGTGAGGGTCGGGCCGGGACAGCGGTCGCGGGGCGGCGGTGGGCGGGCCCGGCGGCCCTGAGGCCGACAGTCCTAAGGCCGACGGTCCTCCGGGGGGCGGTAGGGCGGGATGTCGGGGCCCGGCTGATAGTGGGGGCCCTGGCGGAGGTGCCTGAGGATCATGGCCATGTCCACGGTGACCACCAGCCACAGCACCCCGCAGGCGATCGCCCACCCCGGCCGTCCGGCCAGTGCGAAGGCGGCCGTCCCGAAGACCGACCAGACCAGCCCCCACACGCTCAGCCAGAACCGCACCCGCAGAGCACTGCGCGCTGTCGTCGGTTCACTGCCGGTACGCATCGGGATCACGACTCCTCCTTGGAACGTACCCTTCAGGGCGGACGTTCATCAAAGAAGTCCGAACAGAGGGGGCGGGCGTGCTTCCGGATGCCGATGAGCTGGCCGAGGTTCTGCTGGACCTGGCCGTGCCGCACGAGGACATCAACGCACTCGTGCGGATGGGCAGACGGGTCATGGACGACCCGGAACTGCTGAGACTGCTGGAGGCCTCGGTCGAGGAGCTGGTCCAGGGGATGGGCGAGGTGGGCGCCGCGGTCGACCTGCTCGAACTCGACTGGGCCACGGGCGCCCTGCAGCGGTGTTTCCCCGTGTACGTGTTCGTGGCGGCGCTGCCCCACACCCGCGCGTACCACCGCGAGCGCGGAATCCCGGCCGACGTCTCCCGGCGCACCCTCGCCGACCTCGGACGGAACGTGGCCGTGTACCGCAGACGGCACGGCATCACAGGGGTGCAGTCCCCGTTCTGGCTCACCCACCACTTCCGGGGCGAGCTGTACCAACTGGGCCGGCTGCAGTTCGAGCGGGCGCGGCACGGCGAGCGGACCGCGCGGGTCCTCGCGGCGGCCGGGCTGGACGTGGCCCGCGGTACGCCCTGTCTGAACATCCACATCCCCGACTTCCTCGGCCCGCTGCTGCCGGCCGCCTGCGACCGCTCGCTGGCACTGGCCGACGAGTTCTTCGCGCGCCACTTCCCCGAGGAGAAGTACCGGTCCGCGCTCTGCCACTCCTGGCTGCTCGACCCGCAGTTGAAGGAGTATCTGGCGGCCGACTCCCACATCGTCCGGTTCCAGGAGCGCTTCCGGGTCGCCCGCGAGGACACGGAACCGGCCGACACCGAGCCGGTCCAGTTCGTGTTCGGCGACCCGGAGTTGCCCGTGGCGGACCTGCCGCGGCGCACCTCGGTGGAGCGGGCGGTGGGCGATCACCTGCGAGCGGGCCGGCACTGGTACATCGGGCACGGCTGGTTCCCGCTGTAGGCCGGCGGGGGTGGACTCCCCGGCCGCAGGGCGGTGCCGAGCCCCCTGGGCGCGGCGGGGTTCCACCGGCCGCGGCTGAAGTCCCTTTGGGCGCTGTCGAGTTGCGGAGTAGCTCGAACGGGTGAACCTGTGCCGGGTGGGAACGGGTGTGCGGGCGCGGTCCGTTGGGCGGGCATGGAGCTGAAAATGCGAACGGGACATCAGGGGACGGGGCCGGGAGCCATCACCCCGGACGGTTGCGCGGTCGAGCTCTACTCACGACTGCCCGCGGGAGACGCGCCGGACGTCATCGGCGCCGCCGTGCCGGCGGGCGCGCGCATCCTGGAACTGGGCTGCGGCGTGGGGCGGATGACCCACCCCCTGCTGGAGCGGGGGTTCACGATCACGGCGGTAGACGAGTCCGCGGAGATGCTGCAACGCGTCCGTGGGGCGCGCACCATACGCAGCACGATCGAGGGCCTCGATCTGGGGGAGACGTTCGACGTGGTGCTGCTCGCCTCGTTCCTCGTGCACACCGCCGAGCCCGAGGAGCGGCAGGCGTTGCTGCGGACCTGCGCGCGCCATGTCGCGAAGGACGGGTGCGTGCTCGTTCAGCGCGAGGGCGCGGACTACCACACCGACGTGCCGCGCGAGCGCGTGGACCCGAGCGGTTTCACCCTGCGCATCGCGTCCTCGGAACCGATCGGGGACGACGTCAACTCGGTCCGTGCGGAGTACGAGTTCCCGGACGCGACATGGACTCAGACCTTCCGTGCCCGGCCCTTGACGAAGGAGCAGTTCGAGGCGGCGTTGGTGGCGGTCGGTCTGGAGGTGGAGAGCTATCTGACGGAGGACGGGACCTGGGCGCGGGCCGTTCCCGCGGTTTAGCCGGAGGGGCAGCCGAGCCGGAGGGGGCGGCCGAGCTGGAGGAGTAGCCAAGTGGGAGGGGGAGGGGAGCGCGTCGAGGGGCAAGTCGGAGAGACCAAGTCGCCGGGTGGCGATGAGTTTTGGGGCGGGGGTCGGTCTACCTCTGTGAAAGCACCACGGACCGCTTCCCACAGGAGACCCCGATGTCCGAGAGCACCGTCCCCGTCACCGCCGGCACCTCCGCCTCCGCCGGGGCGTCCCGCCCTGTCGTCGCCGAGTCCTCGACCGCTCGCGGACGCCGGGCCCGTATCGCCCTGCGCGGCCTGCAGATCTTCCTCGCCCTCTTCTATGTGATCGCGAGCGCGCTCCCCAAGCTGATCGCCCACCCCTCGGCCGCCGAGGGCTTCGACGAGATGGGCTGGGGGAGCGCGGGAATGTACGCGATCGGTGTCCTCGAACTGGCCGGCGGGATCGCGCTGTTGATCCCGGTGTTGCAGTCGGTGGCCGCCATGGCGTTGAGCGGGCTGATGGTGGGGGCGTTCGTCGTCACCCTCACGTACTTCAACGGAGAGAACGCGGCGACACCGCTCATCCTGATCGTGCCGCTCGCTCTCATCGCCTGGGCCCGGCGCGAGCAGAACGAGCGGCTGCTGCGACTGCTGCGGGTGGTGCGGCGACCGGCGTGAGGGAACGCGTCGCGCCACGCCACGCCGGTGATGGTCACGGTGACGGTGGTGGTGTCCGGGTCGGCTTTCGCCCCGGGCGCCACTGCCGTCACCGGCCTGTTCTCCGCCGTGGTGTCGGCCTGGCTCCCGCCGGACTCCCGCCTGTTCCTCTTCCTGGATCCGGCCCGATCTTCGTCGTGGCTCCGGCCTGGCTCCGACCCGCCCCCGGTCAGTGTCCTTGCGGGGGCTCCTGGGGGCTTCCCGGTGTTCCGCGCAGACGTTCCATCTCACGGCGGTCGCGCTTGGTCGGACGGCCGGCGCCGCGGTCGCGGATACCGGCGGGCGCGACGGCCTCGCGGGGCGGGGGCGGGGGACTGTTGTCGACGTAGCACTGGGCGGCCACGGGGGCGCCGACGCGCTTGCGGATCAGGCGCTTGACGATGACGACCCGCTCCCAGCCCTCCTGACGCACGCGCACCTCGTCGCCGATGCGCACGGAGTACGCGGGCTTCACGCGCTCGCCGTTCACCCTGACGTGCCCACCCCGGCAGGCGGTCGCGCCCATGGAACGTGTCTTGACCAGCCGGACCGACCAGACCCAGCTGTCGATGCGCACCGTCTCGCCGTGCTGCGGAGCGGCTGCCTCGGCTGCGGCCACGGCGGCGTCGACCTTGGGGTCGGTGTCCTTGGCCTCGGCGGCGCCGGCCGTGTCCGCGCCGGACTCGTCGGCAGCGGAGGACCCGTCGGCCCTGTCCGCCGGGCCCGCCCCGCCCGTCCTGTGGTCGTCCGTGTGCTCAGCAGCCATGCTCCGACCTTAGTGCCCCGTGCCCGGCGGGTCTGGCGGGTTTTTCCGGGGGCCCGGCGCCCGGCGTGGGTGGGCCAGGACGGCGGCGGCTGCGGCGCTTCCGTACCGTGGAGGGATGGACAGCAGCGGGCTCGCCGGTCTTACCGGCCTCGACGAGCGGATCGCGGGCTGCCGGGCCTGCCCGAGGCTGGTCGACTGGCGTGAGGAGGTGGCCCGGACCAAGCGCGCGGCCTTCGCCGACTGGACGTACTGGGGCCGTCCGGTGCCCGGGTTCGGACCGCCGGACGCCCGGCTGCTGATCATCGGCCTCGCCCCGGCCGCGCACGGCGGCAACCGGACCGGCCGGATGTTCACCGGTGACCGTTCCGGAGACGTCCTGTACGAGGCGCTGTACGACGTGGGGCTCGCCTCGCAGCCCACCTCGGTCGCGGCCGACGACGGCCTGGAACTGCACGGGGTGCGTGTCACCTCGCCGGTGCACTGCGCACCGCCCGCCAACAAGCCCACCCCCGAGGAACGGGACACCTGCCGGCCCTGGCTCGTACGGGAGCTGAACCTGCTGCGGCCGACACTGCGGGCCGCGGTCGTGCTCGGCGGCTTCGGATGGCAGGCCGCGCTGCCCGCGTTCGGGGAGGCGGGCTGGAGCGTGCCGCGCCCGCGCCCCGCGTTCGGCCACGGCACCCGTGTGCGGCTCGACGGCCACGACGGCCTGGACCTCTTCGGCTGCTTCCATGTCAGCCAGCGCAACACCTTCACCGGTCGGCTCACCCCGGCGATGCTGCGGGACGTGCTGCGCACGGCGGGGGAGGCGGCGGGACTGCCGACACCGACACCTGAACAGGCGTACGAAAGTTAGGGTCGTCGGATGGCTCTCTACCCGGAGATCGACCCCCACGACCACGGCATGCTCGATGTCGGTGACGGCAACCGGGTGTACTGGGAGGCGTGCGGGAACCCGCACGGCAAGCCCGCACTGGTGCTGCACGGTGGGCCGGGCTCAGGCTGTACGCCGTACTTCCGGCGGCTGTTCGATCCGGAGGCGTACCGGATCGTGCTGCTCGACCAACGCGGCTGCGGGCGTTCGACGCCGGCGGCGAGTGACCACGACACCGACATGAGCGTCAATACGACGGCTCACCTCATCGCCGATCTGGAGCTGCTGCGGAGGGAGTTGGGGATCGGCCGGTGGCTGGTGTGGGGCGTGTCCTGGGGGTCGGTGCTCGGGCTGAGGTACGCGCAGACGCATCCGGCGGTGGTGTCCGAGCTGGTGCTGACGGGGATCGCGACCGGGGCGAACCCCGAAGTGGCCCTGCTGACCAGGGGACTTGGGCAGATCTTCCCGGAGGCGTTCGCGCGCTTCGTCGGTGAGCTGCCGGCCGGTGAGCGGGACGGGAATCTCGCGGCCGCGTACAACCGGCTGATCGAGTCGCCGGACGTCGAGGTGCGGGAGCGGGCCGCGCGGGCCTGGACCGACTGGGAGACGGCGATCGTGCCCGCGCCCCCGCGTTCGGTCGCACGGTACGAGGATCCGGCGTTCCGGAGGGGATTCGCCCGCACCGTCACGCACTACTGGGGCAACGACAGTTTCCTCGGGGAGGGCAACGACGCGGGTGTCGTCCTGCGTGACGCACCGCTGTTCAAGGGCATTCCCGGCACCCTCGTCCAGGGGAGCCTCGATCTCGGCAATCTGCTCGGCACCGTCTGGCGGCTCCACCACGCCTGGCCGGGGAGCGAGGTGGTCGTCGTGGACGACGTGGGCCACAACGCGGGGGCGCCGGGCATGGCGGAGGCGCTCGTGGCAGCGACGGACAAGTACGCGGAATAGGCACACCGAACGGGCATACCGAACAGGTACGCGGACAGGTGTGCCGGCCGATCGGTGGATGGGCGAGCGGTCGAGTGCGCGGTCGGCCAGGCACTGTCCGGCGGGTCATGTGGCGGTGTTGGCGCCAAGTTCGTTTCTGCGGGCCGGACTGCGCCCGGTGGCGAGGCGCTTTCGCCCCTCGGGCACGGGCAGGACTGCCAGTGCGGTATCCGCGATGTTCCGCAGCGTCTCCGGGGCCAGGCCGGCCTTGCCTACCGCCTCGATACCGCGGACCACCGTCAGCAGCAGTGCCGCCAACCGCTCCGGATCCGCGGCGCTGTCGATGTCGCCGTGGCGCTGGGCCGCGCTGATCTCCGTCCGCAGCAGGGTCAGCAGTGCCGTCATCGTCTCGGCCGACCGTCCGGCGACCGTCGGATCGTGCTGGGCCAGTTCCGCCGCGCCCTTGGCCAACAGGCATCCGCGGCGCTCGGTGTCGGAGGCGGTGTTCTCCGCCATCAGGTGCACGTATCCCGACAGCCGGACCAAGGCCTCTGCGTCCGGGCCACCTGCCAGCCGCCCTTCGGCCACCTCAACGACTGCGGTGCACCAGTCGCCGAACACACGGTGGAACAGCTTGCCCTTGTCGCCGAACGCGCCGTACAGACTGCCCTTGCCCAGGCCGGTCGCCTGGGCGATGTCGTCCATCCGGGTTCCTGCATAGCCGGTCGCCCAGAACTGTTCCCGGGCCCGCTCCAGGAGGAGGCCGGACGCATCGACGTGCTGGTGGCCAACGCGGGAATCGTCGCGGACGCCACGCTCGGCGCCCACACCGAGGCGAACGTCGACCTGACACTCGCCGTCAACGTCAAGGGCCCACTGTTCACCGTCCAGAAGGCGCTTCCGCTGCTGGCGGAGAACGCCTCCATCCTGGTCATCGGCTCAAGCAACAGCGTGCGCCCCAATGAGCACCTGGAGGTCTACAGCGCCTCGAAGGCGGCGTTGAGCAACCTGGTGCACAACTGGGCCCGGCAATCGCGAGAGCGTCGATTCCGGGTCAACGTCCTCAGCCCGGGACCCACGCGGACGCCTGCCCTGCTGCGTGCCGCGGGGCCGGACGTCGACCGGTTCGCCGAGGACGTCGTGCCACTGGGGCGGCTGGCCGACGCCGAGGAAATCGCCGAGGCCGCCCTCTTCCTGGCTTCGGCCGCCTCGTCGTTCGTCACCGGCGCCGAACTCTTCGTCGACGGCGGCTACACCCGGGCCTGAACGACGGACGATGGTGCGCATCCGGTTCCCTCGAAGCGAGGGCTCTCCCAACGGCCCCCGCGCTGACCGGACTTCGGCGGATGCGGCTTCAGCCGGGCCCATTCTTCATTGGTGAGATCTCCGCATCCCATGAGCATGGCAATGAACCAAGGCTGCGGCAGTCACACGATCCGCCGGACACGGCCTAACGCAGTTCGCCGGTGTCCTCGAACAACTGCCGTACCGTCGAGCGGTAGTTGGTCTGTACGTGGGTGAGTGCGTGGGTCCGCGCGCGCTCCGGGTCGCCGGAGGCGATTGCCTCGTACAACTCGCGGTGTTCCACGAGGAGTTGGGTCCACTCCTCGTTGCGCCGGGTCATCCAGCGCAGTCGGCCGGCGACCGGTTCGAGGGCCGCCGTCAGCAGGCCGTTGCCCGCCATCGCCACGATGCGGTCGTGGAGGCGGCTGTTGATGTCGGTGATGGCCTCGGCGTCGGCCGCCTCGGTCGCGGCGGACGCGAGGCCGAGGAGGGCCTCGACCTCGGCGAGGTCCTCCGGTGTGGCCCGGATCGCGGCGAGTCCGGCCGCGTAGACCTCCAGGGCCTCGCGCAGTTCGAAGAGCTCCTTGACGTCGTTCGGGGTCAGGCGGCGTACGACCGTGCGGCGCGGGGTCTCGAAGTGGACGAACCCCTCGGCGACCAGGGCGCGGATCGCCTCGCGGACCGGAACCCGGGAGACCCCGAAGCGCTCGGCCAGCTCGCGTTCGACGAGCCGGTCGCCGGGGCGGAGGCCCCCCGCGATGATCTCCTGCCGCAGGGTGACGAGGACGCGCTCGCGCACCGCGCCCAGGGGTTCGATCTTCGTCGTGGAGCTCATGAGCCCATCCTCGCCGACCCTGAGGGTGTTTTACGGAGCGTTAACGGGAGCGACATCGGTCGGAACGGTTGACGGGAGGACCATGACCGCAGTTTGGTATACCAAACGACCCGGATAGCAGCCCTCCGTCCCCTCGGCTCCCCTCGCTCCTGGAGGCCCCGTGTCCCTCGCCGACAGTGTCGAAGCCACCGGCACATCAGCGTTCGTCCCCGACCCCCGGCTCACCAACGAAGACCTCGCGCCCGCGGGCAAGCGCAACTGGAAGGTCTTCGACCTCTTCGCCCTGTGGATGTCCGACGTCCACAACCTCGGCAACTACACGTTCGCGGCCGGCCTGCTGGTCCTCGGCATGAACGTGTGGCAGGTCTTCACGTCCCTGCTCGTCGGCTTCGTGATCATCTATATCGGCATGAACTGGATGGGCAGGATCGGCCAGGCCCACGGCGTCCCCTTCCCCGTCGTCAGCCGTATCAGCTTCGGCGTGTGGGGCGCGAACATCCCCGCCCTCATCCGGGCCGTGATCGCCATCATGTGGTATGGCATCCAGACCTACCTGGCCTCCGTCGCGGTCAACGTGATGCTGCTGGCGGCCTGGCCGGGCCTGGAGTCGTGGACCCACAGCTCCTTCCTCGGCCTGGACGCGCTCGGCTGGGTCTCCTTCGTCTCGCTGTGGCTCCTCCAGGCGCTGATCATCAGCCAGGGCATGGAGTCGGTGCGCAAGTTCCAGGACTTCTGCGGCCCGGCGATCTGGCTCGTGATGATCGCGCTCGCCGTGTGGGTCCTGGCCAAGGCCGGCTGGAGCATCTCGCTCACCTCCACCCCGCACCCGGTCTCCGTGGGCGAGCAGTGGCGGCAGTGGTTCGGCGCGATCGGGCTGATCCTCGCCACCTACGGCACGCTGATGCTGAACTTCTGCGACTTCTCCCGCTTCGCGCCGGACTACCGCACCGTGCGCCGCGGCAACTTCTGGGGCCTGCCCATCAACTCGACGGCGTTCGTGGTCGTCTCGGTGATCGTCACCGCGGGCTCGCTGGAGGTCTGGGGCGAGGCCATCACCGACCCGGCGGAGCTGGTCGCCAAGGTGGGCAACACCTGGGTGATGGTGCTGGGCGCGCTGACCTTCGCCATCGCCACCATGGGCGTCAACATCGTCGCCAACTTCGTCTCACCGGCGTACGACCTGGCCAACGTCTGGCCGCAGAAGATCACCTTCAGGATCGGCGGCATGATCAGCACGGTGGCCGCGCTGGTCGTCACCCCGTGGAACCTCTTCTCGAACCCGACCGTCGTCAACTACTTCCTCGGCGGCCTCGGCGCCTTCCTCGGCCCGCTGTTCGGCGTGATCATGCTCGACTACTACTGGGTCAAGCGTGGCAAGGTCGACGTGAACGAACTGTTCGACGCCACCCCCGGCTCCCGCTACTACTACCGCAAGGGCGTCAACCCCAAGGCCCTGTGGGCGTTCCTGCCCGCGGCGGCGGTCGCCGGGGTGCTCGCACTGGTGAAGACGTTCAGCGACGTCGCCCCGTACTCGTGGTTCATCGGTACGGCGCTGGCGGCCGGGCTGTACGCGCTGCTGTGCCGCGACGACCGTGCGGCCGGCCCCGCTGTCGTGACCGAGAAGCCCGTGGAGGTCTGAGAAACGTGCGGATCGTCGTCACCAACTGCAACACCACGCAGGAGATGACCGAGGACATCGCACGAGGTGCCCGGGCCGCGGCAGGCCCGGGCACCACCGTGACCGGACTGACCCCGGCCTGGGGTCCCGAGTCCGCGGAGGGCTGGCTCGACAGTTATCTCTCGGCCGCGGCGGTCATCGACCTGCTGCGCACGTACGACGGTCCGCCGTACGACGCCGTGGTCATGGCCGGTTTCGGGGAGCACGGACGCGAGGGCGTGCGGGAGTTGGTGGACGTGCCGGTCGTCGACATCACCGAGGCCGCCGCCCATCTGGCCTGTCTGCTGGGCCGCCGGTACGGGGTCGTCACCACGCTGGAGCGGTCGTGCGGCCAGATCGAGGACAGCCTGGAACTCGCGGGTGTGGGCCGCAACTGCGCCGCCGTCGTCGGCACGGGGCTCAGCGTCCTCGACCTCGCGGGCGGGGACGGCGGTGAGGGCGGGGGAGCCGAGCGCACCGAAGCGGCGTTCCTCGTGGCCGCCGAGCAGGCGTGCCGGGCCGGCGCGGAGGTCCTGGTGCTGGGCTGTGCCGGGATGACGGGACTCCAGCGCACGGTGGGGGAGAAGCTCGGGATCCCGGTGGTCGACGGGGTCGCGGCGGCGGTGAAGCTGGCCGAGTCGCTGGTGGCGCTGGGACTGACGACGAGCCGGGCGGGGAGCTATGCGAAGCCGGTGCCGAAGAGGCGGGTGTGGCACCCGGGGAACGGGGTGACGTGAGAACGGCCCTGTCATGACCTCGCGATGCCCCCGCGCGGCCGTCGGATGCCCCGCGCTGGCGCCGCGTCGTGCCCGCGCTGCCGTCGAGGTGACCTCACGGACGCCACTCGTACCGCACATCCGGCTCGTGCTCCTCGTTCCCGTCGCCGTCCGTGTGCTCGACGGCGACGAAGCCGTGCCGCTCGTAGAACCGGTGGGCGGGCCGGTTGACCTGGAAGGTCCACAGGCCCAGCCCCTCCGGGCTGCGTTCCTTGGCCAGGGCGACGAAGCGGTCACCGATGCCGCGTCCACGCCAGTCGGGATCGAGGTAGAGCTGGGACAGCAGGCTGCCGTCGAGGACCATCACCCCCACGATCGCGCCGTCGCTCACGGCCTCGGCCACCCATGTCTCCCGCAGCGGCACCACGACCTTCCGGAAGTGGGTGCGCACCTCCTCGTCCGAGCGGGGGCTGACGACCGTCGGCAGGGCGGCGGCGAAGGAACGCAGCCAGACGTCGGCGGCGCAGGCCGCGTCCGGGGCGGTCGCCCGACGCAGGGTGACGAGGGCTTCGGGGCGGCTCATGGTCGTACGTCCTCCTGCTCGGCGTCGTCCCGACGGTCTTCCTGAAGGGCTTCCGTCCGGTTCTCCCTCCGGTCTTCCTTCCGGTGTTCGGGGACGACCGCGGTCGCCGTGATCTCCACCAACTGCCCGGCGTATCCCAGGCACGCCACTCCGAGAAGGGTCGACGAGTGCGGCCCCACGCTGAGTCCGGACGCCTCGACGACCTCCCACACCGCGGACAGGACCGCGGTGTCGCCGCTCACCACGTACACATCGGTCGTCAGCACATGCGCCAAGTCGCTTTCCACGGCATGCAGTTGCGCACGGAGATTGGCGATGACCTGCTCGGCCTGCCGCACCGGGTCCCCCGCCCCGACCAACTCCCCCTCGGCGTCGAGCGGTACCGCCCCGGCGAGAAAGGCCAGCTTGGTGCCGGTCTCGACGACGGAGGCGTGGGAATAGGCGGGGGGTGGGAAGAGGGCGGGGGAGGTGACGCGCTGGATCATGACACTCCTGGGCCGGTCGCGGACAACCCGCCGATCATCCGGGCGCAGGATCGCGCCCGCATCCGAATTTCCCGACGACGGAACCCGCCCGCCCGTCACCGGCGGTCGCACCTCCCCGATCCGCTCGGCGGCCTCGACCCGCTCCAGGCGGTACAGCCGCACCTGCGGCGCACCCCGCACCCGTGGATCGAGACTGAGCCGGTCCGGCGGCCCGAGCAGCCGGCGCACCAAGGCGCCCTTCCAGCCCCGCAGCCGCAGCCCGGCCAGCGAGACATAGCGCCGGCCGTCCTCCTCGTGCATCCCGCAGTCCACTCTCGCCGCCTCCCCCGTGGCGTCCGGCAGCCCCGACCCAGGGCCTTCCGTGACGCTCTGTGATGGACACCTCTCATTGAAGCGGACCCCACTGACAATCGAATCCCGGAGCCCGGTTACGTACGCTGCCGCCATGACCTCCCACCCGGACCCTGCCCGCCCGGTCTGCGTCCCCTCCCTCCCCGACTCCGCCTTCCTCGACGCCACCGCCGACCGCCTCGCCGCACTTCCCGCCGTCCAGGCCGTGGCCCTCGGTGGATCGCGGGCCCAGGGCACCCACCGGCCCGACAGCGACTGGGACTTGGCCGTCTACTACCGCGGCTCCTTCGACCCCGACGATCTGCGGGACCTCGGCTGGGAGGGAGAGGTGTCCGAGGTCGGTGCGTGGGGTGGCGGGGTGTTCAACGGGGGTGCCTGGCTGACGATCGACGGGCGGCGCGTCGATGTGCACTACCGCGATCTCGACGTGGTGGAGCGGGAGTCGGCGGAGGCGGAGGAGGGGCGCTTCCGGATGGAGCCGCTGCTGTTCCATCTGGCGGGGATTCCGAGCTATCTGGTCGTCGCGGAGCTGGCGATCAACCGGGTGCTGCGCGGTGAACTGGCACGGCCCGCCGCCTATCCGCAGAGACTCCGTACCGCCGCCGCCGAGCGCTGGCACGGCACCGCCCTCGCCACCCTCGCGTACGCCGAGGCCAACCACGCCCCGGCGGGCCGTCGTACGGAGGTCGCCGGTGCGATCGCCACCGCCGCGATGCAGGCCGGACACGGTGTGCTCGCGGCGCGCGGAGAATGGGTGACGAACGAGAAGCGGTTGCTGGAGCGGGCCGGTCTGCGAGGCGTCGACGCCATCGTCGCGGAACTCGGCGGTGTGGGCCACGCCGAATGGGCGAGGGAATTGGTGAAGTCGGTGGAGAAAGCGCGTCACCTCTTCGGGGAATAGTGCTTTGAACCACGGGAGTTGAGGCCGCTGCCGTTCCTTTCGCGGCGAAACTCCATCAGATCGTCGCAATCGAGAAGAGCGTCAGGTTGCCGGCCGGGATCTCGCGTACCTACCAGCCGAAGGACGAGGAGGGCGGGCAGCCGCCGCCCGAGCCGACGCGGGTGCAGGTGGAGGCGGAGGACGTGCTGCGGGAGACCGCGGCGACCCTGACGCGGCTGTTCGACGTGACCGCCACCAAGGACTGGGCCCCTTTCCGGGATTGCGTTCATAAAGAACACGCCTCTCCGGCCAACCGTCACATCCCCGCAATACGACGGTCCCGTTCTCTTTGACGACACGACCTACCCTGGACAGCACAGTCGCTCGCCCGGCCACCGTCGCCCGAAGGCACACCCCCGCCTCGCCCAGACGACAGGAGCCCCTTGTCCCGCCGCGCCGCTCCGACCCTTCCCCCCTGGCTCGCCCATACCCTTCGCGCCCAGCGGGGCCCCGTGCCCTGGAACGCGGTCGTGCGGGGCGCGCTCGCCTCCGGGCCGCTGCTGCTCGCGGCCGTTCTCGCCGGGCAGGTCTCCCTGGGGGTGGTCGCCGCCATCGCCGCGATGCTGGCCGGGATCAACGACCGGCCCGGCAGCCGGCGGACCTCGGTGCGGCGGCTGGGGGTGCCCGCGCTCGCCGGGGCCGCGGGACTGCTCATGGGGACGTACGCCGGAGAGCGTGTCGGGGCCGTCGCGCTGACCTTGCTCCTCACGTGCGTCGGGCTCGTCGCCGGGAGCATGAGTGCCATCGGGCTCGTCGCCTCCGGTGCCGGTACGCAGTTGCTCGTCGCCTCCGCCATCGGGGCCGGGATGCCGTTGCCGGAGCCGGGATGGCAGCGGGCGCTCGCCTTTCTCGTGGGAGCCGGATGGCTGCTCGGGCTGCGGCTCGTCCTGCCCACCCCCGGCGGGCTCGCCGGTGACTTCCGGTTCGACGGCGAGCGGACCGCCGTGGCCGCCGTGTACGACGCCGTCGCCGAACTCCTCGACGCCGTGGGCACCCCGGGCGCCGGGGCCCGGCGGGCCGCGCTGACCGCCGCGCTCGACCACGCGCAGGACGCCCTCGCCGGACCCCGGCTGCGGAGGTACGCCAGCTCCGCGTCCGAGCGGCGGCTGCACGCGCAGTACGCCGCCGCGCTGCCCCTCGCCGAGGCCGCGACCGCGCTGGCCTGGGCCGGGGAGGCGGTCTCCGGACGGTCCTCCCAAGGGCCCCGTCGCCTCGCCGCCGCCGTACGCGACAACACACACACCGGGCCGCTGCCCGCGCCCTCCCGTTCGGGGCCCGGGCTGCGCGCCCTCGACGACGCCCTCCTGCACGCGGCCGAGGCCTTCGACCGGGGCCGGGAGAGCGATCTGCACACGCGCCGACGGGGGATCGGGGACGTACTGCGGACCGCCTTCGGGTCCGGCGGCCGGGAGTACGGGCTGCGGGTCGCCCTCTGCTTCGGGGCCAGCGTGGGGGTGGCGCAGGCCCTGCACCACGCTCGCTGGTACGGCGAGCACGCCCACTGGTACTGGCTGCCCGCCACCACCGTCTTCCTCGTCAAGCCCGACCTCGGGCCGCTCGCCTCCCGCGTGCTGTGCCGGGCGGCCGGGACCGTGCTGGGGGCGCTGCTCTTCGCCGGGTTCGCCGCGGTGCTGCCCCGCCCGGAGGGGCTGATCGCACTGGTCGCCGTCAGTGGCGCCCTGATTCCCGTCGCCACCCGGCACTTCGCCGCGCAGACCGCCGTCGTCACCGTCCTCGTCCTCGCGCTCGTCATGGTCGGCGGGGAACCGCAGGCATCCGCCGGGCGGATCGGCGAAACCCTGCTGGCCTGCGCGATCGTGCTGATCGTGGGGCACCTGCCGATGCCGGGGAAGCAGGCGGGCGGCGTACGGGCACGGCTCACCGCGGCGGAGAACGCGGCGCACGCCTATCTGGCCCACGTACTGCGCGAGTCGGACGCGCACCTGGCCGGGGACGCCCGTCGGGCGATGCGGGCCGCCGCCGGTTCGCCGCCCCGCTCCGACGATCGCTCCCACGCCCGTCCCGACCCCCGCGCGCAGCGCTGGACCCTGCGCCGCGAGGCCTACCGCACCCTCGCCGCCGCGCGCAGCGCCGTGTCCCTCACCGCCGCCGAACTCCCCGCGCTCGCCCGGCACGCCGAGGGCGCCGACGAGGTGGCCGACACCCTGGAACGGCTGGTCGACACGACCACCGCCTGCGCCGTCCAACTCGACGACACGGGACGGCTGACACCCGAGCACGCCGAGCGCCTCGTCGCCCTGCTCGACGAACTCACCGACCACCGGGAGCGGCTCGGGCTGAGGCCGCCCGACATCCCCCTCGCCGTATAGCCGAGCGAGCGGCCGGCGGCGCTGTCGGCCGAGCAACTGCCTCAGCAACCGACCGAGTTGCCGACCGAGTGAGCAGCCGCCAGGGCCGCCGACGGAGCAACCGCCCGCGTTGCCGCTCGTCTTGCCGGCCGAACGTTCGCTATCCCACCCGCACCCACACCGGCGCGTGATCCGACCCCGGCGCGCCCCGCCGCTCCGCCGGATCCGGTCCCACCGACGGCAGCCGCAGGGGCTCGGCGGCGCCCGGCAGCCCCGTCCCGGCCTCCGACACGCGGTGCACGAGACGGTGGCTGACCAGGATGTGGTCGATCAGTTCGCGGCGCCCGGAGTTGACGCGGGAGTAGCGCTGCTCGGCGGGGATGAAGGGGGCCACGTTCCACAGCCGGGTCGCGTCGCCGCGGTCGGCGGCCTCGAAACCGGCGGTACCGATCTCGGAGCCGGGCGGGCCGAGCAGGATCTGTGTGGTGGCCGCCTGAACCTCGTCGTTCAGGTCCCCGAGGACCGCCACGTCCCGCTCGCGCCCTTCGCCGGCCAGCAACTCGTCGGCCAGCGCGCGCAGTGCCGTCGCCTCCGCGGTCCGCCGGTTGAGGGCGTAGGCGCCGTACCGTGCCCGTTCGCCCTCGTCACGCGGCTGGAACCGGCCGCCGGGGAACGACAGCAGCTTCGACTTGAGATGGGCGACCGCCACCCTGAGCGGCCCGGTCCCGGTCGTCGCCTCCACCGCCAGGAAACCGCGGCCCGACTCCGCCACCGACACGCCCTCGTCGTCCACCTGCACGGGCCGCAGCTTCGCCGGGAACGCGCCCGTGTCGGACAGCACCTCGAACGGGGTACGACCGAGGAAGCCGACCCGGATGCCCCGGCTGTCCGGACGCCGGGAGAGCGCGAGGTGCCACTCGCCGTCCAGCATCCCGGCCAGATCCCGCAGCGCCTCGGGTTCACCGACCTCCTGGAGGCCCAGCAGCGCCGGGTCGAGCTCCGTGACGACGGCCGCCAGCGCGGCGAGCTTCGTCTCGTAGGCGGCCTTGTCCTTGGGGCCGGACGGCCCGCCGGGACGGTAGAGGTTCTCCAGGTTCCAGGTGCCTAGGAGCATGCCGGGCCCCTTCCAGAAGCCGTCGGACGGCGGGCGGTCGTCAGGCCAGGGTGCCCGGGCCGCACGCCCCGGCGACAGCGCCCCGACGGGATGCGCGATTCGGCTCACGCGGGGCGACTACGGCGTCGTACGTTGGCGTGATGAGCGACTCTCCCGCCGAGCGCGCCGAACGCCCTGCCCCTGCCGATCCCGCCGCGCCCGCCGATCTCGTCGTCACCGGCTGCACCGTCCTCGTCCACGACGAGCAGGAGCGGATCGGGTTCGTGGAGGACGCCGCGATCGTCGTACGGGACGGAGTCGTCACGTCGGTGACGCGTGCCGCCGAGGCCGCGGAGCTGCCCGCCGCCGAACGCCTCGACGCGCGCGGCCAGATCGCCCTGCCGGGGCTGATCAACTGTCACACCCACGCCCCCATGGTCGCGCTGAGCGGGCTCGCCGAGGACCTGCCCACCGAGGAGTGGTTCAACGACGTCGTGTGGCCCGTGGAGTCCAACCTCACCGCGCGGGACGTCGAGCTGGGCGCGCTGCTCGCCTGCGCCGAGATGATCCGCGGCGGGGTCACCTGCTTCGCGGACCACTACTTCAGCATGGACGCGGTCGCCGCCGTCGTCACCGAGTGCGGGATGCGGGCGCACCTCGGCGAGGCGTACTTCTCCTCGCAGGGTCCCCAAGGCCGGGAGAAGTCCCTGGAGTTCGCGCTACGGCACCGGGGCGGCGCCGACGGCCGCATCACCACCACGCTCGCCCCGCACGCCCCCTACACCGTGGACGACGCCGACCTCGCCGCCACCGCCGCACTCGCCCACGCGCACGGACTCCCCGTGCACCTCCACGCCTCCGAGAACCGCGACCAGACCGACACCAGCCTCGCCCGGCACGGCGTCACCCCGATCGAGGTCCTCCAGCGCACCGGCATCCTCGACACGGACGTCCTGCTCGCGCACGGCACCGGCATCACCGAGCGCGACCTGCCCGTCCTCGAAGGCGCCACGGGCCGTACGGCCGTCGCCACCGCCCCGCGCGGCTACCTCAAGTTCGCCTGGCCCACCACCACACCGGTGCGGGCCCTGCACGACATCGGCATCCCCGTCGGGCTCGCCACCGACGGCGCCGCCTCCAACAACTCCCTGGACGTGTGGGAGTCGATGGCCCTGACCGCCCTGATCCAGAAGTCCACCACGGGCGACCCCCGCTGGCTGACGTCCCGGCAGGCCCTGCACCACGCCACGCTGCAGAGCGCTCGGGCGGTCGGCCTCGGCGAGAGGATCGGCCGCATCGCGCCCGGCCACCGGGCCGACCTCGTCCTCGTCGACCTCACCGGCCCGCACACCCAGCCCGTGCACGACCTCGCCGCGACCCTCGTGCACAGCGCCCGCTCCTCCGACGTGCGCACCACGATCGTCGACGGCCGCATCCTGATGCGCGACCGCACGCTGCTGACCATCGACCTGCCCGCGGTGGTCGCGGAGTTGGGGGAGCGCCTCCCCGCCCTCGTCGACCGGAGCCACGGCCGGCGGATCCAGGACTACGACACCTGACACGGCCGCGCGCAAAGAAGTCCGGGCGCGGCGTTCCCGGCGGAAAGTTCCCGGAGGAAATATCCCGCGACGGCGATGAGTTCCGTTCCTCCCCCCGGTCACCACTGGGAACGGGACCGTTGCACAGGAGGAGCCATGTCGCTTCCGGGAATCGTCTCGCGTGCCGAGTGGCGTGCGGCGCGGGCGGAGTTGCTGTTGAAGGAGAAGGTCGTCACCCGCGCGCGGGACGCGCTCAACGCCCAGCGCCGCGGGCTGCCGATGGTGGAGATCGACACGGAGTACGTCTTCGAGGGCGGAGACGGCAAGGCCACACTGCTCGACCTCTTCGAGGGACGGTCCCAACTCGTCGTCTACCACTTCATGTTCGCGCCCGAGTGGGACGCCGGCTGCCGCAGCTGCTCGGGCTTCCTGGACCAGATCGGGCATCTGGCGCACCTGAAGGCACGCGGTACGACGTTCGCCGCCGTGTCGAGAGCGCCGTACCCGAAGATCCTGCCGTTCAAGGCGCGGATGGGCTGGGCGGTCCCCTGGTACTCGTCGTTCGGGAGCGACTTCAACCACGACTTCGAGGCGACCCTGACCTACGAGGGGGAGCGGATGGAGCGGCCGGGCATCAGCTGCTTCCTGCGGGACCGGGAGCGGGTCTTCCACACGTACTCGACCTACGAACGCGGTCTCGACGGGCTCGGCTCGACCACCAGCCTGCTGGATCTCACCGCGCTGGGGCGACAGGAGGAGTGGGAGGAACCCGAGGGGCGCGCGTCGGCCCTGGGGGCGCCCGCGGGCAGCGAACGTGTCCGTTATCACGACGAGTACGAGGACTGACACGAAGGGTGACGGAGATCGTCGTACGGTGACAGGACCCTCACACTCCGGGGTGAACAAGTGTCAACTACGTCTCAGTCCCGCAACTGAGCGAGGCGATCGGCTGCCGGAAGGCGTTAACTCCTACAACTAGGACGCTTTCTGGAGGTGCAGGGTGGTGAACGGGCGAACAGTGCTCGAACGCTTTCCCGCAGGTGGGCCGCGAGGCTCGTGGCCGGCGGAGGAGTTCGCGCAAGCGCGGCGGCTTGAGGGCATGCCCGCCGAAGTCGTCATGGACCTTGCCACGGACATGTTCCTGGTGATCGTGCGCAGCGGAGAGGCGGCGGTCGACGCTCTCGCGTGAGATGCGTGCGGTCAACCCGCCTTCGGGGCGGGCACCTTCGCGGGAACCTTCGCCGTGAACTGGTCCGCCTGGAGCGAGTACAGCTCCGCGTAGACCCCACCGGTCGCCAGCAGCTCGTCCGGCGTCCCGGACTCCACGAGCCGCCCCTGATCCAGCACGTGCACCAGGTCCGCGTGGCGTACGGACGCCAGCCGGTGGGTGATGAGGATGACCGTCTGGCCGGTGCCCGCCAGGGCGCGGATCTTCTCGAAGACCTCCAGCTCGGCCCGGGCGTCCAGGGCGGCGGTCGGCTCGTCCACGATGAGGATGCGGCCCTGCCGGTAGGCGGCCCGGGCGATGCCCAGCCGCTGCCACTGTCCGCCCGACAGCTCGTGCCCGCCGCTGAAGTTGCGGGCCAGCAGGGTGTCCAGGCCGCGCGGCAGGTCTGCCAGCACGTCCTCGGCGCCGGCCTCCCCGACCGCACCCGCCACCCGTTCGTCGGTGAGCGGCGCGGAGGAGCGGCCGACCGCCACGTTGACGCGGGCCGTGAACGGCCAGCGCTTGAAGTCCTGGGCCACCATCGCGACGCGCTCGGCGAGCAGGTGCCGGTCCGCGCCCGCCGCGTCGACGTCGTCCCACAGGATCCGGCCCCGGTCGGGGGTGTACAGCCCGGCCAGCAGTTTCACCAGCGTGGTCTTGCCGGAGCCGTTCTCGCCGACCAGCGCGACGATCTTGCCGAGCGGCACGGCGAGGGTCACGTCGGCGAGGGCGGGACGGGTCGCGTCACCCGGATAGCTGAACGTGACGTTCTCGAATCGGATCTCGCGCGGATCCTCCGGCAGCGGGGTGCCGCCGACCGGGATCGCGCGTTCGGCCGCCTCCACGTAGAGCCGCTGCAGGTCGCCGACGAAGAGCGCCTCCTCGTGCAGCGCGTTCATCTCCACGACGAGGGTCCCAAGGCTCTGCGACCCCGTACGGATGGCGATCACGGCCGTGCCCGCCACCGACAGCGCCATCGCGCCCGCGAGCAGCAGCCCGCCCAGCGTCGCGTACGTCGCCGCCGTCGCCAGACCGGTCCAGGCCGCCGCGATCAGCCCCGTACGGGCCGCCAGCCGGGCCAGCCGGGCCTGCTCTGTCTCGGCGGTCTCCGCCATCGCACGGAAGTGCCGCAGCAGGAAGGGGCCCACTCCGTGCACCCGGATCTCGGGAGCCGCCTCCGGCTCGATCAGCAGCGCGCCGAGCAGCCGCCCCGCGCGCACGTGCTGCACCCAGGCGTGGAAGGACGCGTAGCGGCGGCGCGCCATCGTCAGCGCGCTCCAGGCGCTCGGCAGGGTCATCGTCACCAGCAGCGGCAGCAGCGCCGGGTGCAGCACGGTCAGGACGCCCGCCGCCGCGATCAGTGAGATCACCGCGTTCACCACGCGCGTGGCGTACGTGATCATCCGCTGGGCGGAGGCGGCCCCGTACTGGGCGGTGTCCAGCAGCTTGTGGAAGGCGTGGTCCTCGATCGCGGTCAGCTCCACGGTCGCCGCCCGCTCCAGATACCGCTCGGTCGCCACCCGCTCGACCTTGGGACCCAGCCGTCCGGTGGCGTACGTCGACGCGGCCCGCAGCAGTGCCCCGACCACCATGACGGCGGCCATCACGACCAGCGCGGGGGCGGCGCCGCGCAGCCGGTCGTCCAGGGGGCCGCCTTCGATCAGCCGGCCCAGCACGCTGTTGACCGCGAGGAGGCTCACGGCCTGGGTCAGACCCCGGCCGACCTCGGCGGTCAGGACGGTCCGGGCGGCCTGCCGGTCCGCCTGCCAGGCGAGTCGGAAGCTGGCCGTGAGCAGCGACGGCAGGCGGCTGAGCATGGCCCGGAAGTTCAGCTCCAGGAACGCGTCGGCATGCGAGTTCCAGCCCATGTCGTAACGCAACGGGCCGCCGAAGAGCAGCTGCTCCGAATCGGAGACTCCGGGGTCGCCTGGGGCGCCGGATCCCGGTGTGTCCGGGGCGCCCGGTCCGGGCCCGTCCGGGGAGGCCTTGTCGCGCTTCCTTCCCACCGTGGGCCTCCCGCGATCGTGGACGGACGGCCACTATCGCGGGGTGGAGTTACAGAGGGCAGGGCGCATGCGGGGCCGGCGGGAGCGCGCGGGCGCACGACCGGCGAGCTACGCGCTGATGGGCCGGGACCAGGTGGGAGTGGTGCCGGTGAGCCGGCACAGGGTCAGGAAGAGCGGTATCGGCGGGGTGTACGGAATGGTGCCCTCAGGCCGGTGGATCAGCTCGGGGGCGGCCGGCGCGTCGGGGACCGTGGCGCCGGTGACGTAGCGCGTGGGAAGCGGCCACTCCAGGGCGTAGTCCGAGTCGGACGGAACGATCCACCACCAGTGCGTCTCGTCGGCGTAGACGCACCCTGTCTGCGGCAGCCTGGCCGTCAGCAGCGGGCCGTACCGGGCGGGCACCGCCACCGCGTCCCAGCCGAGCGGGGCCGTCATGCCCTCCGGCAGGGGCAGGCGGCGCGGGGCGCCCACCGTCCGCAGTCCGCGACGGAGGCGGACCAGCGTGTCCATGTTCAGCACCTGGCCGCCACGGGATCCTCCGCTCACGCCCTGCCTCCGTCCCGGCCGTGCTCGTACCGATGTGCCGCGGTCTCGGATGCCGCGCGGTGATGTGTCGTTTCCTCAGGCGCCGGGCGTGCCCACTCGGCTTCCTCGGGCACGGGGCGGGCCCACTCCGTCTCCTGGGCCGTCGGGCGGGCCCACTCCGCGGGAACCGCCGCGTGCCGTGCCTGAGCCTCGTCCTCCTCGCCCGAACCGCCGGACGGCTCCGGCTTCGGGCGGGCTCCCCAGCCCAGGTCGTTGCGCGGGACGGCGGCGTCGTCACGGGGTGCGTCGGCCTTGCGCGGCAGTTCCGCCCAGACCAGCAGGCCGGGGCCGTGCTCGTGGGCTCCCCAGGCGTGACAGAGGGCGTCGATCAGGAGCAGTCCCCTCCCCTGCTCCTCCTCGGCGCGCTGCGAGGACGGGCGTGGCTCACCCGGCGCGCAGCCCTCGTCGCGCACGGCTATGCGCACCAGGTCGTCACCGTCGTGCAGCTCGCAGACCACATGGTTGCTCGCGGTGTGCACGATGGCGTTGGTGACCAGCTCGGAGACCACCAGGGCGGCCGAGTCGCAGGTGTCCTCGCAGACCGACCAGTGGGTCAGGCGAGCCCGGGTCAGCCGTCTGGCCTGTGCGGGAGAACCCGGATGGGCGGCCAGTTCGAAACGGAACCGGCGTGCGGCGGCTCTGTCGGGCCCCACTCCCGCCCTCGTGCTCGGCGTCGCTCGCACGGGGGGACCCCCAGCGGCGCCGAGACCGGTGGGGCGGTCCGCAGCGGCATCTGTTCCTAAGGGCGGGGACGGAATCACGCTTGCCACTATCGCCCCGCCGTGAACACTTGGCAAGTGTCACTCTGAAAAATGCAGAGTGCTGTATGACGCGGTGAAGTGCCGTGGCACACTGCTCGCAACAGCACGTCGAGCGGCGCCAGTTGGGATCACCGGAGATTCGCACAGATCTTCGAATGGGTCTTCGAATGGCGCCGTAGGGCTGTCGGCATGCTTTTGTGGCCGGGGCGGATTCCCCTGGTGGTCGTCCTGTCGGAGATATTTCCTGACAGTGACTTTGTGGAGGTGGAGGGTGAGCGAACCGCGGTCCGCGCCGACGGTCGGCCAGGTCGTTCTCGGTCGGCGCCTGCTGGATCTGCGGGAGCGCGCCGGCCTCAAGCGCGAGGAGGCCGCCCGTATCCTCCGCGTCGCCCCCGCCACGGTCCGCCGGATGGAGATGGCCGAGGTCGGGCTCAAGATCCCCTATCTCCAGCTCCTCCTGAAGTCGTACGGAGTCTCCGACCTGGAGGCCGAGGGTTTCGTACAGCTCGCCGAGGAGGCCAACCAGCCCGGCTGGTGGCAGCGGTTCCACGATGTGCTGCCCGGCTGGTTCTCCATGCACGTCAGCCTTGAGGGAGCGGCCGCCCTCATCCGCCAGTACGAGCCGCACTTCGTGCCCGGTCTGCTCCAGACCGAGGACTATGCGCGTGGCGTCCTGAGATCCGGGGCGATCGGCCAGACCAGCCCCGACGACATCGAGCGCCATGTCGCGCTGCGCATGCAACGACAGGAACTGCTCACTCGTCCGGATGCGCCCCGGCTGTGGGTCGTCATGGACGAGACCGTCCTGCGCCGCCCGGTCGGCGGTCCGGAGGTGATGCGTGCGCAGATCGACAAGATGCTCGACGCCACGAAGCTGCCCAACGTCACGTTGCAGGTCGCCCCGTTCGCCAACGGGCCGCACCCCGGCACGTACGGGCCCTTCGTGCTGTTCCGATTCGCCGTGCCGGAACTCCCGGACATGGTCTACAGCGAGTACCTGACCGGCGCCGTCTATCTGGACGCGCGCACAGAGGTGGCGACCCACCTGGAGGTCATGGACCGCATGGCGGCGCAGGCCGCTACGGCACATCGCACGAAGGAGATCCTCAGGGATCTCCGCAAGGAGTTGTGAATGGATCGCATCAAGCCGCGCATACAGGTCTACAACGGCATGCCCGCGCGGGAGTTGGGCAGCGAAGGCTGGCACAAGCCGTGGAGCGGCGGCAACGGCGGGAACTGCCTGGAGGCGATGAAGCTCGCCGACGGCCGGATCGCCGTCCGCCAGTCCACCGACCCCGACGGTCCGGCCCTGATCTACACCCCGGCCGAGATGACCGCGTTCATCGAGGGCGCGAAGGCGGGGGAGGCCGACTTCCTCCTGTCCTGAGGTGATGGGCTGACTATTACTCAACTCCCTTGTCTTGATGCTGAATTGGCTGAACCGGCTGAATTGATGGGTACGGAACTAATGGTTGAGATCGACACCGGCAAGCCCCATCCCGCGCGCATGTACGACTGGTATCTCGGCGGCAAGGACAACTACCCGGTGGACGAGGCGATGGGCCGCCAGATGCTCACCCTCGATCCGCGGGTGCCGGTGATGGCACGGGTCAACCGGGCCTTCATGCACCGCTCCACCCGCTGGCTCGCCGAACACGGCGTACGCCAGTTCCTCGACGTCGGCACCGGCATCCCCACCGAGCCCAACCTCCACCAGATCGCCCAGCGGGTCGCGCCCGACGCACGGGTCGTCTACTGCGACAACGACCCGATCGTGCTCGCCCACGCGGGCGCCCTGCTGCGCGGCACGGACGAAGGGGTGACCGAGTACCTCCAGGCCGACGTACGGGACCCGGACGCCATTCTCGAAGGCGCCCGGAAGATCCTGGACTTCGGCCGGCCGGTCGCGCTCTCGCTCGTCGCGCTGCTGCACTTCGTCTCCGACGAGGACGGCGCGCACGACCTCGTCGGCCGGCTGCTGTCCGAACTGCCCTCCGGCAGCTACCTGGTGGTCAGCCACGCCACCGCCGACTTCACGCCCGAGGAGTCGAAGGCGGCCACCGAGAAGCTCAAGGCCGCCGGCGTCACCCTGGCGCTGCGCTCCCGCGAGGAGTTCGCCCGCTTCTTCGACGGCCTGGAACTCGTCGAGCCGGGCGTCGAGGTGCCGCAGCGCTGGCACCCCGAACTGGGCGATCCGGTACCCGGGCAGGACGACGGGGTCATCCCCGGGTACGGGGCGGTGGGGCGCAAACCTTGACCGACGGCCCAGGGGCGCGCAGCGACGAGGGCGGACGGCCTCAGGCGGTATCGGAACCACGACAGCATGCGGCGCGGCGCGTGAGCCGGCCGGCTCATCGCCACCCCGGGGAGCGGCGGGGGAGGGGGCGCCGCCCCGCCACAACCGCCCCCCGGCGTCGACATCCCGCGCGGTTCCTCCGCGAGGAGCGGCCCTCGGCTCCTCCGGGGGCAGGACGCCGCGTGGGACCGCTCCTGCGCGGGCGGGATCCCGCGGCTCACTCAGCGGGCGGCAGCACCCCGCACAGCGCGTCCAGGGCCGCCCCGTAGGCGTGTTCCGAGGGTGTCGCGTATCCCACCACCAGGCCGTCGCGGGTCGGCATGTAGGCGTCCGGGTGCCGGAACTCGCCGAGGCCGTCCAGGGCGACACCCTGCCAGGCGGCGGCCTTCACGGTGGAGCGCTCGGTGCCGGGCGGCAGCCGCAGCACGGCGTGGAGTCCGGCCGCCACCCCGGTGACCTCGACATGCGGCGCGTGCGTGGCGAGCGCCGCGGCCAGCCGGTCCCGACGGCTGCGGTACCGCTGCCGCATCCGCCGCACATGACGGTCGTAGGACCCACGGGAGACGAAGTCCGCGAGGCTCAGCTGGTCCAGGACGCTCGCCCAGGCCTCCCGCTCGCCCTTGGCGGCGACCACGTCGTCGACGTACCGCTCCGGCAGCACCATCCAGCCCAGCCGCACCGCCGGGGACAGACTCTTGCTGACCGAACCGACGAAGATCACCCGCTCCGGGTCGAGGCCCTGGACGGCGCCGACCGGCTTGCGGTCGTAACGGAACTCCCCGTCGTAGTCGTCCTCGACGATCACACCGCCACGCGCGCGTGCCCAGTCGACGACCGCGGCCCGGCGTGCGGGATCCAGCGGCCCGCCGGTCGGGAACTGGTGAGCGGGCGTGAGCAGTACGGCCCGCTCGCGCCCCAACCGGTCGACCCGCGCCCCGTGTTCGTCCAGCGGGAGCGGTACGGTCCGCACCCCGCCGGCGTCCAGCAGCTCCCGGTGGAACCCCAGCCCGTACGCCTCCACCGCCAGCGGACCGCGCAGCACCCCGCCGCCCCCGCCCCGGTCCTGGCCGAACAGCAGCCGCAGCGCGTGCGCGAAACCGGAACAGATCACGATCCGGCCCGGCTCGGTCCGCACCCCACGCGCGCGTGCCAGGTATTCGGCGAGCGCCTCCCGCAGCTCGACGCGGCCCGCCGGATCGCCCGGCCCGAACACCTCGTTGGGCGCCTGCTGGAGGGCCCGCCGACAGGAGGCCAGCCACGCCGCGCGCGGGAACGAGGACGCGTCCGGGCTGCCCTGCCGAAGGTCGTGCCGTGGGCCACGCGCGCGTGGAGGTGCCTTCCGGGGCACTCGGTCGGCGGGTCGCAGTGGTCGGGCCCGCTCGGCGACCCGGGTGCCCGAGCCCTGCCGGGCGGTGAGCCAGCCCTCCGCGACGAGTTCCGCGTACGCGTCCGCCACCGTGTTGCGGGCGACCCCGAGGTCGGCGGCGAGCGAACGGTACGGCGGCAGCCGGGTGCCGGGAGCGAGCCGTCCGCCCCGCACGGCCTCCCGCAGCGCCCGGATCAGCGCGGCCCGCCGTCCCCCCGGGCCGGACAGTTCCAGATGCAGGTCGGCCCCGATCCGCTCAGCGGAATTGACCCACGATTCATCCATGGAAATGCACCCTACAGAGGGTCTTTCCGGCTCGTAGGTTGGTGCACATGACGACACACACGCACCACACCACGACCGCCGGCACCAGCACCGACATCACCGCCGCGGTGGCCTCGGCCGAGGGCCGGCGGACCCGAGTGGACCTCGCGAAGGCCGCCCCGAAGGTCTTCCGCGCCCTCGTCGGGTTCGACGCCGCCGCCCGTGAGGGACTCGACCCCGCCCTCGTCGAACTGATCCAGATCCGCGCCTCGCACATCAACCACTGCGCGTACTGCCTGCACATGCACACCAACGACGCGCGCAAGGCCGGCGAGAGCGAGGACCGGCTGCACCTGGTCGCCGTCTGGCGCGAAGCCCGCCACTTCTTCACCGAGAAGGAACAGGCCGCCCTCGCCCTCACCGAAGCGGTCACCCTGGTCGCCGACGGCGGCGTCCCCGACGACGTCTACGCCCGGGCCGCCGCCCACTTCGACGACCGGGAACTGGCCCACGTCCTCGCCCTCGTGCTCACGATCAACACCTGGAACCGGGTGGCCCTGTCCACCGGCAAGGTGGCGGGGACGGACGAACGCCGCTGACCGGACGCCGCCGACCGACACGCGGCCCGCTCACCCGCACCCGGGAAGCGGGCCGCCGGTCCGCACGGCCACCGCCCCGGCCTACACGACCATGGGGCGGTCGTACGGCCCGATCGGCGCCTGCAGCTGCGAGCTCCCGGTGAGATGGCGGTCGACGGCCGCCGCCACCGCCCGCCCCTCGGCGATGGCCCAGACGATCAGCGACTGACCCCGCGCGGCATCCCCGGCGGCGAACACACCGGGGACGTTCGTCGCGAAACCGGCGTCCCGCGTGAGCGTTCCGCGCGGTTCGAGGCCCAGCCCCAACTGGTCGATGAGCCCGTCCCCCCGGTCGGGCCCGGAGAAGCCGAGGGCGAGCAGCACCAGGTCGGCGCGCAGGGTCCGGCCCGAGCCCGCCACCGGCCGCCGCTCCGCGTCGACCTCGACGAGATGCAGCGACCGCACATGCCCGTCGGCGTCCCCGGTGAACCGGAGCGTGGACGCCGCGAACAGCCGGGCGTCCGCGTCCGCCGACGGAGCGGTCCGCAGCTCGCCGGCCTCCTCGTGCGCCGCCGAGAGACGGTAGATCTTCGGGTACGTCGGCCAGGGATCGATGTCCTCGTCCCGCTCGCCCCCCGGCTGCGCGTAGATGTCCAACTGGGTGACGGACGCGGCACCTTCCCGCACCGCGGTGCCCAGGCAGTCCGCCCCCGTGTCACCGCCGCCGACGATGACGACATGCTTCCCGGCGGCCGACATCGGTGAGACCTCAAGATCCCCCTCGCACACCCGGTTGGCCGGCGGCAGATACTCCATCGCCTGCAGGATGCCGGTCAACTCCCTTCCCGGCATGTCCAGTTCTCGCCAGGCCGTCGCCCCGGTGGCGATCACCACGGCGTCGTAGCGCGCCCGCAAGCCCGTGCCTTCGACGTCCCGCCCGACCGTGGTCGACGTGCGGAACTTGGTGCCCTCCGCCCGCATCTGCTCGATCCGCCGCTCCAGATGGTGCTTCTCCATCTTGAACGCGGGGATGCCGTACCGCATCAGCCCACCGAGCCGGTCGTCCTTCTCGTACACCACGACCGTGTGCCCCGCCCGGGTCAACTGCTGTGCCGCGGCGAGCCCGGTGGGCCCCGACCCGATCACCGCGACCGTCCGCCCGGACAGCCGGTCCGGCGGACGCGGCGGCGCGAACCCGAGCTCCCACGCCCGGTCCGCGACGGCGACCTCGACGTTCTTGATGGTCACCGCGGGCTGGTTGATGGCCAGCACGCACCCCGCCTCGCAGGGCGCCGGGCACAACCGGCCGGTGAACTCGGGGAAGTTGTTCGTGGCGTGCAGCCGGTCGGCGGCCCTGCTCCAGTCCTCCCGCGACACCAGGTCGTTCCACTCGGGGATCAGATTGCCGAGCGGACAGGCGGCGTGGCAGAACGGGACACCGCAGTCCATACAACGGTCGGCCTGCTTGCTGACGATGGGCAGCAGGGCCCCCGGGACGTACACCTCGTCCCAGTCCCGCACCCGTTCCCCGACCGGCCTGCGCGGCCAGTCCTGGCGGGGCGTGGTCATGAATCCCTTGGGATCGGCCATGGGTGTCTTCCTTGCCTACGCGTACGACGCTCGCGCGTCCGACGTGGCCGTGCGTCATCGGGCGGCACACCTGGGGTCTGCTTTCAGCCACGATACGTCCCGCCGGTCACTCGCGCAGAGCGCCGGGCAGCGTCGGGCAGCGTCGGGCAGCGCCTCCCCGCAGGCCGGTACGGTGCCCGCCGTCAGGTCAGGGCCAGGACGTACGCCAGCGCCGCGGCGGCCGAGGCGACGGTGCGGACGTGGTTCCACAGCGTCCATTCGCGGACGTACGTCGGCCAGTACGCCGCCGCCTCCTGGGTGCCCGGCTCCAGCCTGCCCAGCGTGTCGTTGCGCGGCACGTTCGCCACCATGGTCAGCCCGAACACCCCGAACAGGTACAGCGCGCTGCCCACCAGCAACTCCACCGTCCCCTCGTCCGGCCACAGCACGAACGTCACCACCGCGAGCACCGAGGTCAGCACCGCCGTCCCGGCGAACACGAGCATGAACGGCGGCCGCAGCGCGTTCACGTTGATCGCGTTCATCGCGGCGACCCCCTGCGCGGGCGGCAGCGCGGCGAGCCCTCGCATCACGAACGTCGAGAACCCGCAGAAAACCCCGGCCACCAGCCCGGTCCCCAGCACACCCAGCACGACCAGTACGAAATACGGTCCCTCGATCATTCCGACCCCGCCTCCCACATCCGCCCGAGCCCCGCCCGGCACCATCCGTCACCACCAGTCAATCCCCGCCCGCACCCGCCTGCCATGCACGAACCGCGCGGGGACATACGCGAGCGTCCACAACGGCCCGCACCCCGTCCCTGCCCTCAGCCGGCCTCCGCCTCCCTACCCGCCACCACCCCGGGGGCCTCCGCACCGGCCACCCCCTCCGCCCGCCACCCCCGCAGCACCGCCGCCACCCTCGGGGTGATCCGCCGTCGCGCCTCGTGCCGCGCCACCCCACTCATCAGCAACTGGTCGTACGGCGTGTCCACGTGCCGCACGGACGCCACGACCGCCGAGATCACCGCGCCCTCGGACAGCGCCCGCCCCGCCGCACTCCGCCCCACCCGTCCGCTGCCCCGCACGGAGGCGTGCTCGGCGATCGCCAGCGCCCGGTCCCGCGGACACCCCGGGAAGAGCCGCCCCACCTCCGCCGCGAAGGCGTCGGCGAACCGCAGGTCCTGAGCCGCCCGCCGCGCGGCGTCCCGCACCCGGCGCCGCCGTCGTGCCTCCGCGTCCGCGAGACACCGCACCTCGGCCCGGGCGAGCCCCGCCTCCTCGACGAGGACCCCCTGCCGCTCGTAACGGCCCTGGCGCCGGTTGAACCGGATGACCACCGCCGACAGCCCGCTCTCCTCCCGCGACCTGCGCGTCAGCGCCGTGTCGCCGCGCGGCAGGAACACCAGGTGCCCGAGATCCCCGCAGTCGAGACACCGCGGCGCCCCGTCCTCCAGCACGAGCAGCGACAGCGGCCCGCCACCGCACTCCGCGCAGTGCCGTCTGCGCAGCGGCTGGACGACGAGAAGCCCGTTCCGCGACGGGGGAGTTGCCAGAGGTGCCATACGGTGTTCATGCCCGGCCACAGCGTGCGGAACTACGCCCTCCACGCACCCGCCTCCCTCATCTCCCTGTCGCTCGGTCTCCCGGTATCCCTCCCCGACGGAACACCTCCCGATCCGGGCCTGGCGCATCATGGGCCGTGTGCGACTCGAAGCGATCACCTGGGACCGGCTCGGCGACCTCCTGGCCGAACGACTGCTCGACCTGAAGCCGGCCGACGGCGGTCCCTGGCCGCGCATCGCCTTCGACGGCGCCCCGGCCGCCCGCCCCGGCGACCTCGCCGACCGCGTCTGCGAAGCCCTGCGCCTGCGCGGTCGACCCTCACTGGTCGTCGGCACCCAGGGCTTCCTGCGCCCCGCCTCACTCCGCCTGGAGTACGGCCACCAGGACGTCGACTCCTACTACGACGGCTGGTTCGACACCCGTTCCCTCTGGCGTGAGGTCTTCGGGCCCCTCGAACCCGGCGGAGACGGCCGGGTCCTGCCCGACCTGTGGGACCCCGCCACCGACCGAGCCACCCGCAGCCCCTACGTCCGACTCCCGCCCGGAGGAATCCTGTTGCTGCACGGCCCCCTCCTGCTGCGCCACTGGTTCCCCTTCGACCTCAGCGTCCATGTCCTCCTCTCGCCCGGCGCCCTGCGCCGTCGCACCCCCGAGGCCGAGCACTGGACCCTCCCCGCCTTCGAGCGCTACGAGGACGAGACCGACCCGGCCGGCACGGCCGACGTCCTGGTACGCGCCGACGACCCCCGGCACCCGGCGTGGAGCGGCTGATCCGCGCCGGGCCCCGGACCCCGGAGTGCGTGCGTCCGGGGTGCGGGTGCCCGGCCGCACGGCGAGAATGTAGGGCGCCGGGACTTGCGGTGCCTCCTCGCACCGCGCCGGCCGCCCGGCACCGGGAGGTACTTCATGACCACCGCCGGAGACATCATGCACCGTGGTGCCCAGTGGATCCCCGCCCACGAGACCCTGGACCGGGCCGCCCAACTGATGCGCGACCTGAACGTCGGGGCCCTGCCCATCAGCGACCGGAACGAGCGGCTCTGCGGCATCCTCACCGACCGCGACATCGTCGTCGGCTGTGTGGCCATGGGCCACGACCCGGCCAAGGTCACCGCCGGTGAGATGGCCCACGGCACCCCTCGCTGGATCGACGCGAACGCCGATGTCAGCGAGGTGCTCCACGAGATGCAGGAGCACCAGATCCGCCGGCTCCCCGTCATCGAGGACAAGCGCCTGGTCGGCATGATCAGCGAGGCCGACCTGGCCCAGCACCTGACGGACGACCAGATCGCGACCTGGGCCGAGAGCGTCTACGCCAGGACCCCCGGCGGCGGCTGAACCCGCGGTCCCGGACGGCGGTCCCGGACAGGCCCCGGCCGCCGGACGGCAGCCCCTGTCGTCAGGGAGCGGGCTCGGGCTCGGTCCCCGGGCCGGCCGCCGCCGTCCGGGCCGGCCCTCGTCGTCAGAGCCAGCCGTTGCGCCGGAAGCCGCGGTACAGCGTCAGACACGCGACGGATATCACGCCGATCACCATGCCGTAGCCGTACCGCCAGTGCAGCTCCGGCATGTGGTCGAAGTTCATGCCGTACACCCCGCAGACCATCGTCGGCACGGCGACGATCGCGGCCCACGCCGTGATCTTCCGCATGTCCTCGTTCTGCGCGACCGTCACCTGCGCGAGATGGGCCTGCAGAATGGAGTTGAGCAGTTCGTCGAACGCGGCGATCTGCTCCTTGGCCCGCAGCAGATGGTCGGCGACGTCACGGAAGTAGGCCTGTATCTCCGGATCGACCACGCGGATCGGCCGGACGGCAAGCTCCTCCAGCGGCCGGCCGAGCGGAACCACGGCCCGCTTCAGCTCCAGGAGCTCCCGCTTGAGCTGGTAGATGCGACCCGCGTCGACCCGCGCGCCGTTCTCCGCGAAGACGGCCATCTCGACCAGGTCGATGTCCGACTGCACGGCGTCGGTGACGTTCAGATAGTCGTCGACCACATGGTCCGCGAGCGCGTGCAGCACCGCGGCCGGTCCCTTGGCGAGCTGTTGGGGGTCGCACTCCAGCTCCTCGCGCAGCGGACCCAGCGAGCCGTGCCGGCCATGTCGGACCGTGATGACGAAGTCGGGGCCGACGAACACCATGATCTCGCCGGTGTTGACCACCTCGCTGGTCGCGGTCAGCTCCTCGTGCTCGACGTAGCAGACCGTCTTGAACACCGCGAACAGTGTCTCGCCGTAGCGCTCCAGTTTCGGACGCTGATGCGCCTCGACCGCGTCCTCGACCGCCAGCGGATGCAGGTCGAAGAGCTCCGCGATCCCTGCGAACTCCTGGTCCGTCGGCTCGTGCAGACCCAGCCAGACGAAGCCGTCCCGGTTCTTGCGCACCCGCTCCACGGCGTCGACCAGATCGACGCCGGCCGGTGTCCGGACGCCGTCCCGGTACGTCACGCAGTTCACGACCGAGGAGCCCAGTGGGGACCGGGCCGGATGGCTCAGGTCGACGCGCGGACGCCGCCGTGCCAGCCGCGCCACCTTGCGGAGACCGCCGACCCTGCCGAGGCTCGTGACCTTCCGCAGATTCCCTGCCATGGACATCCGCATCTCCTTGCGTGGATCTCCCCCGTGACGCGTTTCCACGCCCTGGCAAGCCAGTTTGCCAGCTCTCCGTGTGGGCCGGGTAAGCCTGTGGGAACAGGAGATTCCGCTTTGTTCCCGACTGTGGACAACGCTTCGGTCTTGATCGCGGTCACGGTCGCGAGCGTGGGCGTGAGCTTGATGGCGGTCACGGGTCGGAGGGGTCGCCCGGCGGAGTGCCCGGCATCTCGCCGGGGGCGCCGCGTCGACCACCCCCGACAAGCCGTACAACTGGGATGATCGCGGCATGACGCGAACCGACGGGTATCTCCTCGACAACCGGCAGACCGAGGCGGCGGAGCGTTTCGACGCCTTCGCCACCCTCTTCGACCCCACGACCTTCCGGCACCTCGAAGCGTTCGGCATCGGACCGGGCTGGCGTTGCTGGGAGGTCGGCGCCGGCGGCACCTCAGTGGTCTCCTGGCTGGCGAAGAAGGTCGGCCCGACCGGACGGGTCGTCGCGACCGACATCGACACCACGCGCCTCACCGCGGCCGCCCGCCCGCCGGTCGAGGTACGCGTCCACGACGTTGCCGCGCAGGACCCGCCGGGGGAGGGGTTCGACCTGGTCCACGCCCGGCTCGTCCTCGTCCATGTGCCCGACCGTGAGAAGGCGTTGCAGTCGATGGTCAAGGCCCTGCGGCCCGGCGGACGGATCCTCGTCGAGGACGCCGACCCCGCCCTGCAGCCGTTGCTCTGCCCCGACGAGCACGGCCCCGAACAGCAGCTGGCGAACCGGCTGCGCCAGGGCTTCCGCCACCTGCTCGCCGATCGCGGCGCCGACCTCTCCTACGGCCGCAAGCTCCCACGGCTGCTCCGTGAGGCAGGGCTGCGCCGGGTGGAGGCCGACGCGTACTTCCCGCTCACCTCGCCCGCCTGCGCCGCCCTGGAGTCCGCCACCGTCCGCCAGATCCGCGACCAGCTTGTCACCGCGGGTCTCGCCACCGACCAGGACATCGACCACCACCTCGCGAACGTCGCCGCCGGCAGCATGGACCTCGCCACGGCACCGATGATCTCGGCATGGGGGCGCAAGGCGTAGGAGGAGAGCGGGAGTTGGCGCCGGGAGTGCCGGGAGAGTGGGGACACCGGCAGCACTGGGAGCACGGGGAGCCTCGTCCCGCCTCCCCCGGCGATCCACCTCCGGCGCCGGCTCCACCGCGTCCCCGTCAACCACCCACCGGCGGTCGCCCACCCACCCGCTCCACCGCCACCGCTCCCGCCCGGCACCCCTCCGCCGCCGCGGTCTCGGGCCCGGCGCCGGTCAGGAGGGCGGCGAGGAAGGCGCCGGTGAAGGCGTCGCCGGCGCCGGTGGTGTCCAGGGGTGTCGCCGGCACCGCGGGGACATGGGCGACCACGGTGCCGGAGCGGGCCACCAGCGCACCCTCCGCCCCCTGCTTGGCGACCACCAGCGGCACTTGGCGGCTCAACTTGGCCGCCGCGTCCGCCGCGTCGGGCAGGCCCGTGAGCAGACACGCCTCGTCCCGGCTGGGCAGCAGCACGTCCACGCCCTCGACGAGCCTCAGGAAACGGTCGATCCCCAACTCCGCGAGGAACCCGGCCGACGCCGGATCCATGCTCACCGGCACCCCGCGCGCGCGTGCCGCCTCCAGCGCGACGGCCACCAGGGCACGGCCCGGCTCGGAGAACAGCAGGTAGCCCGAGAGATGCAGCCGCGCCACGCCGTCGAGCAGGGTGTCCGACCAGTCCTCGGGCGAGAGCCGCAGCGCGGCCCCGCTGTCGGTGAGGAACGTCCGCTCGGCAGCGGCACCCGTGTCGACGAGGCAGATCACCGTCCCGGTCGGTGCGTCGGGGTCGACGACCAGCCGGGGCCGTACGCCGTACTGGAGCAGCTCCCGCTCGTGCCAGGCGGCCGAGTCCGCGCCCACCCGCCCGAGCAGCCGCACCTCCACACCGGCCGCCCCGCCCCGGCCGGCCGCCGGCCCGTCTGCCTCGACACCGCCGTGGTGAGCGGCCCAGCAGGCCACGTTGGCGCCCGCGCCACCCGGCACCGTCCGGATCGTCGCGGCCGTGTCCGTGCCCGCCGCGAGCGGCCCCCGGTGCCGTGCCACGACGTCCGTGATGACGTCCCCGACGACCAGCAGCGCGCCGTCCGGGCGCACCCCGCTCCGCCGGTCACCGGTCGCGGTGGCCCCCTCGCGCCGGGGCGTCCCCGCCGTCACGCCCCGGCCCAGGCCGCCGCGATCCGTGCCGCCAGCCGTACGTTGCCGCGCACCGCCGCGAGATTGGCGGTCAGCGAGGCACCGTCGGTGTGCTCCACCAGGTACTTCAACAGGAACGGGGTGACGCCCTGTCCCGTCACCCCCGCCTCCTCGCACGCGTGCAGCGCGTCGGCGAGCACGCGCGCGTGCAGGCCGGGATCCAACTGCTCCTCCTCGGGCACCGGGTTGGCCACGATCAGCGCGGACTCCGGCCCGCCGACCGCGTCCTGCGCCCGCATGACGTCGGCCACCCGCCCCGGGCTGTCCAGCGTCCACTCCACGGGGTGCCCCGAGTCGGAGAGATAGAAGCCGGGGAACCGGTCCGTGCCGTACCCGGCCACCGCCACGCCCAGCGTCTCCAGCCGCTGCAGAGTCGCCGGCACGTCCAGGATCGACTTCACCCCCGCGCACACCACGGTGATCCGGGTCCGGGCCAGCAGACCGAGATCGGCCGACTCGTCCTGCGTCACCGTCCACTCCCGGTGCACCCCGCCGAGCCCACCCGTGGCGAACACCCGTACGCCCGCCAGGGCCGCCAGCAGCGCGGTCGCCGACACCGTGGTCGCCCCGCTCACCCCGCCGGCCACCGCGAGCGGCAGGTCACGATGGCCCAGCTTGCGGATCCCGTCCTCGTTGGCGACCCGCTCCAACTGTTCCTTGTCCAGGCCGACATGGGGCCGTCCGTCCAGCACGGCGATCGTCGCGGGCACGGCACCCTCCTGCCGTACGACGTCCTCCAACTCCAGCGCAACCTGCAGATTGCGCGGGCGCGGCAGCCCGTGCGCGATGATCGTGGACTCAAGGGCCACCACGGGTCGACGCGCGTCGATCGCGTCGCGCACTTCCTCGGACACCACCAGCACCACGTGCCTGCCTCCTGTCGGTCGGTCTTCCCTCATCTCTGGCGGGCCGCGCGTCCGGTCAAACACTTGCGGCCTGTGGGGGACGACACCAGCCTGGGGGCATGACGGACAACACGACACGTCTCGACCATGTGGTCCTCTGGGTGGACGACCCGGTGGCCGCGGCCGACTTCTACGAGAAGGCGGTCGGCATGGAACCGATCAGACTCACCGACTACGCCGCGGGGACGGTGCCCTTCCCCTCCGTACGGCTCAACGACGAGACCATCCTCGACCTCATGCCGCTCACCATGGCGGAGCGCATGAAGATGCTCCCCGGCGCCGCCGACAGCGCGGGTCACCCCGTCAACCACGTCTGCCTGGCGCTGCCCGCCGACGACTTCGCGGCACTACGTGCCCGCCTGGAGGAGCGGTCGGTCCCCGTCTCCGACCTTTCGTACGACTCGTTCGGCGCCCGCGGACCGGCCCGGCGCAGCTTCTACTTCCGCGATCCGGACGGGAACGTCTTCGAGGCGCGGCACTACGACTAGCGCGCGAGGGGGGTGGCTCCACGCGCGAGTGGAGCCACCCCCGGCGTTGTCAGACCGGCCGCACACCCTCCAGCGCGCCGTGCGGATCCAGCACGTACTTGCGGCTCGCGCCCTGGTCGAACTCGGCGTAGCCGCGCGGGGCGTCGTCCAGCCCGATGACGGTCGCGTTGACCGCCTTGGCGATGTGTACGCGCCCGTGCAGGATCGCCATCATCAGGCTGCGGTTGTACTTCATCACCGGGCACTGTCCGGTGGTGAAGCGGTGGCTCTTGGCCCAGCCGAGCCCGAGCCGGACCTTCAACGTCCCGCTCTTCGCGTCCGCGTCGATCCCACCGGGGTCGTCCGTGACATAGAGCCCGGGAATGCCCAGGGCACCGCCCGCGCGCGTGATCCCCATCAGCGAGTTGAGGACGGTCGCCGGAGCCTCGGGGGCGTCCTGCCCGTGGGCGCGGGCCTCGAAGCCGACCGCGTCGACCGCGACGTCCACCTCGGGCTCCCCGAGGATCTGCGCGATCTGCTCCTCCACACTGCCCCGCGACACGTCGACCGTCTCGCAGCCGAAGCTCCGCGCCTGGGCGAGGCGCTCGGCGTTGAGATCCCCGACGATGACCACGGCGGCGCCCAGGAGTTGTGCCGAGGCGGCCGCGGCGAGGCCGACCGGACCGGCTCCGGCGACGTACACCGTCGAGCCGACGCCCGCGCCGGCGGTGACCGCGCCGTGGAAGCCGGTCGGGAAGATGTCCGACAGCATGGTCAGGTCGAGCAGCTTCTCGCGGGCCTCGTCCCGGTCCGGGAACCTCAGCAGGTTGAAGTCCGCGTAGGGGATCAGCGCGTACTCGGCCTGGCCGCCGACCCAGCCGCCCATGTCGACATAGCCGTAGGCCGCCCCCGGACGCGCGGGGTTGACGTTCAGACAGATGCCGGTCTTGCCCTCCTTGCAGTTGCGACACCGCCCGCAGGCGATGTTGAACGGTACGGAGACGATGTCGCCGACGCCGATGAACTCGACGTCCGGGCCCCGTTCGACGACCTCTCCGGTGATCTCGTGTCCGAGGACCAGCCCTTCGGGCGCGGTCGTCCGCCCGCGCACCATGTGCTGGTCGCTGCCGCAGATGTTGCTGGCGAGCACCTTGAGGATCACTCCGTGCCGGCACTTCCTGCCGACGTTGTCCGGAGCCACCCCCGGCCCGTCCTGGAGTTCGAGCGTCGGTCGGTCGATGGTCCTGACCTCCACCGCGCCCGGCTTGAGATATGCGACTGCCCTGTTCCCGCTCATGCGTGATCGCCGTCCCTTCGGCCCGCGTCTTGCGGATGCCAGTCGGAATGCCAGCGGCTGTGCGCACGGCGGAGTCTGCTACCGCCTCGGCGTTCCGGCCAGCCGTCGCGCGCACGGATCGCGCCCGCTTGTGCCGACCGCCCGCCCGGAACACCCCGACGGCAGGACAACGGCTCAGGACAACGGTTCAGGACGACGGCTCAGAACAACGGCTCGGGCAGTACACCCTCCAGGGCCAGCAGCTTCCGCTTGGTCTCCACGCCGCCCCCGAACCCGCCGATGCCGCCGTCGCGCTCCACGACCCGGTGGCAGGGCACGACGACCGGCAGCGGATTGGAACCCATCGCCACGCCCACCGCCTGAGCCGCGCCCGGCTGCCCTACCCGACCCGCCAGATCGCCGTACCCGACGACCGAGCCGAACGGGACACCCGACGCCAGTTCGCGCAGCACCTGCCGGTTGAAGCCCGAGATCAGCGACCAGTCCAACGGCAGTTCGAAATCGTGCCGCTCGCCGGCGAAGTACGCCTCCACCTGACGTATCGCCTCGGTCAGCAGCGGGGAGCCGGGCGCCTCGACCGGCTCCCCGCCCAGTCGGGAGGCGAGCCGGTCCAGCGCCTTGTCGCGGACCGTGTCCGTGGCGTGGAACACCACGTTGACCAGGCCCTCGCGGGTCGCTGCCAGCAGCAGCGGACCGATGCCGGTGGCGACGACGGCCCACACGACCTGCTGCTCGTCGTGCCCGTCGCCCTGCCCATCGCTGTTCATGCGGACCACCGTACGACCCGCCACTGACAACACCCGGTGAACTGCCCGCAGGGCCGAGGCCGCCGGCGGGTGGGATGGCGTCAGGAGTCGTGCAGGGCGGCGCGCACCACGTCCGGTTTGTTGGTGATGACACCGTCGACACCGTGTCCGGCGACCTGACGCGCCGTGGCCGCGGTGTCCACGGTCCAGGTGAAGACCTCCAGCGGCCTGCCGTGCGGACCGGTGAAGGCGTGCACGGCGGCGACATACCCCCGGGAGGCCGTGCCGTACGACGGGTTGATCTGGTCGACGAAGGACGCGTACGCGGGCAGGTCCGCCACGGACGGCGTGCCGAGGAGCCCGGTCTTGACGCCGGGCTTCAGCTGGTGGACCGCCCGCACGGAGGCCGCGCTGAAGCTCTGCACGATCAGCCGGTTCCTGAGGTGCTTCCGGTCGAGCCAGCCCTCGTTGCCGAGCACCTTGAGGGTCTGGCCCTCGATGCCCGGGTACAGCTCCGGGTTCTTGATCTCCAGCAGCAGCTTCTGATGGTGGACCCCGACGCGGCGCACATACCGCTCCAGTGTGGGTACCCGCGTGCCGATGAACGCGGAACCGAACCAGCTGCCCGCGTCGAGACGCCCGATCTCGGCGGCCGTGAAGTCCCTCACCTTCCAGGGTGCCCGGTCGGGGAAGACCTCCTCGGCGTCGGTGGTGCGCCGCAGATTGTCGTCGTGAAGGACGACCAGTTCGCCGTCCTTGGTGCGCTGCACGTCGTTCTCGACCCAGTCGATGCCCAGCCGGGCCGCCTTGTCGACGGCGGCCAGGGTGTTCTCGGGGGCGTAGGCGGAGGCGCCCCGGTGGGCGATGACCGCAGGCCGTGCCGCGGCTTCGCCGGCCCGGACGTCGGAGGTGGGGAGCAGGTAGGCGGCGGTTCCCAGGAGCGCGGTGGTCGTGGCGGCAACTGCGCGCGCGTGCATGCGTACTCCTCGCGTCGAACGAACACGTACAGCACAACTCTGACAGCAGAGGGTCAACAGAAGGTGGGTACACAATGGCCACAAGTTGAACGGAGTCGCCCCGAGCCCGCTCACCGGTGCCGCACAACTGGGGCAAGGACGTGTTTCTTTGCCGGAAAATCGTTCGACCATTCCGGTGGGAGTCATACTCTCTGCGTCAACCCTGACCGCTCGGGCGGTCCTGGGAAGGGGCGAACATCAGGGATCTCCGGGATGCACGAAGGCGGAAGGGTAGCCGCGCATGCAAGGCACGGTCGACGGATTCAGTTACGGACTCGTCACACCGCTGGTGGCTTACTTCATGGCTTGTCTGGGCGGCGCCCTGGGCCTGCGCTGCACCACCAGATCCATGCTGGTCGGCAACTCCTGGCGCCCCGGCTGGCTGGCCCTGGGTTCGGCCGCGATCGGCTCCGGCATATGGACCATGCACTTCGTCGCGATGATGGGCTTCAAGGTCCAGCAGGCGCCGATCCACTACGACAGGCTGACGACGTTCGCGAGCCTGGGCGTGGCCATCGTCATGGTGGGCATCGGGATCTTCATCGTCGGCTACAGGGGAGCGGCCGGCACCGCGCTGATGACCGGCGGGGCCGTCACCGGCCTCGGTATCGCCTCGATGCACTACCTGGGCATGGCCGGCATGCGCTTCAACGGCAAACTTGAGTACGACACCCTCACCGTGGCCGCCTCCGTGGTCATAGCCGTCGCCGCCGCCACCGCAGCCCTGTGGGCCGCCGGACAGGTGCGGGGCTTCCTGTGGAGCGTGGGCGCGAGCCTCGTCATGGGGCTCGCCGTGACCGGCATGCACTACACGGGCATGGCCGCCCTCAGGGTCCATCTGCACGACACCGCGGCCCCCGTCACGGGTGACTCCGCCACCTCGCTGCTGGCCCCCATGATGATCGGCCCGCTGGCCTTCCTGCTCCTCGCGGGCGTCGTCGTGATGTTCGATCCGCTCATGGTCATGGGCAAACCCGTGTGGACCCCCGTCGAGAACAAGCCAGGTGTTCCCGCGCGCGAGCTCGTCCCCCACCAAGCCGCCCGCCGCCCCTCCCTCCGGTCCCGCCGAAGCGTCGGCCACCGGGACTCCCGCACCCCGCAGAACCGCTGACCCGGCCCGCTGCCGCGACGGCCCCGCGGGAGGGAAACCGCTGATCGGGCCGCGTTGTCAGTGGGGGGTCGTACGGTTGATGCCATGCGGCCCGTTTCCCACATCGAACGCACGGTGGCGCCCTTCGAGGTCGTCAGCCCGTACCAGCCCAACGGCGACCAGCCCGCGGCCATCGCCGAGCTCGCCCGGCGCATCGAGGCCGGTGAGAAGGATGTCGTGCTGCTCGGCGCGACCGGCACCGGCAAGTCCGCCACCACCGCGTGGATGATCGAGAAGCTCCAGCGCCCCACCCTCGTGATGGCACCCAACAAGACGCTGGCCGCGCAGCTGGCCAACGAGTTCCGTGAACTGCTGCCCAACAACGCCGTCGAGTACTTCGTCTCGTACTACGACTACTACCAGCCCGAGGCCTACGTCCCGCAGTCGGACACCTACATCGAGAAGGACTCCTCGGTCAACGAGGAGGTCGAGCGGCTGCGCCACTCCGCGACCAACTCGCTGCTCACCCGTCGTGACGTCATCGTGGTCGCCTCGGTGTCCTGCATCTACGGCCTCGGCACCCCGCAGGAGTACGTGGACCGCATGGTCCCCCTCAAGGTCGGCGACGAGATCGACCGGGACCAGCTGCTGCGCCGTTTCGTGGACATCCAGTACACGCGCAACGACCTGGCCTTCACCCGCGGCACCTTCCGCGTCCGCGGCGACACCATCGAGATCTTCCCGGTCTACGAGGAGCTCGCCGTCCGCATCGAGATGTTCGGCGACGAGATCGAGGCCCTGTCCACCCTCCACCCGCTCACCGGCGAGATCATCAGCGACGACCAGCAGGTGTACGTCTTCCCGGCCTCCCACTACATCGCCGGCCCCGAGCGCATGGAGCGGGCCGTCAACGCCATCGAGAAGGAGCTGGGGGAGCGCCTGGCCGAGCTGGAGAAGCAGGGCAAGCTCCTGGAGGCCCAGCGGCTGCGCATGCGCACGACGTACGACCTCGAAATGCTCCGCCAGATCGGTTCGTGCTCCGGTGTGGAGAACTACTCGATGCACTTCGACGGCCGTTCGCCCGGCTCCGCGCCGCACACCCTGATCGACTACTTCCCCGAGGACTTCCTGCTCGTCATCGACGAGTCGCACGTCACCGTGCCGCAGATCGGCGCCATGTACGAGGGCGACGCCTCCCGCAAGCGGACCCTGGTCGACCACGGCTTCCGGCTGCCCTCCGCCCTGGACAACCGCCCCCTGAAGTGGGAGGAGTTCCAGAAGCGCATCGGGCAGACCGTCTACCTGTCGGCGACCCCGGGCAAGTACGAGCTCTCCCGCGGGGACGGCGCCGTCGAGCAGATCATCCGCCCCACCGGCCTGATCGACCCCGAGGTCGTCGTCAAGCCCACCGAGGGCCAGATCGACGACCTGGTGCACGAGATCCGGCAACGCGTCGAGAAGGACGAACGCGTCCTGGTCACCACCCTCACCAAGAAGATGGCCGAAGACCTCACCGAGTACTTCCTGGAACTCGGCATCCAGGTGCGCTATCTGCACAGCGACGTCGACACCCTGCGCCGCGTCGAACTGCTGCGCGAACTGCGGTCGGGCGAGTTCGACGTGCTGGTCGGCATCAACCTCCTCCGCGAGGGCCTCGACCTCCCCGAGGTGTCCCTCGTGGCGATCCTCGACGCCGACAAGGAGGGCTTCCTGCGCTCGGGCACCTCCCTCATCCAGACCATCGGCCGCGCGGCCCGCAATGTCTCCGGCCAGGTCCACATGTACGCCGACAAGATCACCCCGGCGATGGAGAAGGCCATCGAGGAGACCAACCGCCGCCGGGAGAAGCAGGTCGCCTACAACACGGCGAACGGCATCGATCCCCAGCCGCTGCGCAAGAAGATCAACGACATCGTCGCGCAGATCGCCCGCGAGGGCGTCGACACCGAGCAGCTGCTCGGCTCCGGCTACCGCCGCACCCAGGACGGCAAGGGAGCCAAGGCGCCCGTGCCCGCCCTCGGCGGCAAGGCGGCCAAGACCGGCAAGGGCAAGGCCAAGGAGACCGTGCCGACCGACCGTCCCGCGGCCGAACTCGCCGAGCAGATCGAGGACATGACGCAGCGCATGCGCGCAGCCGCCGCCGATCTCCAGTTCGAGATCGCGGCCCGGCTGCGCGACGAGGTCTCCGAGATGAAGAAGGAACTCCGCCAGATGAAGGAGGCGGGCATGGCCTGACGGGCCCCCCGGCCTCGCGGACACACGCTGTGTTGCAGGACCGACACAAAATGCGGAGCCGGGTACGGCACTGTCAGTGCTCCTGCGTAGGGTTCTGGTCATCCGCGGATCCCGCGGCAACAGGGGAAACATCGAGAGGGGACCAGCGCGTGGTGGACGTATCCAAGGGCGGCGCGTCCGGTGGCGGCGTCAATCTGACCAAGGGTCAGGCCATCAGCCTGCAGAAGAGCGACGGCGGCAGTCTGACGGCGGTGCGCATGGGTCTCGGCTGGCAGTCGGCCCCCCGACGCGGCCTGTTCGGCTCGCGCACCCGGGAGGTCGACCTCGATGCCTCGGCCGTCCTGTTCGCGGACAAGCAGCCGGTCGACGTCGTCTTCTTCCGGCACCTGGTGAGCGACGACGGCTCGGTGCGGCACACCGGCGACAACCTCGTCGGCGGCGTGGGGCAGGGCGGCGACGACGAGGCGATCCTCGTCGACCTGGCACGGGTGCCGGTCCACATCGACCAGATCGTCTTCACCGTGAACTCCTTCACGGGGCAGACCTTCCAGGAGGTGCAGAACGCGTTCTGCCGCCTGGTCGACGAGACCAACGGCCAGGAACTCGCCCGCTACACGCTCGCGGGCGGCGGCGCGTACACGGCCCAGATCATGGCCAAGGTGCACCGCACGGGCCCCGGCTGGACGATGACGGCCCTCGGCACTCCGACCAACGGCCGCACCTTCCAGGACCTGATGCCGGCGATCCTGCCGCACCTGTAGGGCGGCGCGGCGGCAGCACACCGGACCACGACACAGGGGGAGAGGGCGATGGCGGCCGAGCTGGTGCGGGGACAGAACCACCCGCTCTCCCAGGCCCGTCTGGAGATCCGGGTCGCGGCCGGCACGCCGATCGTGGTGGGGGCCACCCTCGGCGACGAGCACGGCAGGGTGGCCGGCGTCGAGTGGGTCGCCCACCCCGGCACGCCCACCCTGCCGGGTCTCGAAGTGTCCCGGCAGGCCGCCGCCGACCACCGCCTCGCGGTGGACCTCGGCGCGATGCCGGAGGCCGTGCACCGTGTCAGTGTGCTGCTCGCCCTGCCCGCGGCGGGCGGAAGCGGACCGGTGTCCTTCGGCGCCGCCGCCGCCCCGTTCGTCGCGGTCACCGACCTCGACGGCACCGAGGTCGCCTCCTACACGATCACCGGCCTGGACGCCGAGTCGGCCGTCGTCGCCCTGGAGCTCTACCGTCGCCAGGGCGCCTGGAAGGTGCGTGCCATCGGCCAGGGCTACGCGGGCGGACTCGCCGAACTCCTCACCGACCAGGGCCTGCCCGAGGCGGGCCGACTCGCGGCCGGCATCACCGAGGCGGTGGCCCAGGGCCTGGCCCGTTCCCTCCCGGCACCGCCACGACCGACGGACGCCGACCGCTCCCGCCGGACGGCCGCACCGGCGCTCGGCGGCGACCAGGGCGCCCCCGCCGCCGAGGGCGCCCCCGCCGCCGAGGGCGCCCCCGAGGCCGTACCGCCCCAACCGACGTCCCCGTACGGCAACCAGACTTCCGGCGTCCCGCCGCACCCCGCGTCTCCGTACAGCCCGCAGGGCCCCGAAGACCCGGCGCCCTCCATGCCCCCGTACGGCCCGCAGGGCCCCGGCGACCCGGTGCGGCCCACCGCCTCTCCGTACGGCGGGCAGGGCACCCCGGCGGCCGGCACACCTCAGCAACCGGCCTCTCCCTACGATCCGCAGACCAACCCGGCAGCCGCCGGTCCCCGGCCCGGGCACCCCCAGGAGCCCGCGTCCATGGACCCCGCCGCCCAGCCGCAGGGGGCCGGTCCCGGTGGCCCGATCGACTACAGCCACCCGCGCCGGCGGAGCGCCGCTCCGCCGACGCCCCCGCCGACCGCGCCCCCGGCCCGGCCCGGGCAGCCGGCGCGGCCGGTCGCCGGGGACGCCACCGGGTGGTCCATGGACGAGCGGCTCTACAACCAGGTGTGGGGCATGTTCGAGGACCTGGCGCGCACCGCGGCCGCGTACCGCAGTGCCGTGGACTTCGCCGACTCGCGCATGGAGAAGGAACTCGACCAGGCCCTGTCCGACCCCCGCAGCCGCCTCGGCGGACAGGGCGACGCCGCCCGCGAGGCGGCCCAGGCCAAGCACGCGCTGCTCGTCGACCAGGCCAGGGCGGTCCTCGACCGGGACCTCGCCCAGCTCGGCGCCGAGGCCGAGGTCGTCGAGCCCGCGCTGCCGCCGGCGTACGCGCGCTGGGACAACCCCGTGTGGCAGGGCTATCGCGTGCCGATGGAGGTGCCCATGGCCGTGCGCCTGGGCGATCTGCACCTGCCCGAGGCCGCCGAACTGCGCATCCCGATGCTGGTCCGGCTGCCGCTGGAACGCGGCCTGTGGATCGACAGCGGAGACGCCGAATCCCCGGACGGGTCGTACACCGACTCCCACGACCTGCGGCGCCTCGCGATGGAGACGGCGGTGGCACACGCGGCCCGGCTGCTGGCCGTGTATCCGGCGGGCGAGTTCACCGTGCACGTCATCGACCCCGCCGGCGCGGCGGGGCAGGCGCTCGGCCCACTGGTGCGGACGGGCGTGCTCGCCGGTCCGCCCGCCGTCGGAGCGGCAGGTGTGAGGGACGTCCTGGGCCGGCTCACCGAGCGCGTCGACCTGGTGCAGATGGCGGTGCGGGCGGGCGCGGCCGACTCGCTCCCGCGCGACCTGGACACCGCCGAGCAACTACTGATCGTCAACGACTTCCCGCACGGTTTCGACGACCGTGCCGTGACCCAACTGCGCTACCTCGCGGACGAGGGACCCGCCGTGGGCGTCCACCTGATGATGGTCGCGGACCGTGAGGAGGCCTCGGCCTACGGCCCGTTGCTCGACCCCCTGTGGCGGTCGCTGCTGCGCCTCACCCCGGTGGCCGACGATCACATTGCCGACCCGTGGGTCGGGCATGCCTGGACGTACGAGCCCGCGCTCGTGCCGTACGGCAGCGAGGTGCTCCACCAGGTGCTGACCCGGCTCGCAGCGGCTCGAACCAAGCACACGTAAAGACCCCTGACCAGCGATTTTGACCTTTCTTTTGCCAATCGCTTTACCTTTCCTTGGTGATTGGGGTACCGTCGTAGTCACGGAGGGGAGTACTCCCTGTCGATGCGGCGTACCCGTCAATACGGATCGGATTCGATCCCGGGGCGTCGGCCCACCTTGGGTGGAAGAGACCTCCGGCAGCGCGACGACGCTGGTTATTTGCCGTTACGTATTGCCGGAGGAACAGTGGATGTTTCCGTGGGCCTGTGGGTCCTGACGATCGTGGGCCTCGCCGCCCTCATCGCGGTCGATTTCTTCATCGGCCGCAAGCCGCACGACGTGTCCGTCAAGGAAGCCGGAATCTGGACGATCATCTGGATCGTCCTGGCCGGCCTCTTCGGACTCGGCCTGCTCGTCTTCGCCGGCGGCCAGCCGTCCGGCGAGTTCTTCGCGGGCTTCATCACCGAGAAGTCGCTCAGCGTCGACAACCTCTTCGTCTTCGTCCTGATCATGGCGAAGTTCGCGGTGCCCTCGCAGTACCAGCAGCGGGTACTGCTCGTCGGTGTTCTCATCGCCCTGGTCCTGCGGGCGATCTTCATCGCCGCCGGTGCGGCGATCCTCGCCAGCTTCGCCTGGGTCTTCTACCTCTTCGGCGCCTTCCTGATCTGGACCGCCTGGAAGCTCATCCAGGAGGCCCGCGCCGACCAGGACGACGAGGAGTTCGAGGAGAACAAGCTGCTCAAGGCCGCCGAGCGCCGCTTCGGTGTGGCCGACCGGTACCACGGCACCAAGCTGTGGATCCAGGAGAACGGCAAGCGGGTCATGACCCCGATGCTGGTCGTGATGCTCGCGATCGGCACGACGGACGTCCTGTTCGCGCTCGACTCGATCCCGGCCATCTTCGGTCTGACCCAGGACCCGTACATCGTGTTCACGGCCAACGCGTTCGCGCTGATGGGCCTGCGGCAGCTGTACTTCCTGATCGGCGGACTGCTCAGGAAGCTGGTCCACCTCAGCTACGGCCTGTCGATCATCCTGGGCTTCATCGGCGTCAAGCTGGTCCTGCACGCGCTGCACGAGTCCGGTGTCCACGTCCCGGAGATCAGCATCCCGGTCTCCCTCGGCGTGATCTGCTCGGTCCTGATCGTCACCACGATCACCAGCCTGTGGGCGTCCAAGAAGCAGGCGGCGGCCGAGGCGGCGAAGACGGACGGCGAAGACGCTCCGAAGGACAGCATCGAGGCCTGACCGCCTCGCACGTGGACCATGCACCTTGCACGTGGGCCTTGCCTGTAGGCCCCGGACGTGGATCCTGGACGTGGATCTCGGACGCAGGGGCCACCACCGGAAGCGGTGCTCGGCGAATTGCCGACCACCGCTTCCGGTGTTTCGTTGGGACAGAGCGGTCCCCGCCCCGGGGCGCCCCTTGTCCGGGTGGAGGCACCCATGACGTTCGTACAGATCATCGACTTCGAGACCGACCGCATGGACGAGATGCAGGAGATGGTCCAGCAGGCCGAACGGCAGTTCGCCGGGCGCGATGACGGCCCCACGCACCGCCTCGTCCTGCGGGACCGCAACACACCGGGCCGCTACCTCGTGGTCATGGAGTTCCCCTCCTACGAGGAGGCCATGCGCAACAGCAACGCCCCCGAGACGACCAGGTTCGCCGAGAGAATGGCCGCGATGTGCACCAGCCCCCCGTCCTTCATCGACTGCGACGTACTGGACTCCACCGAGTTCAAGTGACGCCGCCGGGCCCCGTCCGCTCCGCAGTGCGGGGCCCGTTCGCCTCTGCGACGATCACTCCATGATCGCTCGGGCCGCGTCGCTCACGACCCGGTGGACGTCCGCCGTGCCGGTGCTGGCGCTCGTTCTGCTGGTGTTCACCTGGGGCCGGGACCTGCCTGGCGTGGTCGTCGCGCTGGTGACGGCGGTTCTCGCGGGAGCCGTCCTGGCCGCCGTGCACCACGCCGAGGTGGTCGCCCACCGCGTCGGTGAACCCTTCGGCTCCCTCGTGCTGGCCGTCGCCGTCACGGTCATCGAGGTCGCCCTGATCGTCACCCTGATGGCGGACGGCGGCGACAAGAGCTCGACCCTGGCCAGGGACACCGTGTTCGCCGCCGTGATGATCACCTGCAACGGCATCGTCGGCATCAGCCTCCTGGTCGCCTCCCTGCGCCACGGCACGGCGGTCTTCAACCCCGAGGGCACCGGCGCGGCCCTCGCGACCGTCGCCACGCTGGCCACCCTCAGCCTGGTGCTGCCGACGTTCACGACCAGCAAACCGGGTCCGGAGTTCTCCGGCGTCCAGCTGACCTTCGCGGCGCTCTCCTCGCTGGTCCTCTACGGCCTGTTCGTGGCGACCCAGACCGTACGGCACCGCGACTACTTCCTCCCGATCACCCACCAGGGCGATGTGATCACCGCGGAGGACCACGCCGACGCGCCGTCCGCCCGTACCGCCCTGATCAGCGTCGGACTGCTCGGCACCGCCCTGATCGGAGTGGTCGGCCTGGCCAAGGGGGTGTCGCCGACCATCGAGTCCGGGGTCGAGGCCGCCGACCTGCCGCATGCCGTCGTCGGTGTGATCATCGCCCTGCTGGTGCTGCTGCCCGAGACCATCTCCGCGCTGCGCTCCGCCCGCCGCGACCGGGTGCAGACCAGCCTCAACCTCGCCCTCGGCTCCGCGATGGCCAGCATCGGCCTGACCATCCCCGCGGTCGCCCTTGCCTCGATCTGGCTCTCCGGCCCGCTCGTCCTAGGCCTCGGCGCCACCCACATGGTGCTGCTCGCGCTGACCGTCGTGGTGAGCTCCCTGACGGTGGTGCCGGGACGGGCCACACCGCTCCAGGGAGGCGTGCACCTGGTGCTGCTGGCCGCCTATCTGGAGCTGGCGATCAACCCATGACGGACTCCGTCCCCATGACGGATCCGTCCTCGTACGGGCCATACCCGTCCAGTCGTTCCTCGTGCGATCGATCCACGACCGGTCAATCCATGACCGGCTCCGCCGTCACCACCCGTACCGGACGTGTCTCGGGCAGCAGCGCGAAGCAGCCCAGGCTGAGCAGCGCGATCCCGGTCAGATACGCGCCCACGCCCCACGGCACCCGGCCGCCCCGCTCGACGAGCGCGGTCGCCACCAGGGGCGTGAGCGCGCCCCCGAGGACCCCGCCGAGGTTGTAGCCGACCGCGGCGCCCGTGCAGCGCACCCGCGGCTCGTACAACTCCGGCAGATACGCGGCGATCACGGCGAACATGGTGATGAACGCGAGCATCGCCCCCAGGAACCCCACGAACATCAGCAGCGGCTCCGCCGTGGCGAGGAGCGCGACCATCGGGAACATCCACAGGGCCGCCGCGGCGGACCCGGCCAGGCACAACGGCCGCCGCCCGTAACGGTCGCCGAGCAGTGCCGCCACCGGCGTCAGCGAGCCCTTCACCAGCACGGCGGCCATGACGCAGGTCAGCATGACGGTACGGCTCACTCCGAGGCGCTCCGTGGCGTAGGCCAGGGACCACGTCGTCACCGCGTAGAAGATCGCGTAGCCGATCGAGAGCGCCCCCGCGGTCAGCAGGACGAGCCGCCAGTGGTCGCGCGCCACCTCGGCGATCGGCACGCGCGCGTGGTCGTCGATGCTGAGGAAGCCGGGGCTCTCGACGAGCGACGAGCGCAGCCACAGGCCCACCACGGCCAGCACCCCCGCCGCCCAGAACGGCACCCGCCAGCCCCACGCCGCGAACTGCGCCTCGGTCAGCGTCGCCGACAGCGCGAGCACCACCCCGTTGGCGAGCAGAAAGCCCAGCGCGGGTCCCATCTGCGGGAAGCTGGACCACAGGCCACGCCGTTCGGCGGGCGCGTGCTCCGCGGTCAGCAGCACGGCCCCGCCCCACTCGCCGCCGAGCCCGAGTCCCTGCAGAAAACGCAGCACCAGGAGCAGTACGGGGGCGGCGACGCCGATGGAGTCGTACGTCGGCACACAGCCGACCGCCACCGTGGACGCACCGGTCAGCAGCAGCGAGGCGACCAGTACCGGCCGGCGTCCGTGCCGGTCCCCGATGTGCCCGAACAGCACCGACCCCAGCGGCCGCGCGACGAACCCCACGCCGAACGTCCCGAAGGCCGCCAGCGTCCCCGCCAGTGGTGAGAACGTCGGGAAGAACAAGGGCCCCAGGACCAGCGCCGCCGCGGTCCCGTAGACGAAGAAGTCGTAGAACTCGATGGCTGTCCCGGCGAGCGAGGCCGCCGCGAGCCGCAGCATGGAGGGTGCCCTTACGGAGCGTACGTCGTGCATGCCGCGTCAACTACCCACGGTGATCGCGGGTTACGGGGGCGCGGGGCGCGCGGCCCCTGTCAGTACGTGACGGTGATGCGCCGGGCCGGACCGTCCACGCGGACGAGACCGCCGTACGGGATGACGAGTTGCGGATCGGTGTGCCCGAGATCCACGTCGAAGACGATGGTGGTGTCGGGGGCATACACCCCCATCGCGCGCAGGACGGCCTCGCGCTGCCCGGTGGCGTAACGCGCGGCCTCCTCGGGGCTGTTGGGGTACTCGAAGGACCAGGTCTTGGGGCGGCCCATCAGCAGCGCGGAGAAGCGCCGCAGCAGGCCGCGCTCGCCCATGTTGCGCAGGACGCGGAAGACCTCCGTGGCGCTCGGCATCTCCTCCGAGGTCTCCAGGAACAGCACATCGCCGTCGTACTCCGAGAGATCGTGCGCGATCTCCCGGTCGGCCATCAGCAGACAGCCGAGGATCTCCAGGCAACCGCCCCAACTGCGCCCCTCGACCACCCGGTCGGCGTTCAGCCAGGTCCATCCGGTGCCGGGCCGGGTCTCGGGCTCGCCGTCGAAGGTCGCCGGGTCCGCCCAGTCGCGGTCGATGTCGTTCCAGTGCTCGGCGGGCCCGAGTTCGTACTCCGCCGACGTGAAGAGCGCCGCTCTCAGCGAGTGTGCCGTCTGCGGGTGCATCGCTCCGGGGCGGCCCAGCGCGGTCATCACCGTCGCACCGTGATAGCCGACGATCCCGGTGGTGTGCAGATAGGCGAGCAGGGCCGTGTTGTCGCTCATCCCGAAGAAGGGCTTCGGGTTCGCGGCGATCAACTCCCGGTCCAGCAGCGGCAGTACGGTGATCTGGTCGTCGCCGCCGATCGACGCGACGACCGCCCTGATGTCCGGGTCGGCGAAGGCGGCGTGGATGTCGTCGGCCCGCTCCCGCGGTGACGAGCCCATCCGGCGCGTCGCCGGATACTCGACCGGTACGAGCCCGTACTCCTCGCGCAGCCGATCGAGGCCCAGCTCGTAGGGGACCGGGAAGAGCCCGGGCAGGCCGGCCGACGGCGAGATCACGGCAACACGGTCGCCGGGCGAGGGCTTGGGCGGGTACGCGATCGTCGTCATCCGGGGAGGGTACGGGTCGTCGCCCCTTCGGCGCACCGTGATAAACCGGGTCCGAGCAGCGGTCCTCACCGGATCGCCCACCCCGAACGGACCGGAGGAACCGTGCCCCGCACCCTGGCCAACGCCCCGATCATGATCCTCAACGGCCCCAACCTGAACCTGCTCGGCCAGCGCCAGCCGGAGATCTACGGCTCCGACACCCTCGCCGACGTCGAGGCCCTGTGCGCCAAGGCGGCGGCAGCGCACGGCGGCACGGTGGATCTGAGGCAGTCCAACCACGAGGGCGAGCTGGTCGACTGGATCCACGAGGCGCGGCTGAACCACTGCGGGATCGTGATCAACCCCGGCGCCTACTCGCACACCTCCGTCGCGATCCTGGATGCCCTCAACACCTGTGACGGGCTTCCTGTGGTGGAGGTCCACATCTCCAACATCCACCAGCGCGAGTCGTTCCGGCACCACTCGTACGTCTCGCTGCGCGCCGACGGGGTCATCGCGGGGTGCGGGGTGCAGGGGTACGTGTTCGGGGTGGAGCGGGTCGCGGCGCTGGTGGGGGCGGGGAAGACCGACGCGTAAGGGTTTACGCGGCCTCCTCGGGAAGGATCCCGCTACAGGCGTCCCGCCTCCACGATCCGTCGCAGGAAGCGCTGCGTGCGCTCCTGCCGCGGGTCACCGAAGATCTGCTCGGCGCTGCCGCGCTCCAGCACCACACCGCCGTCCAGGAAGCACACCTGGTCGGCGACCTCGCGGGCGAAGCTCATCTCGTGCGTGGCCAGCACCATCGTCATGCCGTCGCCTTTCAGATCGCGGACGACGCCGAGGACCTCGCCCACGAGCTCCGGGTCGAGGGCGGCGGTCACCTCGTCGAGGAGCAGCAGCCGGGGACGTACGGCCAGGGCGCGCACGATCGCGACCCGCTGCTGCTGTCCACCGCTGAGCCGGTCCGGGTACTCGTCCGCCTTGTCCGAGAGGCCGAGCCGCTCCAGCAGCTCCCGCGCGCGGGCCTCGGCCTCCGCGCGGGACACACCGTGCACCCGGCGCGGGGCCAGCGTGATGTTCTCCAGGACCGTCATGTGCGGGAACAGGTTGTACGCCTGGAAGACCACGCCGATCCGGCGGCGCACCGCGTCCTGGTCGGCACGCGGATCGGTGATCTCCTCGTCGTCCAGCCAGATCGCGCCGTCGTCGATGTCCTCCAGCAGGTTCGCGCACCGCAGCAGTGTGGACTTGCCGGAACCGGAGGCACCGATCAGCGCGGTCACCGTGTGCGGGGCGACCTCCAGGTCGACGTCCCGCAGCACCACCGAGGCGCCGAAGGTCTTGCGCACCGACTCCATGCGCAGCACGGGGGTGTCGCTCACAGTGATCCTCCCTGGGCCCGCCTGCGGTCCATCCGGGCCGTCACCCAGTCCGTGAACCGCGTCATGGGAATGGTCAGCGCCACGAAGACCAGGCCCGCGACGATGTAGGGCGTGTAGTTGAGGCTGCGGCCCACGATGATGTCGGCGGCCCGGACGGCGTCGATCGCGCCGCCGATCGACACCAGTCCGGTGTCCTTCTGGAGCGACACCAGGTCGTTGAGCAGGGGCGGCACCTGGCGGCGCACGGCCTGGGGGAGGACGACGTACCGCAGTGCCTGGCGGTTGTTGAGGCCGAGCGAGCGGGCGGCGGCCCGCTGCGAGGGGTGGACGGACTCGATGCCGGCGCGGAACACCTCGGCGACGTACGCCGAGTACGTCAGCGTCAGCGCCGTACCGCCCAGCAGCACCGGGTCGACGGTCACGCCCTGCAGCCGCAGCGCGGGGACACCGAGGACCACGATCATCAGGTTGATGATGAGCGGCAGGCCCCGGAAGAAGTCGGTGTAGGCGGCGGCCAGCACCCGCAGCGGGAAGAACACCGGTCCGCGCAGCGTGCGCGCGACGGCTATCAGCATCCCGAGGACGAGCACGGCGACACCGCAGATCAGCAGCAGCCGGACGTTGAGCCACAGCCCTTCGAGGACCTTGGGGAACGCCTCGCGCGCGTACGCGGCGCGGAAGAACGTCTCCTTGGTACGCGGCCAGCCCGGCGCGTTGACGACGACCAGGTAGAGGACGACACCCGTGACCAGGGTGGACAGCGCGGCGATGCCGGTGGCGCGGCGGGAGCGGGCGCGCTTGTACGCCTCGCGGTCGATCCGCCGCTGCGAGGGGACGTACCCCTCGCCCTCGCCGGGACGGTCCGGGGCGGCGACGCCGGTCCGGCCGCCGTTGTGGTCCGACTTGCCGTCCGGCTCGCCGTCCGCGTCCTCACGGCCGGACTCGCCCTTCGCGAGCGTCACTTGAGCACCGGGGCGTCGACGGCGTCGGACAGCCACTGCTGCTCCAGCTTCGCCAGCGTGCCGTTCTCGCGGAGGGTGTCGACGGCGGCCGTCACACAGGAGGTGAGCGCGCTGCCCTTGTCGAGGACGAGCCCGAACTGCTCCGGCGTACCGCCCTGGTTCTCGAACTGCCCCACGATCTTCGCGTCCGTCACCTCGGCCGCGGTGATGTAGAAGGCGGTCGGCAGGTCGACGACGATGGCGTCGACCTGGCCGTTCTGCAGCGCGGACTTGGCCTGGTCGTTCTTGGCGTAGGCGGCGGGCTCCCGCGTCGGCTTCACGACGTCCTGGATGTAGTCGAGGCTGGTCGTGCCGACCTGGGCGCCCAGCTTGAGGCCCTTCAGGTCGGCGAGACCGGTCGCCTTGGCGGCCTTGCTGTCCTTGAGCGCGATGACGGCCTGGCGCACGTCGTAGTAGCCGGACGAGAAGTCCACGGCCTTCTTGCGCTCGTCACTGATCGACACCTGGTTGATGTCGAAGTCGAACGTCTTCTCACCCGGCGCGAAGGCCTTGTTGAAGGGGACGCTCTGCCAGACGACGGCGCTCTTGTCGTAGCCGAGCTCTGTCGCCACGGCGTACGCGACCGCCGACTCGAAGCCCTTGCCGCTCGCGGGCTTGTCGTCCTTGAACCACGGCTCGTACGCGGGTTCGTCGGTGGCGATGGTCAGCTTGCCGGAGGTCTCGGTGGCCAACTTGCCCTTGGCGCAGGTGGTCCCGGCCGAGCCCGAAGGCGTGTCGGACGCCTGTTCCGGCTGCGGAGCACAGCCCACGGTGGTGGCGAGCAGGGCGGTGGTCGCGACGGCGACAGCGCGGTACAGCGCGCGCGAGGCAAGGTGCATGGCGGGAGAGTGACAGTCCGCCGTCGTGTTTGTCGAGGTCACGGCAGGATATGTCCGCATAGTGGGAACGGGTGTTTCATTCCTGTGAACGCGCCCTGTGTCCCGCGTGCCGCGACGTGGGGCGCGCCGGGGCCGCCGGTCGAGGGCGGGGATCGGAAGACCGGCGGCCCGTACCGCGCAGGAGCCGTCATCCTGTGCGGGGCTGCTACCAGTTGACTGCGCAACCACGTGCGCCGGGAGCGCGTGTGGGGCACCAGCGTGTGTGAACGGTTCACACGGGGCGCGTGCGCGGTGCGGGCGCGGTGCGCACGTTCACCATCGCGCGCTCGCGGACGCCCTCACGCGCCTTTGGTCACCCTCACGCGCCGGTGCTCACCACCCGCGCGCGTGCCACTCCGGCAGATGCGGTCGCTCCGCGCCCAGGCTCGTGTCGTCGCCGTGCCCCGGGTACACCCAGGTCTCGTCCGGGAGGGCGTCGAAGATCTTCGTCTCGACGTCGTGGATCAGACTGGCGAACGCCTTCGGGTCCTTGCGGGTGTTGCCCACCCCGCCGGGGAACAGACAGTCGCCGGTGAACACGTGCGGATGCCCGTGCGGGTCGTCGTAGACGAGGGCGATCGAGCCCGGCGTGTGGCCGACCAGATGGCGGGCGGTGAGCTCCACGTGCCCCACGCGGATGGTGTCGCCGTCGTCGACCGGGACGTTGGTCGGCACGGGGATGCCGTCGGTGTCGTCGCGTCCCGCGTACGTGCGGGCGCCGGTGGCCGCGACGACCTCGGCGAGTGCCTGCCAGTGGTCGCCGTGCTGGTGCGTGGTGACGACCGACGCGATGCCGTCGTCGCCGATGCTGCCGAGCAGGGTGCCCGCGTCGTTGGCGGCGTCGATCAGCAGTTGCTCGTCCGTGGCCCGGCAGCGCAGCAGGTAGGCGTTGTTGTTCATCGGGCCGACCGCGATCTTCGTGATCATCAGGTCCCGCAGTTCGTGCACATCGGCCGGGCCGCCGACCCTCACCACTCCGCTGTACGTCATGACGGCAGCCTATAGCGGGTGCCGGGAACGCAGGGGTGCCCCCTACAGCGGCGGAAGAGGCGGCAGCGGGCCTCCCGCGGCGGTCAGACCGGATCCGTCGCGGCGGCCGGCGAGCCAGCCCAGCAGGTCGGCCCGGTGGCCGGTGACGGTGATCCCGGCCGGTCCCGGGCGGCCGGTCGTGATCCGCCTCCGGTCGTCCTGCTCGATCACCAGGGCGGGCACGTCGGGATGGCCCTGGAAGCGGTCGGTGAGAAAGTCGATCTCGCGCTGGGTGAACTCCTCGGGAAGGTCCTCCAGCGTGTACCCGATCCCGAGGTCCACGTGGTGCAGTTCCACCTCGATCCAGCGCCGGAACGGCACCCGGGAGGCGGAGTCGGTGACCCCGTTCCGCAGCTCCACCGTGCGCGACCAGTCCGCCGGCGCCGCCCCGGCCTCCTGGAAGCGGGCCGCGCTGTCGCGCAGGTCGGCGAGCTGCACGCCGAGGGGGCGTGGCGCGTCCCGCTCGATGTCGGCGTCCCGGGCGTCGCCGGAGACGTACATGGGGCGGCCTTCGAGGACGTTCACGAGGGCGTCCGCGTTGCGGGCGAGATGGGCGAGCACGTGACCACGATTCCAGCCGGGCAGCCGTGACGGCTCGGTCACAGCCGCGTTGTCCAGTCCGGTGGCTGCGGTGAGCAGCCGATCGGTCGCGTCACGTACAGACGCCAGGTCATGCGCGTGATCAATCATGCCGCCGACCCTAGCTCCGCCACACGTTCGGGTGAAGGTGGTGAAGGCGTGCCGTAAATCGAATGCACGTGCTATATGGTCGGGCCTGGCGTCGGGCATGCTGGATGGCCGGGGATTGTTATGCACTCCGGAATCCGACCGGCGTTGTCAGTGGCTCCCCCTAGTCTGAGAAAGCACGGGGGCCTCGCCCCTGTCACTTCTCTCAAGAAAGGTGCGGACCGGCGTGGCCGACCGTCTCATCGTCCGTGGCGCGCGCGAGCACAACCTGAAGAACGTCTCGCTCGACCTGCCTCGCGACTCGCTCATCGTCTTCACGGGCCTGTCCGGGTCGGGCAAGTCCTCCCTGGCCTTCGACACCATCTTCGCCGAGGGCCAGCGGCGCTACGTGGAGTCGCTCTCCTCGTACGCCCGCCAGTTCCTCGGCCAGATGGACAAGCCGGACGTCGACTTCATCGAGGGCCTCTCGCCCGCGGTCTCCATCGACCAGAAGTCGACCTCGCGCAACCCGCGCTCCACGGTCGGCACCATCACCGAGGTCTACGACTATCTGCGCCTGCTCTTCGCACGCATCGGCAAGCCGCACTGCCCCGAGTGCCGCCGCCCGATCTCGCGCCAGTCGCCGCAGGCCATCGTCGACAAGGTCCTGGAGCTGCCGGAGGGGAGCCGCTTCCAGGTGCTGTCGCCGCTGGTGCGTGAGCGCAAGGGCGAGTTCGTCGACCTCTTCGCCGACCTCCAGACCAAGGGCTACTCCCGCGCGCGGGTGGACGGCGAGACGATCCAGCTCTCCGACCCGCCCACGCTGAAGAAGCAGGAGAAGCACACCATCGAGGTGGTCATCGACCGCCTCACGGTGAAGGACACCGCCAAGCGCCGCCTCACCGACTCCGTGGAGACCGCCCTCGGCCTGGCCGGAGGCATGGTCGTGCTCGACTTCGTCGACCTCCCCGAGGGCGACCCGGAGCGCGAGCGCATGTACTCGGAGCACCTGTACTGCGCCTACGACGACCTGTCCTTCGAGGAGCTGGAGCCCCGCTCCTTCTCCTTCAACTCGCCCTTCGGCGCCTGCCCCGACTGCAGCGGCATCGGCACCCGCATGGAGGTCGACCCCGAGCTGATCGTCCCGGACGAGGACAAGTCGCTCGACGAGGGCGCCATCCACCCCTGGTCGCACGGCCACACCAAGGACTACTTCGGCCGTCTGATCGGCGCCCTCGCGGACGCGCTGGGATTCCGTACGGACATCCCCTTCGCAGGCCTGCCGCAGCGCGCCCGGAAGGCCCTGCTGCACGGCCACAAGACCCAGATCGAGGTCCGCTACCGCAACCGGTACGGCCGCGAGCGTGTCTACACCACCCCGTTCGAAGGGGCCGTCCCCTTCGTGAAGCGCCGGCACAGCGAGTCCGAGAGCGACGCCAGCCGTGAGCGCTTCGAGGGCTACATGCGCGAGGTGCCCTGCCCCACCTGTGCGGGCACGCGCCTCAAGCCGATCGTCCTCGCGGTCACCGTCATGGGGAAGTCGATCGCCGAGGTCTCCGGCATGTCCATCAGCGACTGCGCGGACTTCCTGGGCGAGCTCAAGCTGGACGTCCGCGACAAGAAGATCGCCGAGCGGGTCCTGAAGGAGGTCAACGAGCGGCTGAAGTTCCTGGTCGACGTCGGCCTGGACTACCTCTCCCTGAACCGCGCGGCCGGCACCCTCTCCGGCGGCGAGGCCCAGCGCATCCGGCTCGCGACCCAGATCGGCTCCGGCCTCGTCGGCGTCCTGTACGTCCTCGACGAGCCGTCCATCGGCCTGCACCAGCGTGACAACCACCGGCTGATCGAGACCCTGGTCCGGCTGCGCGACATGGGCAACACGCTCATCGTCGTCGAGCACGACGAGGACACCATCAAGGTCGCCGACTGGATCGTCGACATCGGCCCCGGCGCGGGTGAGCACGGCGGCAGGGTCGTGCACAGCGGCTCCCTGAAGGAACTGCTCGCCAACGACGAGTCGCAGACCGGCCAGTACCTGTCCGGGAAGAAGGTCATCCCGCTGCCCGACGTCCGGCGCCCGCACGACCCGTCCCGCCGGCTCACGGTGCACGGCGCCCGGGAGAACAACCTCCAGGACATCGACGTGTCCTTCCCGCTGGGCGTGTTCACCGCGGTCACGGGCGTGTCCGGCTCCGGCAAGTCGACGCTGGTCAACGACATCCTGTACACGCACCTCGCCCGCGAGCTGAACGGCGCCCGGAGCGTTCCGGGGCGGCACACGCGCGTGGACGGCGACGACCTCGTCGACAAGGTCGTGCACGTCGACCAGTCGCCGATCGGCCGTACCCCGCGGTCCAACCCGGCGACGTACACCGGCGTCTTCGACCACGTCCGCAAGCTGTTCGCGGAGACCACCGAGGCGAAGGTCCGCGGCTACATGCCCGGACGCTTCTCCTTCAACGTCAAGGGTGGCCGCTGCGAGAACTGCGCGGGCGACGGCACGATCAAGATCGAGATGAACTTCCTCCCGGACGTCTACGTCCCGTGCGAGGTCTGCCACGGCGCCCGGTACAACCGGGAGACCCTGGAGGTCCACTACAAGGGCAAGTCCATCGCCGACATCCTGAACATGCCGATCGAGGAAGGCATGCACTTCTTCGAGGCCGTACCCGCGATCTCCCGCCACCTGAAGACGCTCAACGACGTCGGCCTCGGCTACGTCCGTCTCGGCCAGTCCGCGACCACCCTGTCCGGTGGTGAGGCACAGCGGGTGAAGCTCGCCAGCGAGCTCCAGAAGCGGTCCACCGGACGCACGGTCTACGTCCTCGACGAACCGACCACCGGTCTGCACTTCGAGGACATCAGCAAGCTGCTGACGGTCCTGGCCGGTCTTGTCGACAAGGGCAACACGGTCATCGTCATCGAGCACAACCTCGACGTGATCAAGACCGCGGACTGGGTCGTCGACATGGGCCCCGAGGGCGGCGGCGGCGGTGGACTGGTCGTCGCCGAGGGCACCCCCGAGCAGATCGCGGGCGTCCCGGCCAGCCACACCGGCAAGTTCCTCCAGGAGGTCCTGGGCGCCGACCGGATCAGCGACGCGCCTCCGGTGCCGGCCCCGCGCAAGACCGCGGCCAAGAAGGCGACGGCGAAGAAGGCGGTGGCGGCCACGGCGGCGAAGCAGACGGCGACGGCCAGAACGACGACCACGAAGAAGGCCGCGGCGAACACCCCCGCGAACGCCGCGACGAAGGCCGCGCCCGCGAAGAAGACGACCCGGGCGCGCAAGGCATGACGGCCTGACAGGGGGAGCCGTCCGGAGAACCTCCGGAACCTGGGCCGTTGCGGGCCGAGCACAACGAACCCGCAGCGGTCCAGGTTTTCCGAGGTTTCCCGGGGACCACCATCGCCTCCTTGCCCCGCCCGGTGCCCTTACGCCATCGTGACCGTGGCGGAACAGCCCGTGACAACCGGGCCGCACCGCCGACGACCACGGAGGGGGAGCCGGTGGGGGACACGGTGGGAGAGAGGGACATTCCGGCAGCGCGGGTCGGCCCGGCGCAGCCACCTGCGAAAGGACCCGCCGAAGTCACCTGGGATCGCTTACAGGAGCAGATGGCCTGGTTCGACCGCAAGAGCAGCCATGCCCAACGGCGCTTCAAGCAGCTGAAGTTGTCCACACTCATCCTGGCGGCGGGACTGCCGGTGGCCATCGCGGCGTCCGCGCCCGGCTGGATCCCGGCCGCCATGGGCGCCCTCATCGCGGTCATCGAAGGCGCCCAGCAACTCTTCAAGTTCCAGGAGAACTGGATCAACTACCGGTCCTCGTGCGAGAGCCTGCGCCGCGAGGAACACCTCTACCTCGCGCGGGCCGGGCACTACGCCGACGCCGCCGACCTCGACGGTCTGCTCGCCGAGTCGGTGGAGCGGATCCTCAGCCAAGAGGCCACCCACTGGGCGGAGCGGGAAACCACATGATCGTCGTCTTCACCGGCCGGCGTCCCACAGGACCCGACGGCGTGTTTCCCGGCTCCTCCGTGGACTGGCTGGAGGAGCGGCTCAAGCTCCTCTTCGGCGGGCTGCGGCCCCGGCTCGTGGTGGGCTCCGCCGCCGCGGGCACGGACCTGCTGGCCGCCGGGGCGGCCCTGCGCGCGGGGATCCCGGCCGACCTCGTGATCACCGAGGACCCGCAGGAGTTCGTGACCGCCTCCGTCGCCGACAAGGGCCCGCAATGGGAGGAGCGCTACCGCAGGCTGACCGCGAAGCCGGAGGCCACGCTGGTCCCCGTGCCCGGGGCGAAGGCCGACGACGACGGGTTCCGTACCGTCAACGAGGCGATACTGAGCCACGCCCTCGATCGTCTGCGCGATCCGGCCCAGGCGGCGGACGAACCCGAGGAACTCGTGGTCGTCGCCGTGACGGAGGGACCCCGCACGGGAGAGGACCACACCGAGTCCCTCGCCCGGTCGGCCAGGACCCTCGGCCACCTGGTGCTGCGTCTTGACCCCTCGCAGGGCCAGTTCGAGGCACAGACGGCGTTCGTCGCCATGCCGTACGGCGGCAAGGCCGACTCCACGCGGGAACTCAAGCGGTTCGAGGCCGACGAGTCCTGGCACCGGGTGCTCGTGCCCGCCCTGCTCGACAGCGGATACCGGCCCCTCCGCACCGACCTGGAAGCCGGCCTGAAGAGCATCGACGCGCGCATGCTGCACAGCATCAACACCGCCGACCTCTTCGTCGCGGACCTCGCCACCCTCAACCCCAACGTCCTGTGGGAACTGGGTGTACGGCACGCCTGGCGGCCCTCCGCCACCCTCCTCATGGCCCCGCACTGGGTCACGCCACCCTTCGACCTGGGGCACTCGACCATCCAGCGCTACGAGCGGGGAATGAAGAAGGTCAGCGACCGGCAGGCGGTCGCGGCGATCCGCAAGCTCACGGACGCGCTGCGCGCGACCCGGCAGGGAGCCGACAGCCCGGTGTGGGCGGTGTTCCCCACGCTGGCACCCGTACAACTCCCCCCGAACGCCGACGAGGAGCTGTTCGCGCGGCTCACGCGGTACAGCGAGGAGATCTCCCTGGCGGCGGCCCTGCGTGACGCCGACAAACTGCTCGACATCGCCGGCCAGGTACGGGAGGACGGGCTGTCCGACAACAACTCCCACGCCCAACTGGAGCAGATCGGACTCGCCCTGGTGAAGCTGGGCGACTTCGAGAAGGGGCGGGAACTGCTCAGGCCGCTGGCCGAGGCCGACACCGCCCTCGACCGGGTCCGCATGCAGCAGTCGTACGCCTTCACACTGATCCACCGGGCCGGAACGCCCGAGCAGCGGCTGACGTACCTGAAGGAGGCCGAACGCCGACTCCTGCTGCTCGACCACCTTCACCCCGGGTCCTCCGAGACCTGGGGACTGCTCGGCAGCGCCGCCAAGCGCGCCTTCGAACTGGCCCTCCGGCTCGGCGAGAAGAACGCCTCACCCCACCTGGACCGCGCCATCAGCGCGTACCGCCGCGGCATGGCGGCCGACCCCGGCGACTACTACCCGGGCATCAACGCGCTCGCCCTCGTGCGGGTCAGGGGCCAGCACTTCGGCGGTGGCCGCACGGACGTGGACCTGGCCGAGTCCCTGCTCCCGGTGGTCCAGTTCGCCGTCGAACGCCGCCCGGTCGGCCCCCACGACACCTGGGAGCAGGCGACCCTGGCCGAACTCGCCCTCCACCACCACCTGCTGGAGCAGGACCCGGCCGAGGAACCGCCCGCCGAAGCACTCCGGCACTACGCCTTCGCGGTCCAGTCCGCCGACGGCGCCGAAGTCTCCTCCATGCGCCGCCAGCTCGACTTCCTCCTGGCGGCCGGAGACCCACCCGGAGTACTGGCGCCCCTGCTCGCCGCCATACCGGCACCTGCCGAGAACACCTCATGACATCCGGGACCACCGGGCCGTCACCGGCAGGGGCCGTGGACACCCCTCGCCGAACAGCCGCTTCTCTCAGGCCAGTTCCGCCGCGTACGGCGGCTCCGCGCCCGCGCGCGAGCAGGTGATCGCCGCCGCGCGCGCCGCGAACCGCAGCAGGTCCGCCCAGCCGTTCGCTCCCAGACCCGCCAGGGCCTCCGAGGCCAGGGCGTCCCGGGCGGACAGCCCGTGCAGCAGCGCCGCGTTCACGGTGTCGCCGGCGCCGATGGTGTCGACGACGTCGACCTTCTCGCCCGGCACGGAGTGTACCGAGCCGTCCCGGGTGAAGGCCGTCAGCCCGTCGCCGCCCTGGGTGATCACGACGGCCGAGGGCCCCGCTGCCAGCCACTCGCGCGGAGTGCCGCCCAGCCACAGCGCGTCCTCCTCGGAGAGCTTGAGCAGGGACACGGACGGCAGCCAGCTCCTGAACCGGGTCCGGTAGGCGTCCGCGTCGGGAATCAGCCCCGCCCGGATGTTCGGGTCGAGAGCGGTGAACACCCCCTGCGCGGCGGCGGTCCGCAGCAGCTCCTCGTAGGCGCTCGCACCCGGCTCCAGGACCAGCGAGCAGGTGCCGAAGGAGACCGCCCGGGTCCCCGAGGGAAGGTCTGCGGGGGCCGCGAACAGCCGGTCGGCGGTGCCGTCGACGTAGAAGGAGTACGCGGCCGAGCCGTGCGTGTCGATCGTGGCCACCGCGAGGGTGGTCGGCTCCGGGCCACGCTGTACGGCGCTCACGTCGACCCCCGCCGTCCGTAGTCCGTCGAGCAGTGCCTCGCCGAAGGCGTCGGACGAGACACGGGAGCAGAAGGCCGTGGGGGAGCCGAGACGGCCGAGGGCCAGGGCCGTGTTGTACGGGCCGCCGCCGAGCGCCGGCTGCAGGCCCGCGAGGGCGCCCGTGCCCTGCGGTACCAGGTCGATCAGGGCCTCTCCGGCGACGACGATCACGAGTTGGTTCCTCTCTCGGACTGCGATGACTGACGGGGTGGTGCGGAGGGTGACGGGGATGGCGACGGCTGCGAGGTCCGGGGGGTCTGCGAGGCCTGGGGGCGTCGCACCGCGTGCTGGGGGGCGTTCGGCTCGGTCATGTCGGGCATGTTGATCACGTCGGTCGCTTCGCTCTCCTCGCCCACGCAGCCGCACGACGTGCGGTGGACGAAGGTGCAGGGGAGCCGCACGGTCCGCGCGGGCCGGTCCGGCGCGGACAGGCGGTCCAGGAGCATCCGGACGGCTTCCGCGCCGATCTCCTTGCCGGGCTGGGCGATCGCGGTGAGCCGGGGTGTGAACAGGTCCGCCCAGGCGAAGTCGTCGAAGCAGCACAGCGCGATGTCGTCCGGCACGGACAGCCCGCCCTCGCGCAGCGCGTGCAGGGCGCCGATGGTCATCGCGTTGTTGGCGGTGACGAGCGCGGTGGGCGGCACGGCGAGGGACAACAGGGCCGCGGTGGCCAGTCGACCGCCGTCGGACTCGGAGTCGCCGTGGACGACGAGACGCTCGTCGTAGGGCAGCCCGGCGGCGGCCAGGCCGTGCCGGTACCCGGTGATCCGCTCGCCGGTGGTGCTCAGCCCCGGGCGGCCCGCGATCAGGGCGATCCGCCGGTGGCCCGACTCGGCGAGATGCGTGACCAGGTGGGCCGTCGGTTCGGCGCTGTCCGCGCAGACCTGGTCGAAGCGCGGTGTGTCCTTCCCGGGGGAGTCGACCACCCGGTCCAGGAAGACGGCCGGTACGTCGTGGCGCGTGAGGTAGGCGACGAGTGCGCGCGGGTCGGCGGAGGGGGCGACGATCATGCCGTCCACCCGCCGTTCGTGCAGCAGTTGGACGACCTTGCGCTCGTGTTCGGGATCGTCGTGCGGATCGGCGATCAGCAGGCTGTAGCCGTGCTCCAGGGCGGCCGCCTCCACTCCCTGGAGGATCTCCGTGAAGTACGGGTTGCTGGTCGCCGACACCGCGAGGCCGATGGACCGGGTGCGGGAGGTCACCAGGGAGCGGGCGAGGGTGTTGTGCGTGTAGCCGAGTTCCTCGACGGCGTCCAGCACGGCCTGGCGGGTGCGGGGCAGGACCGGTCGGGTGTCGTTGAGCACGTGCGAGACGGTCGCCACGGACACACCGGCACCGCGTGCGACGTCGGCCATGGTCGGCATGGTGTCCCCCTCCGGAACGGCACCGGGAACATATCTCATGCGCCGACGCACGTAAACGCTTGCGTAAGCGTTTACGTGCAGTCGCCGAGATGGTCCGACCCGACCTGACTCGGCCTGACTCGATTCGACCCGGGACGGATCCGCCCCGGGTCGTCAGGACGTCACTCCCACTCCCACCCGATCCCCACGATCCCCGACCGCACCCGCGGCTCGACCAGATGCACCGAGTGGTGCCGGCCGGTCAGGGCCAGCTCCTGCCGGCCGCTGCGCGGTGCCGCCGCCGAGTGCTGGGTGAAGCGGTGACAGCGCGTCGGCAGCGCGTGTTCGTCGAAACGCACCTGGAGCGCGTACTGACCGCCCGCCGGACCGAACCCGCGGACGTACTCCCGTGACGGACCGGCCGTGCCGTCCTCGACGGCGTAGCGGAAGAGGAACGTGTCGCCGGCCCGCAGCCGGGTGTCGAAGAGCAGCTCGGCGACGAGCACCCCGGTGTCGTGGTCCGAACACACCCGCCCCGTGCGGCAGTTCTCCAGCGCGTGGACGGTCATCCGCGCCGGCGCGCACCCCGGATCGCCGTGGTGGACGGCCACGAAGCGGTCGACGCCGTCCCGGTGGGCGCGCACGATGTGGTGCGACTCGCGCCCCGCCAGTTCGCGGCGCGTGCCGACCCGTACCCGCTCGTGGTGCCCGAGGGTGTGCAGTCCGCCGTCCAGCGGCGAGCCCAGCTCGGCCAGCAGCTGTTCCAGGACGTCCGACGCCTCGACGAGGGAGCGGTAGGAGCGCGCGGCGGGCCGTTGGGCGGCCGGGTCCTCGTCGCTCTGGGCGAGCAGCCGGATCAGCGACTCCTCCGGCAGCTGGAGGATCTCCTCCAGTGCCCGTACCGCCCGCAGCGACTCGGGGCGCTGCGGACGCCGGGCACCCTGCTGCCAGTAACTCAGGCTCGTCACGCCGACCTTGACCCCGTGCCGCGACAGATGGTGCTGCACGCGCTGCAGTGGCAGTCCGCGGGCGGTGATCGCGGCGCGCAGCGCGACGTGGAAGGGGCCGCCACGCAGGGCCGACTCCAGTTCCGCGGTGGCGACGTCCGCGTGCTGTGTGGCGTGCGGCATGCAGGGGCCTTTCTGTGGGTGTCCACAACGGCTGGTCCGGCCGTTCGCGGGAGTCGACGGAGGCCGCCGGACCGGCGCACGGGGTTCTTCACATCCGTACGCCGTCGTTCAGGGCCCCGAGTTCCCCCGCATTGAAGCGTGTTGACCAAGCCCCGACAACACTTGATACCCAACCGCGTCGCACTCCTGGCCGACTTCGGGCGCTTGTGCCCGGAGGGTCTCCTCCAAGGCGGGGGCTGTTCCGGGGCGGGGCCCGCCTCAAGCGGGTCCCGCCGGCCCGTCCTCGCCCAGCACCTCCCTGATCGCCCGCGCGGACAGCGCCGACTTGGGCAGGAACCCGCGCGCGGGACTGGCGGCGATCAGTTCCTGGAAGTCGTCCCCGGAATGGGTCGAGACGAGGATCACCGCGGAACCGCCGTCGATCAACTGCCGTGCCACGTCGAAGCCGTTCTCGCCGTCCAGGTCGAGATCGACCAGGACGACGTCCACGGGCGTCTCCCGGATCCGGGCGAGAGCCTCGGGGCCGGTGGAGGCGAGGCCGACGACGCGGATCCCACCCTGCTCCAGCAGGGCGCGCGCGGCCTGGAGGAACCGGGCGCTGTCATCGACGATGAGACAGCGCAGCGACATGGGCACAGCTTGCCAACCGGTCGACAACCGCGCCTTGCAGCTAGCCGGAAACCGTGGCGGAACCGACTCGGAACGGAGATTCCCGTGCACGCGGCGCGGTGCGCCTGACCGGCGGTAGCATGGCGGCGCCCTGGGGAAGGCCGTGTTGTCCGGTCGAGTGGGGGTCCGCGATGAAGACCGCGATGAGGACGTCGTACAGGAACATCGCACTGCGCGGGGCCCTGTGTCTCGGCCTGCTGCTGGCCGCCTGTGACGGCGGCGCGGGCGACGACAGGGGCTTCGGACGCGCGGCGCCGCGCGACACCACGTGCGACGGGAAGATCGAGGGCACCGCCCGGATCAGGGTGTGGTTCCACGCCGGCCCGAGCGGCGAGTTCCACACGCTGCGCAGCCAGGTCGAGGAGTTCAACGCCGCGCAGAAGCAGGTGCGGGTCGAGCTGGTCACGCTCCCCGAACGCCGGCCCTACAACGACCTGGTGCTCTCCGCCGCGGCCAGCGGCGACCTGCCCGACCTGCTCGACTTCGACGGGCCGAACCTCTACAGCCACGCCTGGTCGGGCAGGCTCAAGCCGATCGACTCGTGCGTACCGCAGAGCGTCCGCGAGGATCTGCTGCCCTCGATCCGAAGACAGGGCACCTACGCGGACCGGCTGTGGGGCGTGGGCACCTTCGACTCCGGCCTGGGCCTGTTCGTGCGGAAGTCCGCCCTGAAGAAGGCCGGCGTGCGCCTTCCGACGGGCCCCGGGGACGCCTGGACGGCCGACGAACTCACCGGCATCCTGCGTGCCCTCCGCAAGCAGGGGTTCGAGGCGCCGCTCGATCTGAGGCTGGTGTTCGCGGGCGCGGGCGAGGAGTGGAACACCTATGGCTTCGCACCGGCCGTGTGGTCGGCGGGTGGTGACCTCGTCGACCCCGTCCACCACCGCACCGCGAACGGCCACCTGAACGGCCCCGAGGCGGTCGGCGCGCTCACCACCCTGCAGAACTGGGTCAAGGCGGGGCTGGTCGACACTGCCCGGGACGAGAACGCGTTCGTCGACGGCCGCAGCGCGATCAGCTGGTGCGGCCACTGGGTGTACGGCGAGTTCGACAAGGCGTTCCCCGACGACGTCGCGATCGTTCCGCTGCCCGACTTCGGCAAGGGCACGGTCACGGGCATGGGCTCCTGGCAGTGGGGGATCCCGGCGGGTGCCGTCGACGGCGACGCGGTCTGGAAGTTCCTCGCCCACCTCCTCAAGCCCGCCGAGGTGCTCCGGATGACCAAGGCCAACGGCGCGATCCCCGCCACGGGCAGCGCCCTGAAGCTCTCGCCGGAGTACGCCCCCCGTGGCACCGAGCACCTCTTCATCGAGCAGCTCCGGGAGGGCGTCGCCCGGCCCCGGTCGCAGACCCCCGCCTATCCGGCGATCACCGACGCCTTCTCCCGGGCCTTCGCCGCGATCATGCTCGACCGGGCCCCGGTCAAGGCGTCCCTCGACGAGGCGGTCAGGCGCATCGACGCCGACCTGGCGGCCCACGACGGCTACCCCGAGGACGACCTGTGAGCGCCCGCGGAACGCGTGCCGGGCCCTACGAGGGGCCCGCCCAGCCCTACGCGTGCCGGCCCGCCGAGCCCCACGAGGTGCCGCGCACGACCGGAACCAGGAGGGCGGCACACGGACTCGGGCGAGCAGCACGCGACCCCAGGAGGGCGGCATCCGGACCCGAGGGAGCGGTGACCGGACCCAGGAGAGCGGCATCCGTCGCCGGCCCGGCTGACGTCCCGCTCGTCGGCCGGTGAAGGCCGGTCATGTCATGCGGCGCGCACTGTTCCTCGCCCCCCGGGCCCTGCCGGCCCGCCGAGGGCACCGATCCGGTCCGTCCCGAGTCCCCTTCCTGGCCCGCCTCCGGGTCGGACGGAAGCTGATGCTGCTGGTGCTGCTGCCGGTGACCACCATGCTGGTCGTCATGGCCGTCGGGGGCATGGACCAGTGGCGCGAGGCGCGGACGCTCGGGGACTTCCGCACCGCGACCCGCGTGTCGTTCGCGGCCACCGTGCTCACCGACGCCGTCGCCGAGGAGCGGACCGCCGCCGTCAAGGCCCGGTTGCGGCCGGGCCGGGCCACATTGAGGGAACGTTCCGCCGCACAGGGTGCCACCGACACGGCACTCCGCACGGCGCTCGCCGGCACCACCTCCTGGAGGGGCGAGCCGGATGTGCCGGGCCGCCTGGACGCCGCCGGCCGCACCCTGCGCGCGGTGCGTGCGCAGAGCAGGACGGCCTCCCTCCCGGCCCTGTCCCTGGCGGGCGCCTACGACACCGTCGTCCACGATCTGCTGGGCACGGTCGCCACCCTCGAATCCGGCCGCCCCACCCGGCAGTCGGGCCGCGCCGCCGACGCCCACCTGGCGCTCCTGGAAGCCGTCGAGGCCGCCGAACGCGAGCGCGTCGAACTCACCGTCCTTCTCGACGCCCCGGACGCCTCCCACGCCGCCGCCGCGGACCGCTGGCCCGCCCTGGAACAGTCCCGCCTCGACGCGTTCAACCAGAACGCCTCCGCGGCCCTGAAGGCCGAGCTGTACACCACGCTCCTGATGGACCCCGGGCGGTTCGTGCGCCGGACCCGCGACACGCTGGGCGACCCGAACGGCACACCGGCGGACCTGCCGTCGTACGACCGCTGGACGGCCCTCTCCGCGGCGCGCGTCAAGGCGCTGCGCGGCATCCAGCACGATGCGGCAGCCGAACTCGGCCGCACCGCCTCCCAGGACCTCGGCTCCGCGCGCGCCCGGGAGGTCCGCGACCTCGCCGTCTCCTTCGGCGTGCTGGCCTGCGTCACCGCTCTCGCCCTCACCCTGCGGCGCTCGATCACCAGGCCCCTGCGGGAGGTCTCCGCGGGCGCCCTGGCGCTGTCGGAGGGGGACCTCTCGTACGACATCCGGTACGCGGGCCGGGACGAACTCGGCGACGTGGCCGACACGTTCCGCGCGCTGCGGGTGACCACCGAGCGGCTCGCCGACGAGATCCACGCCATGAACGAGTCGATCGACGCCGGCCGGCTCGGCCACCGCGCGGACGTCGCCGCCTTCCGGGGCACCTGGGCACGGCTGCTGGGCGGCATGAACGGCACCATGGCGTCCTTCGCCGCGGTCCACGGACGCCGGCGCCGGGCCGAACGGGAACTGGCGGACATCTTCCACCTCTCCCTCGACCTGCTGTGCATCGCCGGTCTGGACGGCTGCTTCAAGCGCGTCAACCCCGCCTTCGAGCAGACCCTCGGCCACCCCGCGGAGGTGCTCCTCGCCAAGCCGTGGCTGGAGTTCGTGCACCCGCAGGACCGGGCACGCACGCGTGTCGCACTCCAACGCCTCGCCGACGGTGTCGAGGTGGTCGAGTTCGAGAACCGCTTCCTGCGCGCCGACGGCACCGAGCGCTGGCTCCAGTGGAGCGCCCGCCCCGTCATGGGCGAGGGCCTCGCCTACGCCGCCGCGCGCGATGTCACCGAGAGCCGGCGCGCGGCGCGCGAACAGGTGGCCCTGCGCGAGGTGGCCACCCTGGTGGCCCGCGGGGTGCCGCCGCACGAGGTGTTCTCCGCGGTCGCCCACCAGGTGGGGACCGTGCTGAGCAGCGGCTCCGCGGCCGTCCTGCGGTACGCCGTCGACGGCACCGCCACCGTCCTCGGCACCGCCTACGGGCCCGCCATGGACAGTGGTGCGGCGGCGGCCGAGGTGGCGCGGACCCGCCGTCCCGCGCGCGTGGAGCACTCGATCGGCGCGCCCGTCGTCGTGGACGACCGCCTCTGGGGCGCCGTCGTCGCGGCGGCCTCCGGTCCGGATCCGCTGCCCCCGGGCGCCGAGTCCTGGCTCGCCGACTTCACCGAACTCGTCGCCACCGCCATCGCCAACGCCGACAGCCGGGCCCAGCTCACCGCGTCCCGCGCGCGTGTGGTGGCCGCCGGGGACGCCTCCAGGCGGCGGATCGAACGCGATCTGCACGACGGGGTCCAGCAGCGGCTGGTCTCCCTCCAGCTGGACCTCAGGATGGCGCAGGCCATGCTGGAGGAGCGGTCCGGCAGGCTCCCTCCAGGAGAGGGGCTTCCTTCACCGCGGGGGCTTCCCGAGCAGCTGGAGCACGTGGCGAAGGGCCTGGACGAGACCTTCGCCGACCTCCTCCAGGTCGCGCGCGGCATCCACCCGGCGATCCTCTCCAAGGGCGGCCTCGGCCCCGCCCTGCGCGCCCTGGCCCGCCGCGCGCCCCTCCCCGTCGAACTGGACCTCCGCCTGCCCGCGGGCCGGCTCCCCGAACAGCTGGAGGTCGCCGTCTACTACGTCACCTCGGAATGCCTCACCAATGCCGCCAAGCACGCGCGTGCCGGCGTGGTCGAGGTGAGAGCGCGCACCGAGGACGACGTCCTGGAGGTGACCATCGCCGACGACGGGACGGGCGGCGCCGAACCCGGACGCGGCTCCGGGCTGATCGGGCTCATCGACCGGGTCGAGGCGATCGGCGGCCGGCTGGCCGTCAGCAGCCCGCCGGACCGTGGCACGACCCTCACCGTCCGGCTGCCGCTGGGCGCACCGGCGGCGGACAGGTGACCGCCCGGGGCGCACGCCGGGGTCTGCCCAGGCGGGGGAACCTGGACACGGTGACGTCGCGCACGCTCCGGGCGGTCGGTTCGGACGGAGAGGCACGCCGTCCGGCTCAGGGAGTGTTCCCAAGGGGCTGAGGGCTTCTCAGAGGAGGTCCGGGAGGACTTCCTCATGGCGGTCGACGTCGCCGCGGCGCGCCTTCGCCAGTCTCTGGGCGCGCACGATGTCGGGATCGCGCGGGTCGTGCGGGGCGGGGGCGCCGTACGGGGCGTACCTGTCGTCCGTGGTCCGGCCGGTACGACCCGACCGCCGTGGCTTCTCGATCCGTGTCCGCCGCATGTCCCGCAGCCTTTCCGTGTCCGCCGTGAACCGAGCTTCCCCCGGGGCAGACCCGTATGTCGTCACGGCAGGCCCCCAATTCCCCTTCCCGCTAGCCGTACTCCCCGTACTCCGGCAGGCTGTTGGGGCGTACCGCAGGGGGAGGGGAAGGGGTCCGGAGCGATGGAGGCACCGCAGCGGTCCGCGCGGGGACGGGTCGTCCTCGCCGATGACGACGTGCTGCTCAGGGAGGGCCTGGCCAGCCTGTGCGAACGCCTTGGCCATCACGTGGTCGGTCAGGCCGGAGACGCGACCCGGCTCCTCGAACTGGTCGCCGACCAGCACCCCGATCTCGCGATCGTCGACATCCGTATGCCGCCGGACCACTCCACCGAGGGACTGAAGGCGGCCCGAACCATCCGCGACCGGCATCCCGACATCGGCATCCTCGTCCTGTCGGCGTTCGTCGAGGTCGAGGACGCTTTGGAACTGCTGGCGAGCGGACGCCGGGTCGGCTATCTCCTCAAGAGCCGGGTCACCGACGTCGAGGAGTTCGTCGAGGCCCTGGAACGGATCCGCCGGGGCGGCTCGGTCGTCGACCCGTCCCTGGTGCAGGAGCTGTTCTCGGCCCAGCGCCGCGACGACCCGCTGTCCCACCTCAGCGGCCGTGAGCGCGAGGTCCTCGCCCTCATGGCGGAGGGCCGCTCCAACGCGGGCATCGGCCGCCGGCTCTGGGTCACCGAGGGCACCGTCGAGAAGCACGTCCGCAGCATTCTGGGCAAGCTCGCGCTCACCGAGGACACCGACGACCACCGCCGGGTGCTGGCCGTTCTCACCTTTCTGGAGTCCCGCTGACGGTGCCGGTGCGTTGTCCACAGGCCCGCCGCGCTGTCAGCCCCCGCCAGTAGGGTGGGAGACATGGCCGACCCCTCCAGCTATCGCCCCAAGCCGGGGCAGATCCCGGACTCTCCCGGGGTGTACAGGTTCCGTGACGAGCACCGCCGGGTGATCTACGTCGGAAAGGCGAAAAGCCTGCGCCAGCGCCTGGCGAACTACTTCCAGGACCTGGCGGGCCTGCACCCCCGCACCCGCACCATGGTCACCACGGCCGCGTCCGTGGAGTGGACCGTGGTGTCCACGGAGGTCGAGGCCCTGCAGCTGGAGTACTCCTGGATCAAGGAGTACGACCCCCGGTTCAACGTCAAGTACCGCGACGACAAGAGCTACCCGTACCTCGCGGTGACGATGAACGAGGAGTTCCCGCGCGTGCAGGTGATGCGCGGTCACAAGAAGAAGGGCGTGCGCTACTTCGGGCCGTACGGCCACGCCTGGGCGATCCGCGACACCGTCGACCTGCTGCTGCGCGTCTTCCCGGTCCGCACCTGCTCGGCCGGGGTCTTCAAGAACGCGGCCCGCACCGGCCGCCCCTGCCTCCTCGGCTATATCGGCAAGTGCTCCGCCCCCTGCGTCGGCCGCGTCTCCGCCGAGGAGCACGGAGAACTCGCCGAGGAGTTCTGCGACTTCATGGCCGGCCGCACCGGCACGTATCTCCGCCGCCTGGAGAAGCAGATGGCGGAGGCGGCCGAAGAGATGGAGTACGAGCGGGCGGCCCGCCTGCGTGACGACATCGGGGCCCTGAAGAAGGCCATGGAGAAGAGCGCGGTCGTGCTCGCCGACGCGACCGACGCCGACCTCATCGCGGTCGCCGAGGACGAGCTGGAAGCGGCCGTGCAGATCTTCCACGTCCGTGGCGGACGCGTGCGCGGCCAGCGCGGCTGGGTCACCGACAAGGTCGAGGAGATCACCACCGGCGCCCTGGTGGAGCACGCGCTCCAGCAGCTCTACGGCGAGGAGAAGGGCGACTCGGTCCCCAAGGAGGTCCTCGTCCCGGCCCTGCCCGAACCGGTGGAGCCGGTCCAGGAGTGGCTGACCGGTCGCCGCGGGTCCAACGTGTCCCTGCGGATCCCGCAGCGCGGCGACAAGAAGGCCCTCATGGAGACGGTGCAGCGCAACGCGCTCCAGGCGCTCGCCCTGCACAAGACCAAGCGGGCCTCCGACCTGACCACCCGCTCGCGCGCGCTGGAGGAGATCGCCGACGCCCTCGACCTGGACAGCGCGCCGCTCCGGATCGAGTGCTACGACATCTCGCACCTCCAGGGCGACGACGTGGTGGCCTCCATGGTCGTCTTCGAGGACGGGCTCCAGCGCAAGAGCGAGTACCGCCGCTTCCAGATCAAGAGCTTCGAGGGGCAGGACGACGTCCGCTCCATGCACGAGGTCATCAGCCGCCGCTTCCGGCGCTACCTCGCCGACAAGGAGAAGACGGGCGAGTGGACCGACGGCGAGGACGCCCTCGGCAACGGCCCCACGGAAGACAGCGGCCTCACGGAAGGCGACGGCCTCGGGGACGGCAACGGCAACGGCCTCAAGGACGAAGAGGGCCGCCCCAAGCGCTTCGCCTACCCGCCCCAGCTCGTCGTCGTCGACGGCGGACAACCCCAGGTGGCCGCCGCCAAGAAGGCCCTCGACGAGCTCGGTATCGACGACATCGCCATCTGCGGCCTCGCCAAGCGCCTGGAGGAGGTCTGGCTGCCGGGCGACGACGACCCCGTGATCCTGCCCCGCACCAGCGAGGGCCTCTACCTGCTCCAGCGCGTCCGTGACGAGGCCCATCGCTTCGCCATCACCTACCAGCGCACCAAGCGGGCCAAGCGCTTCCGTTCCAGCCCCCTGGACGACCTGCCCGGCCTGGGCGAGACGCGCAAACAGGCGCTGCTCAAGCATTTCGGTTCGGTGAAGAGGCTGAGGTCCGCGACAATCGACCAGATCTGCGAGGTTCCCGGCATAGGACGTAAAACGGCCGAGACGATCGCCGTGGCCCTCGCCCAGGCGGCCCCGGCCGCACCCGCCGTCAACACGGCGACCGGAGAGATCATGGAAGACGAGCAGATCGAGCAGGTCGAGCAGCACGAGCAGGACGGGGCGCCCAAGGCGGCGGCGGGCACCCCGGGGGAGCCCGTGACCGCGGGCGCCCCGGACGAACGACGGGGGCAGGAGAGATGACCGAGCACGAAGAGCAGCCCACAGCACAGCGAGATCAGACGCACAAGGAAACCGGCGATGATCCCGCTCAGCACGACACAGGCCAGGAAAACGGAGCACAAGTGAGCACGGGCAGCGATACACCCGGGGTCGCCGAGGCGGCCATCCCCGAGTTGGTGATCATCTCCGGCATGTCCGGAGCCGGCCGCTCGACGGCGGCCAAGTGTCTGGAGGACCTCGGCTGGTTCGTCGTCGACAACCTTCCGCCCGCGCTGATCCCCACCATGGTGGAGCTCGGCGCCCGTTCCCAGGGCAACGTGGCGCGGATCGCGGTCGTCGTCGACGTCCGCGGACGCCGCTTCTTCGACAACCTCCGCGAGTCCCTCGCCGACCTGGACGGCAGGCAGGTCACCCGGCGGATCGTCTTCCTGGAGTCCTCGGACGAGGCCCTGGTGCGGCGCTTCGAGTCGGTGCGCCGCCCGCACCCCCTCCAGGGCGACGGCCGCATCGTCGACGGCATCGACGCCGAGCGCGAACTACTGCGCGAGCTGCGCGGCGACGCCGACCTGGTGATCGACACCTCCAGCCTGAACGTGCACGAGCTGCGCGCCAAGATGGACGCCCAGTTCGCCGGAGAGGAGGAGCCCGAGCTGCGGGCCACCGTCATGTCCTTCGGCTTCAAGTACGGCCTCCCGGTCGACGCCGACCTGGTCGCGGACATGCGCTTCCTGCCCAACCCGCACTGGATCCCGGAGCTGCGCCCCTTCACCGGCCTCAACGAGGAGGTGTCGGCGTACATCTTCAACCAGCCCGGCGCCAAGGAGTTCCTCGACCGGTACGCCGAGCTGCTCAGGCTCATCGCGGCCGGCTACCGCCGTGAGGGCAAGCGGTACGTGACGATCGCGATCGGCTGCACCGGCGGCAAGCACCGCTCGGTCGCGACCTCGGAGAAGCTCGCCGCGCGCCTCGTGGCCGAGGGCGTGGAGACGGTGGTCGTACACCGGGACATGGGACGGGAATGACGGCACGCACTCCGCGGCTGAGCAGGCTGCGCGGGGCGGTGCCCGAAGGGCGGGCCGGCCGCCCGGTCGAGGCGCGTGGCGCCAAACCGCGCCGCCGCGGCGCCCAGCCCAAGGTGGTCGCCCTCGGCGGCGGCATGGGCCTGTCCGCCTCGCTCACCGCCCTGCGACGGATCACCGGCGACCTCACCGCCGTCGTCACCGTGGCGGACGACGGCGGCTCCAGCGGACGCCTGCGCGACGAACTGGGCGTTCTGCCACCCGGCGACCTCCGCAAGGCGCTGGCCGCGCTCTGCGGCGACGACGAGTGGGGCCAGACCTGGGCCCGCGTCATCCAGCACCGCTTCGAGTCCAAGGGCGACCTGCACGAACACGCGGTCGGCAATCTGCTGATCGTCGCGCTGTGGGAACAGCTCGGCGATCACGTCCAGGCCCTCGACCTGGTCGGCAGACTGCTGGGCGCGCACGGCCGGGTGCTGCCCATGTCCGCCGTACCGCTGGAGCTCCAGGCCCTGGTCAAGGGCCACGACCCGGACCGGCCGGACGACGTCGACACCGTGCGGGGGCAGGCGACCGTCGCCCTCACCCCCGGCGAGGTGCAGTCCGTGCACGTGGTGCCGCACGACCCGCCGGCGGTGCCGGAGGCGGTGGCCGCCGTCCTCGACGCGGACTGGGTGGTCCTCGGTCCCGGCTCCTGGTTCTCCTCGGTGATCCCGCACCTGCTGGTGCCCGAACTGCTGGACGCGCTCGTCCAGACGAAGGCCCGCCGGGTGCTCCCGCTGAACCTCGCACCACAACCGGGAGAAACCGATGGCTTCTCACCGCAGCGTCATTTGGAGGTTTTGGGACGACACGCCCCTAAACTCGCCCTGGACGTGGTGCTGGCCGACGAGGCCGCCGTGCCCGACCGCGATGTGCTCACCGAGGCCGCCAAGCGGCTCGGTGCCGCGGTCGAGCTGGCCCCGGTCGCCCGGAGGGACGGGTCTCCAAGACATGACCCGGAGCTGCTTGCCGCCGCGTACGACCGTATTTTTCGGATGCATGGAAGGATCGGCCCATGGCGATGACGGCAGCGGTGAAGGACGAAGTCTCCCGGCTCCCCGTCACCCGTACCTGCTGCAGGAAGGCGGAGGTCTCTGCCATTCTGCGGTTCGCCGGCGGCCTTCACCTGGTGAGCGGGCGCATCGTGATCGAGGCGGAGCTGGATACCGCGATGGCGGCTCGCAGACTCAAGCGGGACATCCTGGAGATCTTCGGCCACGGCTCCGAACTGATCGTGATGGCGCCGGGCGGGCTGCGCCGCGGCTCGCGCTACGTAGTCCGGGTCGTCGCCGGCGGTGACCAGCTGGCCCGGCAGACCGGTCTGGTCGACGGCCGGGGGCGCCCGATCCGGGGCCTGCCCCCGCAGGTGGTCTCCGGTGCCACCTGTGACGCGGAGGCGGCCTGGCGTGGCGCCTTCCTGGCGCACGGTTCGCTCACCGAGCCGGGCCGCTCCTCCTCCCTGGAGGTGACCTGCCCCGGCCCCGAGGCCGCGCTCGCCCTGGTCGGCGCCGCCCGCAGGCTGTCGATCGCCGCCAAGGCCCGCGAGGTGCGCGGAGTGGACCGGGTCGTCGTCCGTGACGGTGACGCCATCGGCGCTCTGCTGACCCGGCTCGGCGCGCACGACTCCGTGCTGGCCTGGGAGGAACGCCGGATGCGCCGCGAGGTGCGGGCCACGGCGAACCGGCTCGCCAACTTCGACGACGCCAACCTGCGCCGCTCGGCGCGCGCGGCCGTCGCCGCCGGTGCCCGCGTCCAGCGCGCCCTGGAGATCCTCGCCGACGACGTCCCCGAGCATCTCGCCGCCGCCGGTCGCCTGCGCATGGATCACAAGCAGGCGTCCCTGGAGGAGCTGGGCGCGCTCGCCGACCCGCCGCTGACCAAGGACGCCGTGGCCGGCCGTATCCGCCGCCTGCTGGCGATGGCCGACAAGCGGGCCCAGGACATCGGTATCCCGGGCACGGAGTCCAGCATCACCGAGGAGATGGCGGACAACCTCGTGGGCTGAGTCCCGCGGCACGCTCGACACGCCGCGGCATGTCCGACACGCCGCACTGCGCTCAACACGCCGGTGCCGACACCCACTTGGGTGATCGGCACCGGCGTTTACGTGTCCATGCGGCACCCTTGACTGGATCATGAACTGAGATGAGCCTGACCTGTGTTCGCCGACGTGGCGAACCACTGCTAGGGGGGTTCATGAGACGAAACGCGAGACCGATCCTCGCTGTTGGCGCGCTTCTGCTGGGCGGTGCGGGAATCGCACCCATCGCCCAGGCGGCACCGGGCGCAGGCTCTCCCGATCCGAACGAGGTCAAGGTCTTCCGGGCCGATGTCACCCAGAAGCAGGTACCCCTGCTGCTGGCGGCGGGCCAGGACGGCCACGAACTCGGCGAGCAGGTACCCGAGAAGGGCGAGGCCACGGTCGAGGTGTACCTCACCGACCGGGAGGCCGAGAAGCTTGAGGACCAGGGCGTCGACCTCACCGAGCACAAGCTCTCCGCCAAGGCCGAGAAGCGCGTCGCGGCCGCCGCCGAGGGCGTGTTCCGCCCGTACAGCGGAAGCGGCGGCCTCAAGGAGGAGATCGTCAGGGCCGGCCAGGAGAACCCCGGCCTCACCAAGGTCGTCTCCATCGGCAAGACGGTCAACGGCCAGGACATCCTGGCGCTGAAACTGACCAAGGGCGCCAAGCAGTCCAAGGACGGCTCCAAGCCGTCCGTCCTGTACATGTCCAACCAGCACGCGCGCGAGTGGATCACGCCGGAAATGACCCGCCGGCTGATGCACCACTACCTGGACAACTACAAGACCGACAAGAAGATCAAGAAGCTCGTCGACTCGACCGAGCTGTGGTTCGTCCTGTCGGCCAACCCCGACGGCTACGACTACACCTTCCAGAACACCGACAACCGTCTGTGGCGCAAGAACCTGCGCGACAACAACGGTGACGGGGCCGTCGGCACCAGCGACGGCGTCGACCTCAACCGCAACTTCTCCTACAAGTGGGGCTACGACGACGAGGGCTCGTCCCCGAACCCCACCAGCCAGACCTACCGCGGCACCGCCCCCGGCTCCGAGCCCGAGACCAAGGCCGTGGACGCCTTCGAGAAGCGGATCGGCTTCACGTACGGCATCAACTACCACTCCGCCGCCGAACTCCTCCTCTACGGGGTCGGCTGGCAGGTGGCCACCGAGACCCCGGACGACGTCCTGTACGAGGCGCTCGCCGGCACTCCGGAGAACTCCGCGATCCCGGGCTACCGCCCGCAGGTCTCCTCCGAGCTGTACACCACCAACGGCGAGGCCGACGGCCACGCGGCGAACGTCAACGGCATGGCGATGTTCACCCCCGAGATGTCGACCTGCCAGTCCGTCTCGGACCTCGATCCGAACGACACCTGGAACGCCGCGGACTGCCAGTCGGTGTTCAACTTCCCGGACGACGAGAAGCTGATCCAGCAGGAGTTCGCCAAGAACATCCCGTTCGCGCTCTCCCTCGCCGAGTCCGCCGCCAAGCCCGACCAGCCGAAGTCCTCGCTCGGCCTGAGCGCCGCCGACTTCACCCCGGCCGGGTTCTCGACGTCGTACTCGCGCGGAGCGGACCAGGAGGTCTCGGTCGTCGCACGCAAGGCCGTGCGCGACAAGGAGCTCAAGTACCGCGTCAACGGCGGCCGCACCCTGGACCAGGCGCTCAGGCCCTGGAAGGGCGGTGAGACGTACGGCGGTGAGGACAACCTCTACTTCGACGAGTACCGGGCCAAGGTCCAGGACGGCGTGCCGGGCGACAAGGTCGAGGTGTGGTTCACCGGGGAGACGAAGAGCGGCAAGAAGGTCTCCAGCGAGCACTTCACCTACACCATCGCCGAACGCCCGCGCGCGGACGTCCTCGTCGTGGCCGAGGAGGGCGTGGCCGCCACCCAGGCGCAGACCTACGTCGACGCGCTGAAGACGAGCGGCCGCAAGGCGCTGGTCTGGGACGTCGCCACCCAGGGCGCGCCCGACGCGCTCGGTGTGCTGGGCCACTTCGACACCGTCGTCCACTACACCGGCGCGAGCACCCCGGGCGTCGCCACCCAGCTCCAGCTGCGTGCCTTCCTGAACGAGGGCGGCAAGCTGGTCGAGGCGGGCGAACTGGCCGGCGGCAGCGTCGACCTCGGTGACGGCACCCTGTCGAACGACTTCAGCCAGTACTACCTGGGCGCCTACACGCGCACCTCCACCCCCGGAGCCACCGGCTTCACCGGCTCGGGCAAGCTCGCCGGCTTCACCGGCGCGCTCGGCCCCGCGGCCGGCAACCCGCTGGACCGGGCCGGGACGTACGGCGTGACGTCCGACGAACTGCCGGCGGCCACCTACCCGCAGTTCGCCAGCGCGGGCGCGGGGCAGTTCGCCGGGACGATCAACCCGTACGGCCCGTACGCGGGCTCCTTCATGGCCGCCGCCGTCCACACCGACGACGCCTACAAGCGGCTCACCCGGACCGTCGACCTCACCGGAGTGAGCGCGGCCGACAAGCCCACACTGCGCACCCAGCTGTTGTGGGACACCGAGCCCGGCTACGACAACGCCATCGTCGAGGCCCACACCACCGGCGCCGACGACTGGACCACGCTCCCGGACACGGGTGGTGCCACCCGCACCACCGTGCCCGCGGAGTGCGAGGCCGGGTACTACGTGGGCGAGCACCCCCAGCTGGAGCACTACCTGACCGTGGCGTCCGGCGGCTGCACCGCGACCGGCACCACCGGCGCGTGGAACGCCCTCACGGGCGCCTCCAGCGGCTGGCAGCAGGTCAACTTCGACCTCAGCGCGTACGCCGGCAAGTCCGTGGAGGTCTCGATCAGCTATGTCACCGACCCGGGCAGCGGCGGTCACGGCGTCCTCGCCGACGAGGCCTCGCTGGTCCTCGGCGGCACCGCGACCCAGACCGAGGGCTTCGAGACGTCGCTGGGCGTCTGGAAGGTGGCCGGACCGCCCGCGGGCAGCCCGGCCGTCCTCAAGGACTGGGCGCGTACCGGAACGCTCTTCCAGACCTATGGCGCGGTCACCACGGACGACACCGTGCTGCTGGGCTTCGGTCTGGAACACGTCGCCTCGGCGGCCGAGCGGACGGCGCTGGTGAAGAAGGCACTCGCGGCCCTCGACGAGTAATCCCGCCTGGCCAACCGGGTGCGACCCATCATGGTCAAATCGGGTGATCAGGCCTTCGGGCCCGGGCGGTCCGTACCCCTACTGGCGGGTACGGGCCGCCCTGCCGTGTATGGGGCATCTCGATGTCACCCCGGCGGGCTCAGGGAGGTAGGGTCGTAGGCGGTCGGGGACATCCCATACAGCTCGCCGGCGTCAAACCCGGCGTACCAACGAGGAGATCGGTTCGTGACGATCCGCGTAGGCATCAACGGCTTTGGCCGCATCGGTCGTAACTACTTCCGCGCGCTGCTGGAGCAGGGTGCTGACATCGAGATCGTGGCTGTCAACGACCTGGGTGACACCGCGACCACCGCACACCTCCTGAAGTACGACACCATCCTGGGCCGTCTGAAGGCCGAGGTGTCGCACACCGCCGACACGATCACCGTCGACGGTCACACCATCAAGGTGCTCTCGGAGCGCAACCCCGCCGACATCCCGTGGGGCGACCTCGGCGTCGACATCGTGATCGAGTCGACCGGCATCTTCACCAAGAAGGCCGACGCCGAGAAGCACATCGCGGGCGGCGCCAAGAAGGTCCTCATCTCGGCTCCGGCCAAGGACGAGGACATCACCATCGTGATGGGCGTCAACCAGGACAAGTACGACGCGGCCAACCACCACGTCATCTCCAACGCCTCCTGCACCACCAACTGTGTGGCGCCGATGGCCAAGGTGCTCGACGAGAACTTCGGCATCGTCAAGGGCCTCATGACGACGGTCCACGCGTACACGAACGACCAGCGCATCCTGGACTTCCCGCACTCGGACCTGCGCCGCGCCCGCGCCGCCGCCGAGAACATCATCCCGACCACCACCGGTGCCGCCAAGGCCACCGCCCTGGTGCTCCCGCAGCTCAAGGGCAAGCTCGACGGCATCGCGATGCGCGTCCCGGTCCCGACCGGCTCGGCCACCGACCTGGTCGTGACGCTGCAGCGCGAGGTCACCAAGGACGAGGTCAACGCCGCGTTCAAGAAGGCCTCCGACGACGGCGACCTCAAGGGCTTCCTGACCTACACCGAGGACCCGATCGTCTCTTCGGACATCGTCGGCGACCCGGCCTCCTGCACCTTCGACTCCTCCCTGACCATGGTCCAGGAGGGCACCTCGGTGAAGATCCTCGGCTGGTACGACAACGAGTGGGGCTACTCCAACCGCCTCGTCGACCTGACGGTCTTCGTCGGCAACCAGCTCTGATCCACAGAGCAGGCACTTTGATGTGAGAGCAGGGCTCGGGCAGCGCAGGGACGCGCGGTCCGAGCCCTGACTCGCGTACGGACCGCCCTCTTACGATCACGAGCGTCACGAGTATCACGAGCCCTCCTCAGGAGTTCCCTCAATGAAGACGATCGACGAACTGCTCGCCGAAGGCGTCGCGGGCCGCCGGATCTTCGTCCGCGCCGACCTGAACGTGCCGCTGGACGGCACCACCATCACCGACGACGGCCGTATCCGCGCCGTCCTGCCCACCGTCAAGGCCCTCGCCGAGGCGGGCGCCCGGGTCGTCGTCGCCTCGCACCTGGGCCGCCCCAAGGGCGCCCCGGACCCGGCCTTCTCGCTCGGCCCGGCCGCCGCGCGCCTCGGTGAACTCCTCGGCGCCGACGTGGCGTTCGCGACCGACACGGTCGGCGAGTCCGCCCGGGCCACCGTCGCCGGCCTCGCCGACGGCCGGGTCGCCGTCATCGAGAACCTGCGCTTCAACGCCGGCGAGACCGCCAAGGACGACGCCGAGCGCGGCGCCTTCGCCGACCTGCTCGCCGAACTCGCCGACGCGTACGTGGGCGACGGCTTCGGCGCGGTGCACCGCAAGCACGCCTCGGTCTTCGACCTCCCGGCCCGCCTGCCGCACTACGCCGGGTACCTCATCGCCACCGAGGTCGGCGTCCTGAAGAAGCTCACCGACGACGTCCGGCGCCCGTACGTCGTCGCCCTCGGCGGTTCCAAGGTCTCCGACAAGCTCGCCGTCATCGACCAGCTGCTCGGCAAGGCGGACCGCCTCCTCATCGGCGGCGGAATGGTGTTCACCTTCCTCAAGGCCAAGGGGTACGAGGTCGGTGCCTCCCTCCTCCAGGAGGACCAGATCCCGGTCGTCCAGGAGTACGTGGAGCGGGCGGAGAAGAACGGCGTCGAGCTCGTCCTCCCCGTCGACGTGGTGACCTCCACCGAGTTCCCGGACCTGAAGACCAAGGCGCCGGCGCACCCGAACACCGTCGCCGCGGACGCCATCCCCGCCGACCAGCTGGGCCTGGACATCGGCCCGGAGACCCGCAAGCTGTACGCCTCGAAGCTCGCCGACGCCGCCACCGTCTTCTGGAACGGCCCCATGGGCGTCTTCGAGCACCCCGACTACGCCGAGGGCACCAAGGCGGTCGCCCAGGCTCTGCTCGACTCCCCGGGCTTCACCGTCGTCGGCGGTGGCGACTCCGCCGCCGCCGTCCGCATCCTGGGCTTCGACGAGAACGCATTCGGCCACATCTCGACCGGCGGCGGCGCCTCCCTCGAATACCTTGAGGGCAAGACGCTCCCCGGCCTCGCCGCACTGGAGGACTGACCCACATGAGCACGCGCATGCCGCTGATGGCGGGCAACTGGAAGATGAACCTCAACCACCTTGAGGCCATCGCGCACGTCCAGAAGCTCGCCTTCGCCCTGGCCGACAAGGACTACGACGCGGTCGAGGTCGCCGTCCTGCCGCCCTTCACCGACCTGCGCTCCGTGCAGACCCTGGTCGACGGCGACAAGCTCAAGATCAAGTACGGCGCCCAGGACCTCTCGGCGCACGACTCCGGTGCCTACACCGGCGAGATCTCCGGCTCGATGCTGGCCAAGCTGAAGTGCACGTACGTGGCGATCGGCCACTCCGAGCGCCGCCAGTACCACCAGGAGAGCGACGAGCAGGTCAACGCCAAGGTCAAGGCCGCCTACAAGCACGGCCTGACCCCGATCCTGTGCGTCGGCGAGGAGTTGGACGTCCGCGAGGCGGGCAACCACGTCTCCCACACCCTCGCCCAGGTCGAGGGCGGCCTCAAGGACCTCCCCGCCGAGCAGGCCGAGACCGTCGTGATCGCCTACGAGCCCGTCTGGGCCATCGGCACCGGCAAGGTCTGCGGAGCGGAGGACGCCCAGGAGGTCTGCGCGGCCATCCGCGGCAAGGTCGCCGAGCTGTACACCCAGGAACTGGCCGACCAGGTCCGTATCCAGTACGGCGGTTCCGTGAAGTCCGGCAACGTCGCCGAGATCATGGCGCAGGCCGACATCGACGGCGCCCTGATCGGCGGCGCCTCGCTGGACACGGACGAGTTCGTCAAGATCGTGCGCTTCCGCGACCAGTGAGTCAAAGGGTCGCGGTCGCGAGTAGGCGGTAGCGGCGTTACGTCGTACTCTTGCGGGGTCCAGCCGTCATAGCTGGGCCCCGTCGTCCATCAGAATCCGAGGAAGTTGGTCCAGCCGTGGTTATGGGGTTCTCGATCGCCCTGATCGTCTTCAGCCTGCTGATGATGCTGCTGGTGCTGATGCACAAGGGCAAGGGCGGCGGCCTCTCCGACATGTTCGGTGGCGGCATGCAGTCCTCCGTCGGCGGCTCCTCGGTCGCCGAGCGCAACCTGGACCGCATCACCATCGCGGTCGGTCTGTTGTGGTTCGCGTGCATTGTCGTGCTCGGCCTGCTGATGAAGGCGAACAACTGATCGGCGTCGCACACACAGCACGCCCATTCCGCACGTAAGGCCCCATGTTCGGTACGCGCACCTGAGCGCGGCCTATCATGGGGCTTGCGTCTTGTGTGGGAGCTGTAACTCCAATCACTGGACGCGCGTTGGGCCTTACGTAGACTGAGGCGCTCGCAGCGAAGCGAAACGCCGACTCGCTTTGCGGCACCATCACGCAGGGAGTTACGACCGTGGCAAGTGGCAACGCGATCCGAGGAAGCCGGGTCGGGGCGGGGCCGATGGGCGAGGCCGAGCGGGGCGAGTCCGCGCCGCGTCTGCGCATCTCCTTCTGGTGCTCCAACGGGCATGAGACGCAGCCCAGCTTCGCCAGCGACGCGCAGGTTCCCGACACCTGGGACTGCCCCCGCTGCGGCTTTCCAGCCGGTCAGGACCGGGACAACCCGCCGGATCCGCCGCGCACCGAACCCTACAAGACACACCTCGCCTACGTACGGGAGCGGCGCAGCGACGCGGACGGCGAGGCGATCCTCGCCGAGGCGCTCGCCAAACTGCGGGGCGAGATCTAGAAGTTGACCCGGCCGGACATCCACGGATGCCCGGCCGGTCCCGTCCGGAGCCCGGGGCCGACCGCCGCCCCGGCCGATTGTCAGTGGTGCCCTCTACGGTTTGTGCACAGGCGAATCGTGAGGGGGAGCGGTGGCGACGGCCGAGGTGACGGAGGTGGGCGCGCCCGCGTGGCGTGGGGGATTCGGGCGGTTGTGGAGCGCCGCCGTGCTCTCCGGCTTCGGTGACGCGCTGCGAGGGTCCGCGCTGCCCCTGCTCGCCGCGACACTGACCGACCGGCCCCTGCTGATCGCCGCGGTCACCGCGGCCGGCCATCTGCCCTGGATCGTCTTCGGCCTGCTGGGCGGGGCGGTCGCCGACCGCGTGGACCAGCGGCGGGCCATGTGGACGGTGGATGCCCTACGCGGGCTGCTCGTCGCCGCTTTCGCGGTGGCCGTCGCCCTCGGGCACGCCTCGATCGGCCTGCTGATCGCGCTGGCCTTCGCCCTCACCACCCTTCAGACGCTCTTCGACAACGCCGCCACCGCGCTGCTGCCCGCCCTGGTCGACCGACCGGCACTCGGCAGCGCGAACGCACGGCTGATGACCGGCCAACGGGTGGCCGGCGGCCTGCTGGGCGCACCCGTGGTGCCGCTGCTGCTGATGGTCGGCCTCGCCACCCCCTTCGCCGTCGACGCGCTGACCTTCCTGGCCGCCGCCGCACTGGTCGCGTCCCTGCGGATCACCGCGCCGCAGCGGAGACCGGGACCGGCGGGCAGCACCCTGCGGCGCGAGATCGCCGAAGGACTGCGCACCCTGGGCCGCGACCGGGCCCTGCGCGGGCTCTGCGCGGCCACGGCCCTGTGCAACATCGGCGTCGGCGCCCTCATCGCGGGCATGGTGCTCCTGGTGACCGGCTGGCTGGACGCCGGCACCGCGGGGTACGCGGCGGCCATGACCGCCTACACGATCGGCGCTCTGACCGGGGGAGTGGCCGGCGGCCGGATCGTCGTCCGCCTCGGGAGGGTCCGCGCGGTGCTGCTCGCCGGGATCGCGCAGACCGGTGCGCTGGTCGTCATGGGCTCCGTGCGCAGCCCGGTGGCTCTGACACTCGCCCTGGCGGTCTTCGGATTCATGGGCATGGTGTGGAACGTCAACACCACGACCCTGATGCAGGAGCGCAGCCCCGCCGAGATGCTGGGGCGGGTCGCTTCGGCGTTCCGCACCCTGGCGGTGGCGGGCGCGCCGCTGGGCGCCCTGCTGGGCGGTGCCGTGGCCACCGCCTGGGGCCTGAACACTCCGGCGCTGCTCGCGGCGGCGTTCTTCGTCCCGGCCGTCGTCGCGCTGATACCCGCGCTCACCGCGGACGTATCTGTGGTTGCGCCGGACGACGGCGCCACGACAGCTCACGACCCACGCTGATCAACTACGTTGGGAACAGCTGGGACCGGGACGAAGGAAGGCTGAAGTCCGACATGAACGCAGACGGCCGTAGCAGGCTCGACCAGACCCCCGAGTGGACCGCCCTGACCGGCCACCGCGAGGAACTCGGCGACGTGCAGTTGCGCGAACTGTTCGCCGCCGACCCGGGGCGCGGCAGCGGGTACCGGGTGCAAGTCGGTGACCTGTACGTCGACTACTCCAAGCACCTCGTCACCGACGAGACGCTGCGGCTGCTGCGCGAACTGGCCGCGGCGACCGACGTCTTCGGCCTCAGGGACGCCATGTTCCGCGGTGCGAAGATCAACACCACCGAGGACCGGGCCGTGCTGCACACCGCGCTGCGGGCGCCGCGCGACGCGGTGGTCGAGGTCGACGGGGAGAACGTCGTGCCGGGGGTGCACGCGGTGCTCGACAAGATGGCCGACTTCGCCGAGCGGGTCCGCTCCGGCGCCTGGACCGGCCACACCGGCAAGCGCATCAGGAACGTGGTCAACGTCGGCATCGGCGGCTCCGACCTGGGCCCCGCGATGGCCTACGAGGCGCTGCGCGCGTACACCGACCGCGACCTCACGGTCCGCTTCGTGTCGAACGTGGACGGTGCCGACCTGCACGAGGCGGTCCGTGACCTGGACGCCGCCGAGACGCTCTTCGTCATCGCCTCCAAGACGTTCACCACCATCGAGACGATCACGAACGCGACCTCGGCGCGCAGTTGGCTGCTCACCGAACTGAAGGCCGGTCAGGACGCCGTCGCCCAGCACTTCGTCGCCCTGTCGACGAACGCGGAGAAGGTCACCGGGTTCGGCATCGACCCGGACAACATGTTCGGGTTCTGGGACTGGGTCGGCGGCCGGTACTCCTTCGACTCGGCGATCGGCCTCTCCCTGATGATCGCCGTCGGGCCGGACCGCTTCCGGGAGATGCTGGACGGTTTCCGAATCGTCGACGAGCACTTCCGCACCGCGCCCGCCGAGTCCAACGTGCCCTTGCTGCTGGGCCTGTTGGGCATCTGGTACGGCAACTTCTTCGGCGCCCAGTCGCACGCGGTGCTGCCCTACAGTCACTACCTGTCCAAGTTCACCGCCTATCTCCAGCAGCTGGACATGGAGTCCAACGGAAAGTCCGTGGACCGCGACGGCGAGCCCGTCACCTGGCAGACCGGCCCTGTCGTGTGGGGCACTCCGGGCACCAACGGGCAGCACGCCTACTACCAGTTGATCCACCAGGGCACGAAGCTGATCCCGGCGGACTTCATCGGCTTCGCCGAGCCGGTCGCCGACCTCCAGCCCGGACTGGTGGCCCAGCACGACCTGCTGATGGCCAACTTCTTCGCCCAGACGCAGGCGCTGGCCTTCGGCAAGACACCGGACGAGGTGCGGGCGGAGGGGGTGCCCGAGGACCTGGTCCCGCACAAGACCTTCCAGGGCAACCACCCCACGACGACGATCCTGGCCGGGGAACTCACCCCCTCGGTCCTCGGCCAGCTGATCGCCCTCTACGAACACAAGGTGTTCGTCCAGGGCGCCGTCTGGAACATCGACTCCTTCGACCAGTGGGGCGTCGAACTCGGCAAGGTCCTCGCCAAGCGCGTGGAGCCCGCCCTCACCGAGGGCGCGGAGGTACCCGGGCTGGACGCGTCCACCCAGGCCCTCGTCGGCACGTACCGGGAGCTGCGCGGCCGGCAGTGACGCCGCGAACATGAGAAGCGGGCGGCCAGGCGGCCGCCCGCTTCTCGTGGGACTGCCCCGCGGCCGTCAGGCCGACGCCGGCGGGTACAGCGACCTCGGCAGCCGGGAGGCCGCCGCCGAGTCCAGGAGCCACAGGGTGCGGGCCCGGCCGCGGGCGCCCGCGGCCGGGGCCTGGATCTCCCCCGCGTCCGACAGCGCGATGGCCGTGGCCTGCGCCTTGTCCTCGCCGGCCGCGAGGAGCCAGACCTCACGGGCCGCGCGGATCGCGGGCAGAGTGAGGGTGACGCGGGTCGGCGGCGGCTTCGGCGCACCGTGGACACCGACGACCGTGCGCTCGGTCTCCCGCACCGCGGGAAGCTCCGGGAACAGGGACGCCACATGGGTGTCCGGGCCGACGCCCAGCATCAGGACGTCGAAGGCCGGGACGGCGCCACCCGCCGACTTCATCGTCTCCGGGCCCGCCGCCAGGGCCAGCTCCTCCGCGTAGGCGGCGGCCGCCGCCTCCACGTCGGCGCCGTGCGGACCGTCCGAAGCGGGCATGGCGTGCACGCGCTTCGGGTCCAGGGGCACGGAGTCCAGCAGGGCCTCGCGGGCCTGCGTGACATTGCGCTCCGGGTCGCCCTCGGGCAGGAACCGCTCGTCGCCCCACCACAGGTCGAGACGGCCCCAGTCGACGGCGTCCCGGGCCGGTGCGGCGGCGAGCGCGGCGAGCAGGCCGTTGCCGTTGCGGCCGCCCGTCAGGACCACGGACGCCGAACCCCGGGAGGCCTGCGCGTCCACGACCTTCGTGATCAGCCGGGCCGCCGCGGCCTGGGCCATCAACTCCTTGTCGCGGTGCACGACCAGCTGAGGCGTGCTCACTTCGCCGCCACCTTCCTCACCGGGAGCGGCGGCGGCGCCTCGCCGGGTGCTTTCGCAGCCGTCTCGACGCCGGTGGCCGCTGCTCCTTTGGCGACCGCCCCCTCGCCGGTGGGCACCTTGGTGCCCTTGCTGTTCGGGACGCCGAGCCGGTCCACGCCGAAGCGCAGCGCCGACGCGTACGTGTCGTCCGGGTCCAGGCGCCGCAGCTCCTCACCGATCAGCTCGGCCGTATCGCGCCGCTTGAGCGCCACGGCACGGTCCGGCTGACCCTTGATGGAGAGGGTCGCGAGGGAGCCGTCGGCCCGGTCCAGGACGATCGGTCCGTGGTCGGTGTGCATACGGACCGCGGTGAGACCGGGGCCCGACGACAGCGACCGCTTCACCGGCACGTCCAGCCGGTCCGCGAGCCACATCGCCAGCAGCTCGCAGCTCGGGTTGAACTCCTCGCCCTCCACCTCGACCGCCTGGACCTTGCAGAGGACCTGGTCGAGGGCCGCGGCCAGCATCGAGCGCCAGGGCGTGATGCGGGTCCACGAGAGGTCGGTGTCGCCGGGCGTGTAGGCGTCGGCGCGGGTGCCGAGATCCCGTACCGGCTGCTCGGAGGTGTAGGTGTCGGTGACCCGGCGCTGGGCGAGGGCGCCCAGCGCGTCGCCGGCCGGGTCCAGCGGCGCGTTCACCGGCCACCAGACCACCACCGGGGCGTCCGGCAGCAGCAGCGGCAGGACGACCGACTGGGCGTGGTCAGCGACCTCGCCGTACAGCCGCAGGACGACCGTCTCGCCGGTGCCCGCACTGGTGCCCACGCGTACCTCGGCGTCGAGGCGGGACTGCGTACGGTCGCGGGGGGAACGCGAGACGCGCTTGATGACCACGAGCGTGCGCGAGGGGTGCTCGTGCGAGGCGTCGTTGGCGGCCTTCAGGGCGTCGTACGCGTTCTCCTCGTCCGTGACGATGACCAGCGTGAGCACCATGCCGACGGCCGGTGTGCCGATGGCCCGGCGGCTCTCCACCAGCGCCTTGTTTATCTTGCCGGCCGTGGTGTCCGTAAGGTCTGTCTTCATGGCCGGCGCCAGCTCCGTCCGTCTCGCTCGAGCATTTCGTCCGCCTCGACGGGACCCCACGTGCCGGCCTGGTACTGGGCGGGCTTGCCGTGCTTGTCCCAGAAGACCTCGATCGGGTCGAGGATCTGCCAGGACAGCTCGACCTCCTCGGTGCGCGGGAAGAGGTTCGAGTCGCCGAGCAGGACGTCGAGGATGAGCCGCTCGTAGGCCTCGGGGCTGGACTCGGTGAACGACTCGCCGTAGGCGAAGTCCATGGACACGTCCCGGATCTCCATCGAGGTGCCCGGCACCTTGGAGCCGAAGCGGACCGTGATGCCCTCGTCGGGCTGGACGCGGATGACGATCGCGTTCTGGCCCAGCTCCTCCGTCGCCGTGTGGTCGAAGGGGGAGTGCGGGGCCCGCTGGAAGACCACCGCGATCTCGGTGACCCGGCGGCCCAGCCGCTTGCCGGTGCGCAGGAAGAAGGGGACGCCCGCCCAGCGGCGGTTGTCGACCTCCAGCCGGATCGCCGCGTAGGTGTCGGTCTTCGACTTGGCGTTGATGCCGTCCTCTTGGAGGTAGCCGATGACCTTCTCGCCGCCCTGCCAACCGGCCGCGTACTGCCCGCGGACGGTGTCACGGCCCAGGTCCTTCGGCAGCTTCACCGCGCCGAGCACCTTGGTCTTCTCCGCGGCCAGCGCGTCCGCGTCGAAGGAGGCGGGCTCCTCCATCGCGGTGAGGGCCATCAGCTGGAGGAGGTGGTTCTGGATGACGTCACGGGCGGCGCCGATGCCGTCGTAGTAGCCGGCCCGGCCGCCGATGCCGATGTCCTCGGCCATGGTGATCTGGACATGGTCCACGAAGGACCGGTTCCAGATCGGCTCGAACATCGTGTTGGCGAAGCGGAGCGCCAGGATGTTCTGGACGGTCTCCTTGCCCAGGTAGTGGTCGATCCGGAAGACCTGGTCCGGGGCGAAGACCTCGTGGACGAGCGCGTTGAGCTCCTCGGCCGACTTCAGGTCGTGACCGAAGGGCTTCTCGATGACCGCGCGCCGCCAGGAGCCCTTCGCCTGGTCGGCCAGCTTGTGCTTCTTCAGCTGCTGGATGACCACCGGGAACGCGCCCGGCGGCACGGACAGGTAGAAGGCGAAGTTGCCGCCCGTGCCCTGTGCCTTGTCGAGCTCCTCGATCGTGCCGCGCAGCCGCTCGAACGCGTCGTCGTCGTCGAAGGTGCCCTGGACGAAGCGCATCCCCTGGATGAGCTGCTGCCAGACCTCCTCGCGGAACGGCGTACGGGCGTGCTCCTTGACCGCGTCGTGGACCTCCTGTGCGAAGTCCTCGTGCGCCCATTCACGCCGTGCGAAACCGACCAGCGAGAAGCCCGGCGGCAGCAGACCCCGGTTCGCGAGGTCGTACACGGCGGGCATGAGCTTCTTTCGTGACAAATCGCCCGTGACGCCGAAGATGACCAGGCCCGACGGCCCCGCGATACGCGGGAGCCGTCGGTCTGCGGGGTCACGAAGCGGGTTCGCTCCGGAACCGGAGATAGGCGCCAAGGTTTCAGCCCTCCGAGGGGGCGAGGCGCCGGAGTTCCGCCTCGGTCGACTTGAGCAGGTCGGTCCAGGACGCCTCGAACTTCTCGACGCCCTCGTCCTCCAGGAGCTGGACCACGTCGTCGTACGAGATACCGAGCTTCTCGACCGCGTCGAGTTCGGCACGGCCCTGCTCGTACGTACCGGCGATGGTGTTGCCGGTGATCTTGCCGTGGTCCTCGGCGGCGAACAGGGTCGCCTCCGGCATGGTGTTCACGGTGTTCGGCGCGACCAGGTCGTCGACGTACAGGGTGTCCTTGTACGCCGGGTCCTTCACCCCGGTCGACGCCCACAGCGGACGCTGCTTGTTGGCCCGCGCCTTGTCGAGGGCGGCCCAGCGGTCCGAGGAGAAGACCTCCTCGTACGCCTCGTAGGCGAGCCGCGCGTTGGCCAGGCCGGCCTTGCCGCGGGCGGCCTTGGCCTCGGGGGTGCCCAGCGCGTCGAGCCGCTTGTCGATCTCGGTGTCCACGCGGGACACGAAGAAGGACGCCACCGAGTGGATGCCCGCCAGGTCGATCCCGGCGGCCTTGGCCTTCTCCAGGCCGGCGAGGTAGGCGTCCATGACCTCGCGGTAGCGCTCCAGCGAGAAGATCAGCGTGACGTTGACGCTGATGCCCCGCGCGATCGTCTCGGTGATCGCGGGCAGGCCCGCCTTGGTCGCCGGGATCTTGATCAGGGTGTTGGGACGGTCCACCAGCCAGGCCAGCTGCCGGGCCTCGGCGACCGTGGCCGCCGTGTTGTGCGCCAGGCGCGGGTCGACCTCGATCGACACCCGGCCGTCCTGGCCACCGGTGGCGTCGAAGACCGGGCGCAGGATGTCGGCGGCGTCACGGACGTCCGCCGTGGTGATCATGCGGATGGCCTCTTCGACCGTCACCTTGCGGGCGGCGAGGTCGGCGAGCTGCTGGTCGTAGCCGTCACCGCCGCTGATCGCCTTCTGGAAGATCGACGGGTTGGTGGTGACGCCCACGACGTGCTGCTGGTCGATCAGCTCGGCGAGGTTGCCGGACGTGATCCGCTTGCGCGACAGGTCGTCCAGCCAGATCGCCACGCCTTCCTCGGAGAGGCGCTTGAGTGCGTCTGTCATGGAAATTACATCTCCTACGTGTCGTATGTGAGCGTCAGCGCTGGGCGGCGGCGATGGATTCCCGGGCCTTGGCGGCCACGTTCTCGGCAGTGAAGCCGAACTCGCGGAAGAGCACCTTGCCGTCGGCCGAAGCACCGAAGTGCTCCAGGGAAACGATGCGACCGGCGTCCCCCACGTACTTGTGCCAGGTGAGACCGATACCGGCCTCGACCGCGACCCGCGCCTTGACGGCCGGCGGCAGGACGCTGTCCCGGTACCCCTGGTCCTGCTCCTCGAACCACTCCACGCACGGCATGGACACGACGCGGGTCGGCACCCCGTCGGCCTCCAGCTGCTCGCGCGCCTCGACGGCCACGTGCACCTCGGAACCGGTCGCGATCAGGACGACTTCCGGCGTCCCGGTCGAGGCCTCGAACAGCACGTAACCGCCGCGCACGGTGTCCTCGTTGGACTCGTACGTCGGCACGCCCTGACGGGTCAGCGCGAGGCCGTGCGGGGCGCCCTTGCCGAAGACCTTGGTGTAGCGCTTGAGGATCTCGCGCCAGGCGATCGCGGTCTCGTTGGCGTCGGCCGGACGGACCACGTTCAGCCCCGGGATGGCACGCAGCGCGGCGACGTGCTCGACCGGCTGGTGCGTCGGGCCGTCCTCGCCGAGGCCGATGGAGTCGTGCGTCCACACGTACGTCACCGGCAGGTGCATCAGTGCGGAGAGCCGTACGGCGTTGCGCATGTAGTCGGAGAAGACGAGGAAGGTGCCGCCGTAGATGCGGGTGTTGCCGTGCAGCGCGATGCCGTTCATCTCCGCGGCCATGGAGTGCTCGCGGATACCGAAGTGGATCGTGCGGCCGTACGGGTCGGCCTCGGACAGGGGGTTGTCCGCCGGGAGGAACGAGGACGTCTTGTCGATCGTCGTGTTGTTGGAGCCGGCCAGGTCGGCCGAGCCGCCCCACAGCTCCGGGATGACCGCGCCGAGCGCCTGGAGCACCTTGCCGGACGCGGCGCGGGTGGCGACGCCCTTGCCCGTCTCGAAGACCGGGAGCTTCTCCTCCCAGCCCTTGGGCAGCTCGGCCGCGGCGACGCGGTCGAACTCGGCGGCACGCTCGGCGTTGTTGCCCCGCCACTCCTGGAAGGACTTCTCCCACTCGGCCCTGGCCTGACGGCCCCGCTCGCCCAGCGCGCGGGTGTGGGTGATGACCTCGTCGGAGACCTCGAAGGTCTTCTCCGGGTCGAAGCCCAGCACGCGCTTGGTGGCCGCGACCTCGTCGTCACCGAGCGCCGAGCCGTGCGCGGCCTCGGTGTTCTGGGCGTTCGGCGCGGGCCAGGCGATGATCGAGCGCATCGCGATGAACGACGGCTTGTCGGTGACCGCCTTGGCGGCCTCGATCGCGTCGTAGAGCGCGTGCGGGTCGAGGTCGCCGTCCGGCTTCGGGGCGACGCGCTGCACATGCCAGCCGTACGCCTCGTACCGCTTGGCGGTGTCCTCGGAGACGGCCGTCTCGGTGTCGCCCTCGATGGAGATGTGGTTGTCGTCCCACAGGAGGACGAGGTTGCCGAGCTTCTGGTGGCCGGCCAGCGAGGACGCCTCCGCGGAGATGCCCTCCTGGAGGCAGCCGTCACCGGCGATCGCGTAGATGAAGTGGTCGAAGGGCGACTCGCCCCGCGGAGCGTCCGGGTCGAACAGACCGCGCTCGTAGCGGGCGGCCATCGCCATGCCCACCGCGTTGGCGACACCCTGACCGAGCGGGCCGGTCGTCGTCTCGACGCCCGTGGTGTGGCCGTACTCCGGGTGACCGGGCGTCTTCGAACCCCAGGTCCTGAACGCCTTCAGGTCGTCCAGCTCCAGGCCGAAACCGGCCAGGTAGAGCTGGGTGTAGAGGGTCAGGGACGAGTGGCCCGCGGACAGCACGAAGCGGTCGCGGCCCACCCAGTCGGCGTCCGCCGGGTCGTGCCGCATCACCTTCTGGAAGAGGGTGTACGCGGCTGGCGCCAGGCTCATCGCCGTACCGGGATGGCCGTTGCCGACCTTCTGTACGGCATCGGCGGCCAGGACACGGGCGGTGTCGACGGCCCGCTGGTCCAACTCGGTCCACTCGAGGTCTGTGGTGGTCGGCTTGGTGCTCACCCTGGGTCAGGGCTCCTCTCCACATGTCACGCATGTCGAATGCCGGTGCACTGAACGCCCCGGCCGTTGTCGAGCCTACCCCCGTAAGAACGTGCGTTTTTTCGAGTCATTCCAGACTGCCGGGACTCTTCGGGATCCGCCTCCCGACTGGGTCGTTCCGTGTTCGGCATCTGAATACGGAACCGCTCGTCCGAGTGCTCAATCGAGTGTCGTGCGGCTCTGCCAGAGGTGCTGCCCAACACGACCCCACCCCCGCGAATGTCGGGGTATGGGCAACGTCTACAGTGGCGTGGTACGCGCGGGCCTTTACCGGGACTTCACACGGTTGAGGCTTGCTGGGATGTCTCTGTAGGGGTGTGCGTGACGGCCGTCGAATCCCGTCCAGCGGGGGTACTCGGTGCGAGCCAGAGCCCGAGCCACCGGCCGTTCGGGGCCCGTGTCAAGGCGTTCGTAGCTCTGACCAAGCCTCGGATCATCGAGTTGCTGCTCATCACCACCGTTCCGGTGATGTTCCTGGCCCAGCAGGGCGTACCGGACCTGACACTGGTGCTGCTGACCTGCCTCGGCGGCTACCTCTCCGCGGGCGGCGCCAACGCCCTGAACATGTACATCGACCGCGACATCGACGCGCTGATGGACCGCACCTCGCAGCGTCCGCTGGTCACCGGCATGGTCAGTCCCCGCGAGTGTCTGGCCTTCGGCATCACCCTCGCCGTCGTCTCCACGCTGCTGTTCGGCCTCGCCGTCAACTGGCTGTCGGCCTGGCTGTCACTCGGGGCGCTGCTCTTCTATGTCGTCGTCTACACGATGATCCTCAAGCGGCGTACCTCGCAGAACATCGTGTGGGGCGGCATCGCCGGCTGCCTCCCGGTGCTCATCGGCTGGTCCGCTGTCACGAACTCCATGTCCTGGGCGCCGATCATCCTCTTCCTCGTCATGTTCTTCTGGACGCCGCCGCACTACTGGCCGCTGTCCATGAAGGTCAGGGAGGACTACGCGCGCGTGGGCGTGCCGATGCTCCCGGTCGTCGCCTCCAACAAGGTCGTCGCCAAGCAGATCGTGCTCTACAGCTGGATGATGGTCGCGGTGTCGCTGCTGCTGACCCCGCTCGGCTACACGGGCTGGTTCTACACGACCGTCGCACTGCTGGCCGGCGGCTTCTGGCTGTGGGAGGCGCACGGCCTGCAGAACCGGGCCAAGGCCGAGGTCACCGGCGGCAAGCTCAAGGAGATGCGGCTCTTCCACTGGTCGATCACCTATGTGTCGATCCTGTTCGTCGCGGTCGCGGTGGACCCCTTCCTGCGCTAGCGCAGGGGACGGGCGGGGTGCGTGGTCAAGGCCACGCACCCCGCCCGTCGCCGTTGGATCTACCCGTCGGTAGCATCCTGGCCATGGCAGACACGCAGCAGGTGGACCCGAAGACCGAGCGCAAGGTGACCCGGCTCGTCCGGCAGATCAGTGGCTTCTCCAAGGAGCACGGCGGGGCCGAGGTCCAGATCGCGTACATCGGGGAGCGCGGCGCCCGGATCGTCCTCGTCGGTGGGGACGGCGCCTGGGGCGACCTGGTCGCCCCCTCGTACCCGATCGCCGAGCAGGCCGTCGAGAAGGCCGGCGTCACCGTCCACGAGGACTTCGACGGCGAGTTCGCGGCGAAGGTGCGGACGGGCCCGTACGAGTGGAGCCGCATGGCGGGCATCCAGGTGGGCGGCCCCTCCAACGGCTGAGATCGGTCGGTCTTTCACACGGGGTGTGTCACTCCAACACCTAGTGCCCGGTTCACCCGTTAGGACCTGAGAAGGACAGAGTCCCAGCACGGGGAGCCCGGATGATCGAAACGCCGTCCCTCGTGGACCAGTACTGTCACGGCGTCCTGAGAACGGAGCTGGGCCTCGGCACCTTCGAGGCCCAGCTGGCCCGGACCGAGGGACCGCCCGCGCCGGGTACGACGCTGTTCGACACCCAGACCGGGTTCGCGGTACGCCGCTGGTGCCCCCCGCTGCTCGGCATGGAACCGCACTGCCCGCCCGCCCGCTATCTCGCCCGGCGTCGTGAACTCGGCGTACTGGAGTCGGGCCGCAGGCTGCTGCGGGGCAGCGGGATCACGACGTATCTGGTCGACACCGGACTGCCCGGAGACCTGACCGGCCCCTCCGAGATGGCGTCCGCCGCGTGCGCCGAGGCCCGTGAGATCGTGCGCCTCGAACTCCTCGCCGAACAGGTCGCCGACACCTCCGGCACCGTCGAGTCCTTCCTCGCCAACCTCGCCGAGTCGGTGCACGGCGCCGCCTCGGGCGCGGTGGCCTTCACCTCGGTGGCCGGCGTACGGCACGGACTCGCGCTCGCGCCCGAGCCGCCGGGACCCGGGGAGGTGCGCGGCGCCGCGGGCCGCTGGCTGGCGGGCCGCCGGGTGGGCGGCGAGCTGAGCGACCCGGTGCTGCTACGGCATCTGCTGTGGATCGCGGTCGCCTCCGGGCTGCCGCTCCAGCTGCACGCCGGGCTGGGCGAGCCGGGGCTGCGCATCGACCGTACGGATCCGGTGCTGCTCACCGACTTCGTCCGGGCCACGGCCGGCCTCGGCACGGACCTGGTGCTGCTGCACGGCTACCCCTACCACCGGCACGCCGCCCACCTCGCCGGGGTCTTCCCGCACGTGTACGCCGACTCGGGCGCCGCGCTCGTACGGACCGGGGCGCGCGCCGCCACCGTCCTCGCGGAGATCCTGGAACTGGCCCCCTTCGGCAAGATCCTCTTCTCCAGCGGGGCGCAGGGGCTGCCCGAACTGCACGTGGTGGGGGCGCGGCTGTTCCGGGAGGCGCTGAGCCGGGTGCTGGGCACCTGGGTCGCCGAGGGGGCGTGGTCGCTGGCGGACGCGCAGCGGGTGGCGGGACTGATCGCGGCGGGGAACGCCAGGCGGGTGTACGGGATCGAGTAGGGCCGGTACCCCGGGCCTACGCCCGCCCGCTCACGCCCGCGTCAGCGTCGCCCCGTTCGACTGCCCCGGCACCTCGGCCACCGTCGCCGGCCGTTCCCGCAGGGACAGCAGCACCCGCAGGACCCAGATCCACATCACGGCGGAGCCCAGCATGTGGAGGCCCACCAGGACCTCGGGAAGATCGGTGAAGTACTGGACGTAGCCGATGACGCCCTGGGCGAGCAGGATCAGGAACAGCTCCCGCGTGCGGGCCAGCGGCCCCTTCGGCGCGTCGACCGCCTTGAGGACGAACCACAGGGCGAAGGTCAGCGACACCACGATCCAGGCCAGCACCGCGTGCACCTTGCTGACGGTCTCCCAGTCCAGCGGCATCCGCTCGACCTCGCTGGAGTCGCCCGCGTGCGGTCCCGCACCGGTGACGACCGTGCCGACCAGGATCAGCAGCACGGAGGCCGCCACCAGGAACCACACCAGCTGCTGCACCGCTCTGCCGACCAGCGGGCGGGCCGGGCCGTCGCCCTCCCCGGTGCGCTGCCACATCACGGTGGCCACGGCGATCAGGGCGGACGTCGCCACGAAGTGCGCGGCGACCGTGTACGGGTTGAGGCCGACGAGGACCACGATGCCGCCGAGGATCGCGTTGCTCATCACCACCCAGAACTGCGCCCAGCCCAGCCGGGTCAGACCGCGCCGGCAGGGCTTCTCGGAGCGGGCGGCGATGATCGCCCAGCCGACCGCCGCACACAGCACGTACGTCAGCATGCGGTTGCCGAACTCGATGGCTCCGTGGAAGCCCATCGCGCTGGTGGCGGTGAGCGAGTCGGCGGTGCACTTGGGCCAGGTCGGGCAGCCGAGCCCCGATCCGGTGAGCCGCACGGCACCGCCGGTCACCACGATGAGCACCGACATCACGAGCGCGGCGAGGGCCGCCCGTCGGACCGTCCGGGGGGCCGGGGTCCAGCGTTCGGCGATGAAGGCGAGCGGATTGCGGACGGCCGCTACGGCGTCGGCGCGGGTCACGTTGGGCACGCGTCCCATCGTAGGGGGCCGCTTGTGCACGCTTTCACGAGGGTCCCTCGGAGGGCCGGGGGCGTCTACTCCCAGCGGAAGAACCTCCCCGCCGCCGCCAGCCCCACGACCGCCCACACCGCGAGGATCCCCAGGTCGCCCCACGGCATCCCGGCGCCGTGCTGGAGCACGTCCCGCAGGCCGTCCGAGAGGGCCGAGATCGGCAGCAGGCCCAGCACGTCCTGGGCGCCGGGCGGGAACTTGTCCAACGGCACGATCACCCCGCCGCCCACCAGCAGCAGCAGGAAGACCAGGTTGGCGGCGCCGAGCGTGGCCTCCGCCTTCAGCGTGCCCGCCATCAGCAGGCCGAGCCCCGAGAAGGCGGCCGTCCCGAGGACCAGCAGCAGCAGGACGGCGAAGGGGTTGCCGTGCGGCGACCAGCCGAGCGCGAAGGCGATCACCGTCAGCAGGACGACCTGGAGGACCTCCGTGACCAGCACGGCCAGCGTCTTCGCGGTCATCAGACCCCAGCGGGGCAGCGGGGAGGAGGCGAGGCGCTTGAGGACGCCGTAGCGGCGCTCGAAGCCCGTCGCGATGGCCTGCCCGGTGAACGCCGTCGACATCACGGCGAGCGCGAGAATCCCGGGCGTGAGGAAGTCCACGGCCTTGCCGGCGCCCGTGTCGACGATGTCCACGGAGCTGAACAGGGCGAGGAGCAGCGTGGGGATCGCGACCGTGAGCAGCAACTGCTCGCCGTTGCGCAGGAGCATCCTCGTCTCCAGCGCCGCCTGGGAGGTGATCATGCGGGGGAGGGGCGCGGCGCCCGGCTTCGGGGCGTACGCACCCGTGGCGGCGGTGGTCATGAACGCAGCTCCTTGCCGGTGAGCTCCAGGCTGTGTCTTCCCGGGGGACGACCCCCGGACCCCCAGCAGATCCTTGTGTGAACCGGGGTCATGAACGCAGCTCCTTGCCCGTGAGCTCCAGGAAGACGTCTTCGAGGGTGTGCCGTTCGACCGAGATCTTCTCCGGCATCACCCCGTGCTGCGCGCACCACGAGGTGACCGTCGCCAGCAGTTGCGGGTCCACCTTGCCTCCGACCCGGTACGAGCCCGGTGTCAGCTCCGCGGCCGTGCAGTCCGCGGGGAGCGCCTTGAGGAGGGAGCCGACGTCCAGGCCGGGGCGGCCGGTGAAGCGCAGGGTGTTCTCGGCGCCGCCGCGGCACAGCTCCTCCGGGGAGCCCTGGGCGATGACCCGGCCGGCGTCGATGATCGCGACGTCGTCGGCGAGCTGCTCGGCCTCGTCCATGTAGTGGGTGGTGAGGATCACGGAGACGCCGTCGGCGCGCAGGTCCCGTACGAGGTCCCAGGCGGCGCGGCGGGCCTGCGGGTCGAGGCCGGCGGTCGGCTCGTCCAGGAACACCAGCTCCGGGCGGCCGACGATCGCCATGGCGAGCGCGAGCCGCTGCTGCTGGCCCCCGGACAGGCGCCGGTAGGTCGTCCGGCCGCAGCTGTCCAGCCCCAAGCGCTCGATGAGCGCGTCCACGTCCAGTGGGTGGGCGTGCAGTCCGGCGACATGGCGGAGCATCTCGTCGGCCCGCGCGCCCGAGTAGACGCCCCCGGACTGCAGCATCACGCCGATCCGGGGGCGCAGGGCGCCGGACTGCCGTACCGGGTCGAGGCCCAGGACACGCACCGTGCCGGAGTCCGGTTTCCGGTACCCCTCACAGGTCTCGACCGTCGTCGTCTTGCCCGCGCCGTTGGGACCGAGTACGGCCGTCACACCCGCCTTGGCCACCAGGTCGAGGCCGTCCACCGCGGTCTTCGTGCCGTACCGCTTCACCAGGGCCTGGACCTGGAGCACGGGCTCGCTTCGCATGGGTCCAGAGTCTAGGTTCGCGCAAGGGGGCCCAGACCGGCGGGTACGAGATCTCCACCCGGGCCCGGTAACCGCGTGGCCTCAGACCTCCTCCTCGCGCGGCCGGTGCACCGCCAGCCACCGCTGCGCGTACGCCACCGCGTCGGCCACCGGGAACAGCCGTGCGTCGGCGGCGCCCACCCGCCCGCGGACGACGGGACGGTCCCGTTCGAAGTCGTGGCCCAGTTCGTCGAACCGGTCGGAGGAGATCGACACCTCGGTGAGCACCTCCCAGCCCGCCGGTCCGGGGCGGCCCACCGGCACGCGCGGCGACGGGATGCGGTACTCGGCGAGATGGAAGCTGGTGCACGTGTCGTAGCCGGCGCCCAGCAGGAGCACGCGCGCGTGGAGCTCCTCCAGCCGCGCCAGGGGGCTGCGCTCGCCGAGCCGGCAGTCGGGGGCGTGGCCGTCGGTCACCTCCGGCGCGCGCGGGCCGAGCGCCGCGAAGGAGGTCTGCGGGTGCGCGCTGCGCAGGGCGCCCGGCCACGTCCGTACGGTCTCCGGGATCACCCCGACGCCACGGCTGGGCGTGATGACGGGGTCGTAGGCGGGCATGGTGGCCCGGATCGGCTGCCACCAGTCCTCGGGCACCGGCGGGTTTCCCCAGGTGGCCGGGTCGGAGAGGTCGCCGGACTGGGTGGGGACCACCAGCGTGCCGTCCGGGCCGAGGGCGTCGAGCAGTCCCTGGACGACCGCGACGGCTCCTCCGCAGACCCAGCCGAGGGCGCTGAGGGAGGAGTGGAGGAGGACGGTTTCACCCGGTTCGACACCCAGTTCCCGCAGCTGGGCCGCGAGGGTGTCACGGGTGACAAGTGGGCCGGTGGGAGGGGGTGTCGACATGGTTCCGGAGTGTCCCGCACGGGGTCCGCCGACGCCACCGCTTTGATCGATCAGTGATCGTTTCCGCAGGTCAGATTAGGTTTACCTAAGTGACGCAGGGCACGGCCCGCTGTCCCGGGCGCGGCTTGCCTGCCTCAGAGGAATTACGCAACAATGGCGTTGTGAAAAACGTCGGCGAGGCTCGGGAGACCCCCACGGGGCCCCCTCAGGAGGAACTCGCGACCGGTGAGCGCTCGACGCGCAACCGTGTCGCGCGATCCATCCTGGACCACGGGCCCTCGACCGTGACCCATCTGGCCGGACGCCTGGGGCTCACCTCGGCGGCCGTACGCCGGCATCTGGACGCACTGGTCGCCGACGACGTCGTGGAGGCCCGGGAACAGCGGGTGTACGGAGCGCGGACGCGCGGCCGGCCCGCCAAGGTCTTCGCCCTGACGGACTGCGGCCGGGACGCGTTCGACCAGTCCTACGACAAGCTGGCCGCGGACGCCCTGCGCTGGATCCAGGAGCGGTTCGGCGGGGAGGAGGCGGTCGTCGCCTTCGCCCGCGCCAGGATCGCCGAGCAGGCCACCGTCTACCGCAAGGCCATCGAGGCCGCCGCCCCCGAAGAGCGGACCGAAGCCCTGGCCAGGGCCCTGACCGCGGACGGGTACGCTGCTACGGCGCGAAGCGCACCGGTCGGCGAGCAGCTCTGCCAGCACCACTGCCCGGTCGCCCATGTCGCCGAGAAGTTCCCGCAGCTGTGCGAGGCGGAGACCGAGATCTTCTCCCAGCTGCTGGGTACCCATGTGCAGCGGCTGGCGACCATCGCCCACGGCGACGGCGTCTGCACGACGTTCATCCCCAAGATTTCCAAGCCCCCCATGACAACCGATCACGCATCCGCAAGCACCGCCGGGAGGAAACCCGCATGACGCTCCCCATCGAGGAGACTGCTCACCCCGAGCTCGAGGGTCTGGGCAACTACGAATACGGCTGGGCCGACTCCGACGTGGCTGGTGCCTCTGCCAAGCGCGGTATCAACGAGGACGTCGTCCGGGACATCTCGGCCAAGAAGAGCGAGCCGGAGTGGATGACCAAGCTCCGTCTCAAGGGCCTGCGCCTCTTCGGCAAGAAGCCCATGCCGAGCTGGGGTTCGGACCTGTCGGGCATCGACTTCGACAACATCAAGTACTTCGTGCGCTCCACGGAGAAGCAGGCGGAGTCCTGGGAGGACCTGCCCGAGGACATCAAGAACACGTACGACAAGCTCGGCATCCCCGAGGCGGAGAAGCAGCGCCTCGTCGCCGGTGTCGCGGCCCAGTACGAGTCCGAGGTCGTCTACCACCAGATCCGCGAGGACCTGGAGGAGCAGGGCGTCATCTTCCTCGACACCGACACCGCTCTCAAGGAGCACCCGGAGCTCTTCAAGGAGTACTTCGGGACCGTCATCCCGGTCGGCGACAACAAGTTCGCGTCGCTGAACACCGCGGTGTGGTCGGGCGGCTCGTTCATCTACGTGCCCAAGGGCGTGCAGGTCGAGATCCCGCTCCAGGCCTACTTCCGTATCAACACGGAGAACATGGGCCAGTTCGAGCGGACCCTGATCATCGTCGACGAGGGCGCCTACGTGCACTACGTCGAGGGGTGTACGGCCCCGATCTACAAGTCGGACTCGCTGCACTCCGCGGTCGTCGAGATCATCGTCAAGAAGAACGCCCGCTGCCGTTACACGACCATCCAGAACTGGTCGAACAACGTCTACAACCTGGTCACCAAGCGCGCCGTCGCCTACGAGGGCGCGACCATGGAGTGGATCGACGGCAACATCGGCTCCAAGGTGACGATGAAGTACCCGGCCGTCTACCTGATGGGCGAGCACGCCAAGGGCGAGACCCTCTCCATCGCCTTCGCGGGCGAGGGCCAGCACCAGGACGCCGGCTCCAAGATGGTCCACATGGCGCCGAACACCTCCTCCAACATCGTCTCCAAGTCGGTGGCGCGAGGCGGCGGCCGTACCTCCTACCGCGGTCTCGTCGAGATCGGCGAGGGCGCGCACGGCTCCAAGTCCAACGTGCTCTGTGACGCCCTGCTCGTCGACACCATCTCCCGCTCCGACACGTACCCCTACGTGGACGTCCGCGAGGACGACGTGTCCATGGGCCACGAGGCCACCGTCTCCAAGGTCAGCGACGACCAGCTCTTCTACCTGATGAGCCGGGGCATGACCGAGTTCGAGGCGATGGCGATGATCGTGCGCGGCTTCGTCGAGCCGATCGCGAAGGAGCTGCCCATGGAGTACGCCCTTGAGCTCAACCGGCTGATCGAGCTGCAGATGGAAGGCGCGGTCGGCTGACGCACCCTTGCGTCCAGGCAGCAGACGGCGCGCCCCGAGGGGCGAGCCGAGGATCGTCATAGAAAGCGAGCACTACGACAGCCATGGCTGAGGCTCAGAACTCCACGGTGGGGTCCTCCACCACCGCCGGATCGATCGCGGTGGCCGCCGAGTCGACCGTCGCCACGCGCATGAGTGCGCCCCCGTCCTTCGACGTGCGGGACTTCCCGGTCCCGCACGGCCGTGAGGAGGAGTGGCGGTTCACCCCGCTGGAGCGGCTGCGCGGGCTGCACGACGGCACCGCGGTCGCCACCGGCGACGGCCTGAAGGTCGACATCGCGGCGCCCGAGGGCGTCACGGTCGAGACCGTCGGCCGTGACGACGCCCGGCTCGGCAAGGCGGGCACCCCGGTGGACCGCGTCGCCGCCCAGGCGTACTCGGCCTTCGAGCAGGCGGGCGTGATCACCGTCCCCAAGGAGACGGTCCTCACCGAGCCGATCCGCATCGCCGTGCACGGCGAGGGCGGGGTCGCCTACGCCCACCAGGTCATCGAGCTGGGAGCCTTCGCCGAGGCCGTCGTCGTCATCGACCACACCGGTGACGCCGTGCTCGCCGCCAACGTCGACTACGTCCTCGGGGACGGCGCCAAGCTGACCGTCGTCTCCGTCCAGGACTGGGACGACAAGGCCGTCCACGTCGGCCAGCACAACGCGCTGATCGGCCGGGACGCCACCTTCAAGTCCTTCGTGGTCACCTTCGGCGGCGACCTGGTCCGTCTGCACCCGCGCATCGCGTACGCCGGCCCCGGCGGCGAGGCCGAGCTGTTCGGCCTGTACTTCACGGACGCCGGCCAGCACCAGGAGCACCGCCTCCTCGTCGACCACAACGCCCCGCACTGCAAGTCGAACGTCGCCTACAAGGGCGCGCTCCAGGGCGACGGCGCCCACGCGGTGTGGATCGGCGACGTCCTCATCGAGGCCACGGCCGAGGGCACGGACACCTACGAGATGAACCGCAACCTGGTTCTGACCGACGGCGCCCGCGTCGACTCCGTGCCGAACCTGGAGATCGAGACCGGCGAGATCGTCGGCGCCGGGCACGCGAGTGCCACCGGCCGCTTCGACGACGAGCAGCTCTTCTACCTGATGGCCCGCGGCATCCCGGCCGACGAGGCCCGCCGTCTGGTGGTCCGCGGCTTCTTCGCCGAGCTGGTCCAGCAGATCCGCGTCGCCGACCTTCAGGAGCGCCTTCTCGCCAGGATCGACGAGGAGCTGGAGGCGTCGGTCTGATGACTGCCTCGTCGACGTTCGTACGCGCCTGTGGGCTGGACGAGCTGGAGGAGGACACCCCCAAGCGGGTGGAACTCGACGGCACGCCGGTCTCGGTCGTGAAGACCGAGGGGGAGGTGTTCGCGATCAACGACATCTGCTCGCACGCGAACGTCTCGCTCTCCGAGGGCGAGGTGGAGGACTGTCAGATCGAGTGCTGGCTGCACGGCTCCGCGTTCGACCTCCGCACCGGCAAGCCGTCCGGCCTGCCCGCGACGCGCCCCGTCCCCGTATACCCCGTAAAGATCGAAGGGGGCAGCGTCCTCGTTGACGTACGCGCCTCCCTCAACCAGGAGTCCTGAGGAACCCATGGCAACGCTTGAAATCCACGACCTGCACGTCACCGTCGAGGCCGACAACGCCACGAAGGAGATCCTCAAGGGCGTCGACCTCACCGTGAAGCAGGGCGAGACGCACGCCATCATGGGCCCGAACGGCTCCGGCAAGTCGACCCTCGCCTACTCGCTCGCGGGTCACCCCAAGTACACGATCACCGGCGGCACCGTCACCCTCGACGGCGAGGACGTCCTGGAGATGTCCGTCGACGAGCGCGCCCGCGCGGGCCTCTTCCTCGCGATGCAGTACCCGGTCGAGGTCCCCGGTGTCTCCGTCTCCAACTTCCTGCGCACCTCCGCCACCGCGATCCGCGGCGAGGCCCCCAAGCTCCGCCTGTGGGTCAAGGAGGTCAAGGAGGCCATGCAGCGCCTCAACATGGACCCGGCCTTCGCCGAGCGCAACGTGAACGAGGGCTTCTCCGGCGGCGAGAAGAAGCGCCACGAGATCCTCCAGCTGGAGCTGCTCAAGCCGAAGATCGCGATCCTCGACGAGACGGACTCCGGTCTGGACGTCGACGCGCTCCGGGTGGTCTCCGAGGGCGTCAACCGCGTCCGCGAGAGCGGTGAGGTCGGCACCCTGCTGATCACGCACTACACGCGCATCCTGCGCTACATCAAGCCCGACCACGTGCACGTGTTCGCGAACGGCCGCATCGCCGAGTCCGGTGGCGCCGAACTCGCCGACCAGCTCGAGGCCGAGGGCTACGACAAGTACGTGAAGGGTGGCGCATCAGCGTGACGCAGTTGCCGGGCCTCCTCGACACCGAGGCGATCCGTAAGGACTTCCCCATCCTGGACCGCCAGGTCCACGACGGCCGGAAGCTCGTGTACCTGGACAACGCGGCTACCTCGCAGAAGCCGCGCCAGGTGCTGGACGCCCTGAACGAGTACTACGAGCGCTACAACGCCAACGTCCACCGCGGTGTGCATGTGCTCGCCGAGGAGGCCACGGCACTGTACGAGGGCGCGCGCGACAAGGTCGCCGCGTTCGTCAACGCGCCGAGCCGCGACGAGGTGATCTTCACCAAGAACGCCTCCGAGTCGCTCAACCTCGTGGCCAACATGCTGGGCTGGGCGGATGAGCCCTACCGCGTGGACCACGAGACCGAGATCGTCATCACGGAGATGGAGCACCACTCCAACATCGTGCCGTGGCAGCTGCTCGCGCAGCGCACGGGCGCGAAGCTGAAGTGGTTCGGGCTGACCGACGACGGCCGCCTCGACCTCTCCAACATCGACGAGATCATCACCGAGAAGACGAAGATCGTCTCCTTCGTGCTGGTGTCGAACATCCTCGGTACGGTCAACCCGGTCGAGGCGATAGTGCGCCGCGCCCAGGAGGTCGGTGCGCTGGTGTGCATCGACGCCTCGCAGGCCGCGCCGCACATGCCGCTGGACGTCCAGGCGCTCCAGGCCGACTTCGTCGCCTTCACCGGGCACAAGATGTGCGGCCCGACCGGCATCGGTGTCCTCTGGGGCCGGCAGGAACTCCTTGAGGACCTGCCGCCGTTCCTCGGCGGCGGCGAGATGATCGAGACCGTGTCGATGCACTCGTCGACGTACGCTCCCGCCCCGCACAAGTTCGAGGCGGGCACCCCGCCGATCGCGCAGGCGGTCGGTCTGGGCGCGGCGATCGACTATCTGAGCGCGATCGGCATGGACAAGATCCTCGCCCATGAGCACGCGCTCACCGAGTACGCGGTGAAGCGGCTCGCGGAGGTCCCCGGTCTGAGGATCATCGGTCCGACGACGGCCGAGGACCGGGGCGCGGCGATCTCGTTCACGCTCGGTGACATCCATCCGCACGACGTGGGCCAGGTTCTGGACGAGGAAGGCATCGCGGTCCGGGTGGGTCACCACTGCGCCCGTCCCGTCTGCCTCCGCTACGGAATTCCTGCGACCACGCGGGCGTCGTTCTATCTGTACTCCACGCCGACCGAGATCGACGCTCTGGTCGACGGCCTGGAGCACGTACGGAACTTCTTCGGCTGAGGGACGTGAGCTGAGACCGTGAAGCTTGATTCGATGTACCAGGAAGTCATCCTGGACCACTACAAGCACCCGCACGGGCGTGGTCTTCGGGACGGCGACGCCGAGGTGCACCATGTCAACCCGACCTGCGGCGACGAGATCACACTGCGGGTGAAGTACGACGGCGACCGCATCGCGGACGTCTCGTACGAGGGCCAGGGCTGCTCGATCAGCCAGGCGAGCGCGTCCGTGCTGAACGAACTCCTCGTCGGCAAGGATCTGGCCGAGGGACAGAAGATCCAGGAGACCTTCCTGGAGCTGATGCAGTCCAAGGGCCGGATCGAACCGGACGACGCGATGGAGGAGATCCTGGAGGACGCGGTCGCGTTCGCCGGTGTCTCCAAGTACCCGGCCCGGGTGAAGTGCGCGCTGCTGAGCTGGATGGCCTGGAAGGACGCGACGGCCCAGGCCCTGGGCGAGGCCGCCGCCGAAAGGAAGACGGCATGAGCGAGACCATGGAGATGAAGCCGGCCTCTGAGGAAGAGGTCCGCGAGGCCCTGTACGACGTCGTCGACCCCGAACTGGGCATCGACGTCGTCAACCTGGGTCTGATCTACGGCATTCACATCGATGACGCGAACATCGCGACCATCGACATGACCCTGACCTCGGCGGCCTGTCCGCTGACGGACGTCATCGAGGACCAGGCCAAGTCCGCCACGGACGGGATCGTCAACGAGCTCCGGATCAACTGGGTCTGGATGCCGCCGTGGGGTCCGGACAAGATCACGGACGACGGACGGGACCAGCTGCGGGCGCTGGGGTTCAACGTCTGAGATCCGTCCGGGATCCGGCCGCGGGTCCCTCCGCCGACGCGAACGGCGACGTCCACCAGGACGTCGCCGTTTCTCGTGCCCGGGCCGGTCGGCCCCTCGCTCAGGCCACTCCGTCCACCAGCCGGAACGACGAGTCCGCCAGGTACTGGCCGCTGTGCTGGTAGGACTCCAGGCGGAGTTGGAAGTTCCTGTGGCGCAGGAAGCGGCCCGGGTAGTTGACCGACTCCAGCATGACCGCGCCGGAGACCGGCGAGTTGCGGGAGCAGAACGTGGCGTCCTGCCGGAAGAGGGCCGAGCCGTCGTCGCGGTCCGCGTGCAGGACGAACTCGCGGTGGCGCAGGTACGTTCCGTCGGACGTGGCGAAGGAGTAACAGGACGCGTCGGCCAGGCCCTTGACGAGTGCGAAGGTGGCGTCCGCGCGGGATTCCGAGCCGCTGACCTCGTCGAGTCCCACCAGGCCGCGGCTGACGTGCCAGTACCGGTCGGGGTAGTTCACCGAGCGGACCGAGCGCCAGGTCGTGGACGGCTTCGGCTTGGACGAACCGGGCTTCGCCGTGGGGGAATCGGATGGGGGCGGTGCCGCGGAGGCCGATCCCTGTGCCTCGGGGGCGCTCGTGCTCGTCCGGGAGGAGGGGGTGGGGCTCTTCCTGGCGGGGGAGGACGTGGCCGCCGGGGTCGGGGTGGGATAGGAGATCAGACCGGGGCCGCTGGCGGGCACGCCGGACGCCTGGTCCGGCGCGGGTGACGCGTCGTCGGTGTGCCGATCCGTCACGGTGATCGCCGTGGCACACGCGGCGACGGTGGCTATCGCCAGTGCTCCGGCCAGCCAGAGGCGTCGGGTTCCCGGTACCCGGGAGGCGTCCGGGGACCAGCCGCTCTCCCATGGCTGGTTCCGAGGAGGCCGGGACTTTCTTTCAGGCATGCGCTATTCCTCCGGCGGGCGCCAAGGAGCGACGGCTGCGGCCGTGTGGGGGAGGTAAGTGAACGGTGAAACACTAGTGGAGGCTGTCAACTCCTGGGAATCGTTTGGGCAAGCGGTTTCGGCTTATGCCGGTTCGACCTGCCGCGCGGGGCTCCCGAAGTCGATGTGTACGCTCGTACACATGGGATACCTGTTGCTCGCCGGAGCCATCGCCGCCGAGGTTGTCGCGACGACGGCCATGAAGTACAGCGAGGGCTTCAGCAGGCTGCTGCCCTCGCTGCTCACCGTCCTCGGCTACGTCGTCGCCTTCGCGTTGCTCGCCCAGACGCTGAAGACCGTCTCGGTCGGCACGGCGTACGCGATCTGGGCCGGGGCCGGCACCGCGGCCATCGCCGCCATCGGGATGCTGTTCCTGGGCGAGGGGATGACCGCCGCGAAGGCCGCCGGTATCGCGCTGATCATCGTCGGCGTCGTCGTGCTGAACCTGGGCGGTGCGCACTGATGCCCCGCCGCCACGACCCCGAGCGACGGCAGCGGATCATCGACGCGGCGATCCGGGTCGTCGGGGCGAACGGACTCGCCGGGCTGAGCCACCGCTCCGTCGCCGCCGAGGCCGATGTGCCGCTCGGCTCCACGACGTACCACTTCAAGACCCTCGACGAACTGATGGTCGCGGCGCTGCGCCAGGCCAACGAGTGCTTCGCCCGACTGATCGCCGACCGCGACGGCCTCACCGGCCCGCGCGGCGACCTGGCCGCCGACCTGGCCTCGCTGCTCGGCGAGTGGCTGGCCGGCGAACGCACCGGCGTCGAGCGGGAGTACGAGCTCTACCTCGCCGCCCTGCGCCGCCCCGCCCTGCGCCCGGTCGCCGCCGAATGGGCCGAAGACCTCGCCGACCGGCTCGCCGCCCGCACCGACCCGGTCACCGCGCGGGCGCTGGTCGCGCTGACCGACGGGATCTGTCTGCAGGTGCTGCTGACGGGGGCGCCGTACGACGAGGCGTACGCGCGGGACGTCCTGGCGCGGGTCATCGACGCCGCCGGCTGAATCCACCGGGCCGGGCACCCTTCCGGTGGGGAACATCGCTGATCGCGGCCGGTGCGCCCGAGACCTGAGACACCGTGCGGACCGGTTCGCCCGGGCACCCCCCGCCACGTTAGGTTGCCCTTATGACCGACACGACTGCTCCTCGCACCACCGGCGCTGTTGCCGCCGGCCTCGCCACCGTCGCCGCCGACGGCACCGTCCTCGACACCTGGTTCCCCGCGCCCGAACTGAACGCGGAGACCGGCCCGTCCGGCACCGAGCGGCTGGACCTCAAGCAGGCCGTCGAACTGCTCGGTTCCAACGCCGCCAAGGCCGTCGGTCATGACGCCCGCCGCGGCGTCGAGATCGTCGCGGTCCGTACCGTCATCTCCTCCCTCGACGACAAGCCGATCGACGCGCACGACGTCTACCTCCGGCTGCACCTCCTCTCGCACCGCCTGGTCAAGCCGCACGGCCAGAGCCTGGACGGCATGTTCGGCTTCCTCGCCAACGTCGCCTGGACCTCGCTCGGCCCGGTCGCCGTGGACGACGTCGAGAAGGTGCGGCTGAACGCCCGCGCCGAGGGCCTGCACCTCGCCGTGACGAGCGTCGACAAGTTCCCCCGCATGACGGACTACGTCGCCCCCAAGGGCGTCCGCATCGCCGACGCCGACCGGGTCCGCCTCGGCGCGCACCTCGCCGAGGGCACCACGGTCATGCACGAGGGCTTCGTGAACTTCAACGCCGGCACGCTCGGCACCTCGATGGTCGAGGGCCGGATCTCCGCCGGCGTCGTGGTCGGCGACGGCTCGGACATCGGCGGCGGCGCCTCCACCATGGGCACCCTGTCCGGTGGTGGCAACGTCCGCATCACCATCGGCGAGCGCTGCCTGGTCGGCGCCGAGGCGGGCGTCGGTATCGCGCTCGGCGACGAGTGCGTGGTCGAGGCGGGGCTGTACGTCACCGCCGGCACCCGCGTCACCATGCCGGACGGACAGATCGTCAAGGCGCGTGAGCTGTCCGGCGCCTCGAACATCCTCTTCCGCCGCAACTCGGTCACGGGCACGGTCGAGGCCCGCCCGAACAACGCGGTCTGGGGCGGCCTGAACGAGATCCTGCACAGCCACAACTGAGCGGGCTCCGACGGGCCGACGAAGATCACGTACGGGTTGCCCGGCGTGACCTTCTCGTGGGTTCGGCAGATGAACGGGTGGACGCAGTGTCCGATCAGACGCCGAAACGACGAACGAGGGAACGAGGCGCCGAGCGATGAGGAACGAGCGGGCGAAGGCCGTGGCGCGCCGGGTGACCGGGGTACTGGCCCTGGCGGTCGTGTGCTGGCTGCCGGCGGGGGCCGCGTACGCCGACGAGACCAACACCGCCTCCCACAACGGCCCGCGGATCGGACTGGTCACCATCGGCCAGGTGGACGATCCGCTGGAGGACGTGCTGGAACATGTGCTGCTGATCGGCGACGGGCACACCTGGAGCTGATACGCCCAGGAGGTCGCCGTAGAAGGCAGCCGTAGCGGTCGCCGTAGAAGACTGTGGTCTTCTACGGCGACTTTTTTTCGTGGGGTGGCATAGCGGCGGGCACCCGCAGGCGTCACAAGGGGCAGAGGGGCGGAACGCAGGTGCCGCCGGGGAAGAGAAGGTGACGATGAATGCCGAAGGACTGGAGAGTTTCCGGGAGTTCGTGGACAACCGGTCGTCGGCGCTGCTGAAGACCGCCGTGCTGCTGTGCGGGGGAGACCAGCACGCCGGTGAGGACCTGCTGCAGAACGCGCTGGCCAAGGCGGCGGGCCGATGGCAGCGGATCGACGAACCCGAGGCCTACGTACGGCGGATCCTCTACCGTCAGCAGGTCAGCCGCTGGCGGCTGAAGTGGCGCAGACGGGAGTTCAGCGTCGCCGAGCCGCCCGAGGCGGGCACGCCGGGCGGCGACACGGCGGCAGCCGCCGAACTGCGCGTCGTGATGCGCGAGGCGCTGTCCCGGCTCACCGCACGGCAGCGGACCGTGCTCGTGCTGCGCTACTTCGAGGATCTGCCGGAGGCCGACGTGGCGCGCCTTCTCGGCTGCACCGTCGGCACCGTACGGTCCACCACCCATCGTTCCCTGGCCCGGTTGCGTTCCCTGGCGCCCGAACTGGCCGCCCTGGACCCGGCCGAGGCCGGGCGGCAGCCGTCCCGTGACTACTCACCCGTGGAGGTGCGGCCATGAACGTCGAGGAACTCGTGCGTGACGCACTGCGGGAGCAGGCCGCCGAACAGGCCCCGGCGGGGCCGGGCTTCGCCGACCGGGTGCTGGCGGTCCGCCGGCGCCGCCGGGCACGCCGGATGGCGGGTGTCGCCGTCACCACGGCCGCCGTGGTCGCCGTCGCGGTGGCCGTGCCGCTGCTGACCTCGGGCGGGGGGACCGACGCGCGCCCCTCGGACGTCGTACCGAAGACCGAGGTCAACGCCCATCCGGACCAGTCGCCGCCGCGCGAGCTGATCTCGGCCGGGGACACCGCGCTGGCCGCGTACTTCATCCCGAAGACCGTCAAGAAGTCGGCCGACACCGCCGTCTACGAGCGTACCTACTGGCTGCTCGACCAGGAGACCGGCAGGTACGCGAAGACCACGAAGTGGTCCTGGGTCGCCGTCGCGCCCGGCATGAAGACGGCCGCCGTCCTGGAACAGGACCTGCCCGCCTCGCGGATCGGTCTGCTCGACCTGACCACCGGCAAGGTAGAACGATGGATCCCGGTCGACCATCCGGTCGGCGGGCTCGCGTTCTCCGACGACGGCCGGAAGCTGGTCGCGACCACCTACGGAGGCAACCCCGACCTGCGGGTCAAGACCGAGGGCTCGCCGGGCTGGGACCAGAAGCAGCCGTCGACCCGCACCGGTTTCCACGTCCTCGACGTGGCCTCGGGCAAGGGGTCCTGGGCCGCGGTCGGCCTCGGCGAGGCCGACCCGGACGACCCGATGGGCAGCACCTTCCTCAACTCCCGCCAGGACTTCGCCCTCACGGACGACGGCAGGCACGTCTGGGCGGGAAACCCGATGGGGGACATCGGCAAGCAGTTCTACGACCTCAAGGGCACCGAGGTCGACGCACCGGCGAACGACAAGTACCTGGATTGGTACGTCGAGGCGGGGAAGTCGCCCGACGGCAGGCTGGTCGCCGGTAGCTTCGCGGGCGAGAAGTGGAAGACCTCGTCCTGGGTCGTCGACGTGAAGAACGGCGGCAAGACCGAGGTGCACGGACAGCAGCTGCTGGCCTGGGTCGGCAACCGTTCGCTGATCGCCTGGGACATCGCGAAGAACGGCAAGAACGAGTTCCACCAGCAGCTCGTGCTGGTCACCGTCGGCAGCGACAAGGTGGTGCCGCTCAGCGACTTCCGCAAGGGCAACGACGGGGACGCCGGACGCTGGGAGCCCGTCTTCGCCGCACGCTGATCAGGCGGCCATGAGCTGTTCGTACGCCGTCAGCAGCCCGTCGACCGTGCCGCGGTCGGCGGGTCGCAGCGGTGGGCGGACCGGCCCCGCGGGCAGACCGAGTGCGTGGAGGAGGGCCTTGGCGGTGACCGTGCCGGGCAGACCCGCCGACATCATCGACTCGATCAGCGGCGTGGCACGTTGTTGGAGGCGGGCGGACACGGGGGTGTCGCCCGCCTCGAACGCGTCGAGCACCGCGCGGAGCCTGGCCGGAACGACGTTGGCGACCGTGCTGACGTACCCGGCGGCACCCACCGCGTACAGGGCGAGGATGTGCTCGTCGCAGCCCGCGTAGTACGCCAACTCCGTGCGGTCCAGGACCTTCTGGGTGCCGAGGAAGTCGTAGGAACAGTCCTTGACCGCGACGATCCGGGGGTGCTCGGCGAGGCGGATCATCGTCTCCGGCTCGATCCGGGTGCCGGTGCGGCCCGGGATGTCGTAGAGCATGACCGGCAGTCCGGACGCGTCCGCGATCTCGTGGAAGTGCGCCTCCAGCGCGTCCTGCGGCGGGCGGCTGTAGTAGGGGCTGACCACCAACAGGCCGTCCGCGCCCGCCTTTTCGGCGGCCAGGGCCAGTTCGACGGTGTGCCGGGTGTCGAAGGTGCCGACTCCCGCAACGACCGAGGCCCGTGTGCCCACCGCCTCCCGGACGGCGGTGACGAGCGCCGACTTCTCCGCGTCCGTCGTGGTCGGAGACTCACCCGTGGTCCCGGACAGGACGAGACCGTCGCAGCCCTCCGCCACCAGCCGGTCGGCCAGCCGCTGGGCGCCGTCGAGGTCCAGGGCGCCCGCGTCGGTGAAGGGCGTGATCATGGCGCAGAGGGCGCGGCCGAAGGGGCGAGGTGTCGGTGTCGTCATGGGGGTAGTCTCGGCGCACCGACAGTGAAGCTCAACTTAATTCTCCTGCGAGGTATCGTTAAGGAATGCTGCGAGATTTTCGGTCGTCGTCCGGGCGGTAGGCCCTATGTCCAAGTCGGCCTCTCATGCGCCACCATGGCCAGGACGGTCATCGGCCCCTGGTCATGGGAGGCGTCATGAAGCTCGGAAAAGCACTCGCCACCGGAGTCGCGGAAGAGCGGCCCGAGATCCACGACGAAGAACCCGAACTCGAACTCCCGGCGGAGACCGAAGAGTTGAGGGCACCCGAAGAGGTTCCGGCCGCCCGATGAGGCTGCGGCTCCCCGAGGAACGCCCGACGGAGCCGCCGACCGGACACAAGATCGCCCACCCGGTGCTGTCCCAGGACGGCACCCGGGCCGGGTTCACCGGTGTGTCGCTGGGCGGCGCGCTGCCGTACGGAGTCCTGGCCGACGCGTCCTGTGTCTACGGCCTGCGGCACCGGCCACCGCACCGCCGCTGCGACTGCGGCTTCCACTGCGTGCACGACCGGACGACGGCCGAGGCACTGCTCTGCACGGCCGAGCACCGTACGGCCGTCCTGCTCGAAGTCTCCGTGATCGGCCGCTACCTCCGCTTCGAGCGCGGCTTCCGCTACGCCCGGCAGCGGGTCCGCACGGCCACCGTCGGCCCGTGCGCCTGTGGCACGGGCGCGGCGGCGCTGGCCGACGCGCGCTGGGGCCGGCCGGGATGGCGGGCACTGGCCCCCTCCTGCGCGGGATGCCTGCGCGGCCGTACGTCCGTCTCGCTCGCCGGGTTCGCCCGGCTGGCCGGGGACGGGCTGCGGGTGGTGGCCGGGGCGGGACTGGAGGTGACGGTGCCGCCGGACGGTGACGCGGGGACGCCCGAGGGGCTGGGGGTGTCCGAACTCGCCGCGGAGGCAGCCCTGTTGCAGGCGCGGCTCGACTGGTTCCAGAGGCAGCTCGCGCGGCTCGGTGACCGGGGGACGGGAAACGGGCCGCGGGAGGAGCCCGGGCGGGGGTAGCGCGGGGCGGGCAGGGTACCCGGCCGGTCCGAAACGGAGAGGAGGCGGAACCGTGACCGAGACCACGGCCCGCAGGCCGGCGCAGGACGAACAACACTCGGTGGGCGACCTGGTCGGACAGGCCACCGAACAGCTCTCCCGGCTCGTACGCCAGGAAGTGGCCCTCGCCAAGGAGGAACTGGCCGCGAAGGGCCGTCGCGCGGGGCGCGGCGGCGGGCTCCTCGGCGCCGCGGGCGCCGTCGGCTACGCCGGCCTCCTCGCCCTGGCCGCCACGGCGGCGGCCGCGCTCTCGCTGACGCTGCCCGTGTGGGCGGCGGCGCTCATCGTGACGGGCGCGCTGTTCGCCCTCGCGGGCGTGCTCGCGGCGACCGGGCGCGCCCAGCTGCGCCGTGCCGCGCCACCCGCACCGCAGGAGACGCTCGGCAGTGTCAGGGCCGACGTCGAGGAGATCAAGGGAAGGGCGCACCGATGACCGAGAAGATGGCACGGGGATACGAGTCGGGCGGCGAGGCCGCGCGGGAGGTCGGTGCGGACGGGCCCGACGAGCTGCGTCGGCAGATCGAACGCACCCGGGGCGAACTCGGCGACACCGTAGAGGAGTTGGCCGGCAAGATCGACGTCAAGGGACGTGCTCGGGCCCGCGCGGCCGACCTCCGGGACCGGGCGGGGGCGATGACGGTGCAGTTGCGCAGCGGCGCGGCGCGGGCGGGGCATGTGGTCCAGGACCGGGCGAGCCATGCGGGGCATGTGGTCCAGGACCGGGCGAGTCATGCGGGGCACGCCGTCGAGCAGAACCTGCCGGGGCCGGTCCGTGACGCTGTACGTCGTCCGCGGCCGATGTGGGTCGTGGGAGTGGCGGTGGGTGTGGTCGTCGTGGCGGGGACGTTGCGGTGGAGGCGCCACGGGCGCTGACGGTCGGTTCCACCGGGCGCCGGGGTCCCCCTTGAGGGGATGACCCCGGCGCCCGCGTGCCCGCCCCCTGGGGGCTCCGCCCCCAGACCCCCGAACCTGTGCCCACCCACCACCCGACTCGGTAAGTCGAAAGGGAACCGCCGGCACCCTGTCCCGGCCGGTCGAGAAGTGGCCCGCCGTCCGGCTCGGTGGAGCGAAGGGGGCTCTGGGGCCCGACTCGGTGGGGCGAAGAGAGCCGCCGGCACCCCGGCCCGGGCGGGTGGTGCGTGGCCGTCCGGGTCGGTGGGGCGAGTGGTGCGTTGGGTTTCGGCGGGGCAAGCGGCGTGTCGTCGTTCGGGCGAGGGAGAGCAAGGGCGCCGCCGGTACTCCGGGTTGGACGGGTGAGTGGTGCGTGGCCGTCCGGGCCGGTGGGGCGAGCGGCGCGTCGTCGTTCGGCTGGGCGGGGTCAAGAAGGGCAGTCGGCGGCATCCTGGCTCGGTGGGCGAGGGGTGTGTCGTCGTTCGGGTTGGTGGGGTGGGGTGTCTCGGCTTGCTCGGGCGGTTACTTCTCCCGGGGGGATCGCAGCCTCGCCGGCCATTTCCTCGTGTCCCTCGGTTCGACGTACGGCTCCTCCGTCGGGGGACGGCCGTCCGTGATCGCTCGTTCGCGGGCCAGCTCCGCGTCGAATTCCAGGCCCAGCAGGATCGCGAGGTTGGTCAGCCAGAGCCAGACGAGGAAGACGATGGCGCCCGCCAAGGTGCCGTATGTCTTGTTGTACGAGGCGAAGTTGGCCGCGTAGAGGGCGAAGCCGGCGGACGCGGCCAGCCAGATCAGGGTGGCCAGGACGCTGCCGGGGGAGATCCAACGGAAGCCGCGGCCACGGACGTTGGGGGCGGCCCAGTACAGCAGGGCGATCATCAGGATCACCAGCAGGAGCAGGACCGGCCACTTTGCGACGTCCCACACCGTGATCGCCTCGTCGCCGAGCCCGATCGTCGTGCCGGCGCGCTCGGCCAGCGGGCCGGTGAACACCACGATCAGCGCGCTCGCGGCCAGCATCAGCATCAGGACCACCGTCAGCGCGAGACGCAACGGCGTCAGCTTCCACACCGGGCGGCCCTCCGGAAGGTCGTACACCGCGTTGGACGTACGGATGAACGCGGCGACATACCCGGACGCCGACCACAGCGCGAAGAGCAGACCGACGACGGCCAGCACGCTGCCGGTGCCGCCGCTGTCGCCGAGCTGGACCACCGCGTCCCGCAGGATGTCCCGGGCGGGGCCGGGCGCGAGGTCCCCGATGTTGTCGAGGATCTTGTCCGTCGCCCGCTGCCCCACCACGCCCAGCAGGGACACCATCACCAGCAGTGCAGGGAACAGGGACAGGACGCCGTAGTACGTCAACGCGGCCGCGCGGTCGGCGAGTTCGTCGTCCAGCAACTCCTTCACCGTGCGTCGCGCCACCGCCCGCCACGACCGCCCCGGCAACCCGGCGGGGCTCTCCGGCGCGCCTTCCCCGGTCCCGTCGGCCCGTTCGGCCTGCTCGGACCTCTCGGCCTGCTCGGACCTCTCGGTCCTCTTGGCCCGCTCTTCGGCTTCGGCCCTCTCGGCCTTCTCGTCCATGACCAGCCGGGTCTCCCGAATACGCCGTCCGAATCGGTGACTTGACCTGAATCTTGGTTGAGGTTGAAAGGTGGTGGGTGCACGCGACGCACGGTGGTTCCCGTACCGGCCGCCGTACGTGTCGAACGGCGTACCGACACCGGTGTACCGACATCCGTGTCCCGACCGACGTATCGACCCCCGTCTACCGACCCATGTACCGACCTCCGGAGGCCGCCATGACCCGCCGTACCGACAACCATCCCGACCTCACCCGACCCGACGTCGGCGCTCCTCTCTTCAGTACCTGGCGGGTGGGCACGCCCGAGCGGCAGCGGCTGACCGTCGAGGCCATCGCGCGGACCTGGGCCCGTCGGCCCTGGCCCGCGGCCGGTCTCCTCGGTTACCACGTCTACACCGGGCACGACGGCACCACCCTGCTGCACCACTCCCAGTGGGCGGGCGAGCAGGCGTTCGACGCCTTTGTGAAGGTGCACCGGCAGGAGCGTGTCGACGAGATCGACACCGCCGTGCCCGGCATCGAACGGGTGCGCCTCGACCGGTACCGCCACTACCGCAGCGGTGTCCGGGAGGACCGTCCCGTCCGGGTGCCGGGATGTGTCGTGATCGTCGACATCGAGTTCGAGGGGCCCGACCCGGACCGGCAGCGCGCCTGGGTCGACGCCGTCTTCGAGGCGCTGGAGAGCGAGCCCGCCCTGCATCCCGGCGGGATCTCCGCCCACTTCCACCTGAGCACCGACGGCACGAGGGTCCTCAACTACGCCGAGTGGGAGAGCGCCCAGGCGCACATCGACGCCCTGGCCGGGCCGGGGCAGGGGATCGGCTCGCCCAGTGCCCTGTGGGAGCGCGTTCAAGGCTGGCCGGGGCTGAAGGGGAGCACGGTCGGCCGGTACGAGCACGCCCTCGGCCTCGTACCCGAGTGACAGGGCGGGGCAAGGTCATCGAACCGACAACCTGAACCGTCTGGACAAATAAAGTTGTCGGTGAGACGGTGGACCCATGCTGGATGTGACCGTGATCGAGGACCCCGAGGCCGCAGCCGTCTCACTGGACCCCATAAGGGCCCGGCTGCTCGCCGAGCTGGCGGCCGGCCCCGCGTCCGCCGCCATGCTGGCCGGCCAGGTCGGACTGCCCCGGCAGAAGGTGAACTACCACCTGAAGGCGCTGGAGCGGCACGGTCTGGTGGAGCTGGCAGGTGAGCGCCGCAAGGGCAACGTCACCGAACGGCTGATGCGGGCGACGGCCGCGTCGTACGTCATCTCGCCGCTCGCGCTGGCCGCCGTGCAGCCGGACCCGGATCGATTCCGGGACCAGCTCTCCGCGCGCTGGCTGCTCGCGCTCGGCGCTCGGCTGGTGCGGGACGTCGGCCAGTTGATCACCGGCGCGGCGAAGGCCCGCAAGGGGCTCGCCACCTATGCGCTGGACGGCGAGGTGCGTTTTGCCTCGGCAGCCGAACGGGCCGCGTTCATCCAGGAGTTGACGGCAGGAGTGAGCGCGCTGATCCGCAGGTACGACCACCCCGACGCCGAGGGCGGCCGGGACCACCGGATCGTCGTGGCCGTCCATCCCACGCTCAAGAAGACCGATTCGCCATAACCAGGAGCCCACCATGTCCGAGGAAACGGCCAAGGAAATGTCCAAGGAATTCGAGATCGCCCGCGAGTTCGAGGTCGACGCCACTCCGGAGGAGGTGTGGGCGGCGATCACCACGGGCACCGGAGGGTATCTGTGGCCGATGGAGCCGCCGGAGCCCCGGGTCGGCGGGAAGGGGCCCTTCGGGTCCGCCGTCACCGCCTGGGACCCGCCGCATCGCTACACCAACCGTGTCGAGGACGTCGGGGGCATCTCCGAACAGACGCTCAACCAGCTCGACTACACCGTCGAGCCCCGCGACGGCGGCCGGCGGGCCTGGGTGCGGTACGTGCACAGCGGGATCTTCGTCGACGACTGGGACAACCAGTACGACGGTGCCGCCAGGCACACCGACTTCTACCTGCACACCCTGCGCGAGTACCTGGTCCACTTCGCGCCGAAGCCGGCCGCCTTCGCCACCTTCGACGGGCCCGAGGCGTCGAAGGCCGCGGACGCCCTCGCCGTCGTCGCACGGGCCCTCGGCCTCGGGGACGACGTGGGCGCGGGTGCACGGGTGAAGGTCACCGGGCCCGACGCGTTCGACGCCGTGGTCGACTTCCGCGACCCGTACTTCATCGGGCTGCGGACGGACCGGGGTCTCACCCGTGTGTTCGGACGCAACCACTGGGGCCATCCGGTCGGGATCTCCCTGCACGACTTCGCGCCGGACCCCGAGATCCAGGAGTGCGAAGCCGCCTGGCAGGGCTGGCTGAACGGGGTGTTCAGCCAGCCCTGACCACCACCGCCGGTTACGGCTGGAACCGCAGCACCTGCGGGTCGTGGTCGCTGATCTGGTCGTTGAACTCCGAGTTGATGTGCACGCTGTCGTACGCGAAGTCGCAGGACCGCCGGATCGACGGGCTGACCAGGATCTGGTCGAGGACCTGCGCGTTGCCCTGGTAGACGTACGAGTAACGCTCGCTCTTCGGCAGCGACTTGATCGCCGACCAGAGGGCGCCGTCGCTCTCCAGGATCCTGGCGGTGCCGGAGAACTCGAAGTCGTTGATGTCACCGAGGGTGATGACGTCCGCGTCCTTCTGTGCGGCCAGGATGTCCTTGACGAACGCGTTCACCGCGGTCGCCTGGGCGTGCCGCTGGGTCTCCGAGCTGCGCACCGGGGGCTGGTACTGCGAGGTCAGCCCCTGGTCACCGCCCTTGGAGTTCAGGTGGTTGGCGATCACGAAGACCGTCCTGCCACGGAAGGTGAACTCGCCGGCCAGCGGCTTGCGGCTGTTGGCCCAGGCGGTGTTCGCCGGGTCGACGCGGCCGGGGGAGAGCGTCAGCGCGGCCTTGCCGTGCTTCTTGGTGACCCCGACGGCGCTCGTCGCGTCGCCGCCCGCGCGGTCGGTGAAGGACACCCGCTGCGGGTTGAACAGGAACACCTGGCGGATGTTGCCGCCCGGCTCGCCGCCGTCGGCGTTGTCCACCGGGTCGATGGACCGCCAGTCGTACGCCGGGCCGCCGGCCGCGACGATCGCGTCGATCAGCTTGGTCACCGTCTGGTCGGCGGCGACCGTACCGTCGTTCTTCGCGCCGTTGTTGTCCTGGATCTCCTCCAGGGACACGATGTCGGGCGACTGGAGGTTGTGCACGATCGCGGAGGCGTGCTCCTCGAAGCTGGCGTCGGTCGGGTCGAGGTTCTCGACGTTGTACGTCGCGACCGCGAGCTCGCCCTTCTTCTGCTTCTGGGTGGTCTCGCGCGCCAGACCGGCGCTCTTCAGCGTGCCGATCCGGTTGGCGACCAGCGTGTAGCCGCCGAACTGGTTGTAGTCCAGCGGGCCCGCGGTACTGCCGCTGAGGACGTCACCGACGTTCGCGGTCGGGAAGTCGGCGGTCGCGCCCAGGGACTGGATCTGCAGCCGGCCGGTGTTCTGCGCGTCGTAGGCGCCGTAGACCGTGCCACCGCGGCGGTTGGTGTTCTCACGCGGCTTCACCGTGACCCACAGCTCGGTGTACGGGTCGGTGGCACCGACCACCCGGGCGTCGGCGACCTGGACGTTCATGCCCTCCAGGGACTCGTAGTAGTCCAGGGCGTACTTCTTCGGCCGCAGCGTCAGCCCGTTGACCGAGCCGCTCGCGGCGGTGTCGCCGGCCGGGGCGTAGGCGCTCGGCACCGACCTGGCGCTGACGACGGTGGCGGCCGGGACCGCGTTGCCGCTGGAGACGACGGTCACCGTCGGGCGCACGATTTCGGTCAACGCCTGGTTGCCGGAGGTGGCCCCGCCCGGGACGTACTCCGAGACCGTGCCGGAGACGGTCACCGCGTCGCCGACCGCGACCTTGGGGACGGAACTGGTGAAGACGAAGACGCCCTCGCTGGTCGCGGGGTCGGCGTCCGGCTTCGGGTCCTGGATCCAGAAGCCTCTGGAGGAGCCGTAGGTGCGCACACCGGTGACGATTCCGGTCACGTCCGTGACCGCCTGACCGGCGTAGGGGGATATCCGGGTCGGGCCCTGGACGTCATGGACGCTCACCGCGGCCGCGTGCGCGGGCGAGGTGAGGACAAGGGTGGAGGCCGCGGAACAGGCGGCGGCGACGGTGAGCGCGGCGAGGCGCACGGAAGACTTGCTCGGCAACGGGATCCCTCCGGGGACGTACATGGGCGCCGGGACGAGGGTGGAACGTGGAACCGGACAACCGGACGAGGATGGAACGTGGAACCGTGGGAGCCGCGACCTGTGGGGCGGTGGCGACGCGCGTAGAAAGTACAGTGAACAGATGTCCGCCGGGTTTCTACGCGCGTCAATCTCGTGCCTGGTCACGCCACTTGTCAAGGTTTCAGCCACGTACACCTCCCCGCCGGGAGATGAACCGGGCGGCATGGGTCCAAATCCGTCTAGGCTGAGCGGCTGAGTGGTATCACGCACGCGCCTAGGAGAACCAGCCGATGTCAGACAGCTCGCCCCTGCCGCCGGTGCGGCTGCACCCCGAAGCGGAGCTGGCGCGGGACGCCCTGTCCACGCCGCTGCTGTCACGGGCCGCGCGAATCGCCCGCTGGGCCGGACCCGAGACCCGGATCGACGCCGGTGGCGGGCTCGTGGAGGAACAGCTGCCGGCCGCAGCCGAGCTTCTCGGACTGACCGGGGACGACGCGGCGGCGTACGCGAGCGAGGCCTGGCGGATCGCCGTCGACACCGGCCTCGTCGAGGTCGTCGACGAGGAGGCCGGCACCGTCACCCCGGGCGAGGACCTCGCCCTGCTCACCGGCGGCGCCCCGCACGACGTGCTCGCCGTCTGGCTGACCGCGCTGGAGACCGTGCTCGCCGACGCGAGCGTGCCGGACCTGGACGACCTGGCCGGCGCGGTGGACGCGAGCGGTGAGATCGACCTCTCGTCCCTGGACTGGGACCCCGAGGCCGAGGCCGAGTTCCTGGACGGCGTGCTCGGCAACCTCTACCTCCTCACCGTCGGCGAGGACGGACCGGGCGAGGCGCCCGTGCCGCTGCCCGCGCTGGCCGCCTCGATGATCGTCCCCAGCGACATGGGCGAGCCCACCAACGACGTGCTGGAGCAGGTCTCCGACGCGATGATGCGGCTCGACGACCAGTTCCGGCTGCTGGACCCGGTGGGCCTGGTGGCGTACCAGCCCGTCGACGAGGCGCTGATGGCCGACGCCGACGAGGAGCCCGCCGCCCCGGTCGACGACACCGACGTCTCCCGCTACGGCATGGTCCGCCTCACCCCCCTCGGCCTGTACGGCCTCAGGGCGCGGCTCCTGGAGGCCGGGTTCGAGGCGCCCGCCGTCGGTGACCTCGCCGACAAGGGGGCCGACGCGCTGCTCGACGGCACGGCCGTCTTCCCGCCGGCCGCCGCCCAGGCCGAGACCGAGCAGTGGCTCGCCCGCCGCGAATCCCTCGCCGCCGCACGGGAGTTGCTCGCCGCGGCACGGGGCCTGGACACCGGCGCCCCGCTCCGGCGACTGCGCTGCCAGCAGGCCCTGTCCCTGGTCGGCCCCGAGGCCGAGCCCGCCCTCCGTGAGGTCCTCGACGACCCGGAACTCGGCGGCCTGGCGCGGGTCTGGCTGGCCGAGCGGGGCGCTTCGGACATCCCGGCGCCCTCCGAGGACCTGGTGTTCTGGCTGACCGTCGACACCCTCGCCGCCCAGCTCGCCGCCGAGGGCAACTCCGAGGAACTCCGCGGCCTCGTGGAGGGCCTGGCCCAGCAGCACAGCGGGTTCTTCACGGCCGCGTGGCGGGTCGACCACCCGGCCACGGCGGACGTCCTGGAGGCGATGGGGCGCCTGCACCCGGACAAGAGGATCGCGAAGGAAGCACGCAAGGCGGCGTTCAAGGCGCGGTCCCAGCAAGGCGGCTGAGGTGAAGGGTGTGCGGTCCCTGCGGTCGCTGCGGGATATGTACGGGGGGCCGACGGGGTCTCGGTGAGGTCCGGTCTCCTGCGCCGGTGGGGACGAGGGCCGATACGTACTGGGGTCGGTGTGTACCGGCGTCGGTGTGTGCCGGGGCCATGGGTACCGGGTCGGTGGGTGCGGGTTCACGGAAGCGGGCCCGGTGAGGTCGCCCGGTGTTCAACCGGCGTTCAGGCATGGGCGGGAGGGTGGCGCGGACCGAGGTCCGCGCCACCCTCCACGGCACACCCACCGTCACAGGAGACACCATGTCGCTCACCCGCAGGGACTTCGCCAGAAAATCCGCGATCACCGGTGCGGGTGTCGCACTGGCGGGCAGCGTCGGCGCCCTCGCCACCGCGCCGAACGCCCTCGCGGCCACCGAGACCGAGAGCGCCGAGGAGTCGGCGGACATCCACGGCGGCGTCGGCTACGGACCGCTGCTCCCCGACCCGAAGGGCATCCTCGCGCTGCCCGCCGGGTTCAGGTACCGCATCCTCACCCACAGCGGGAAGACCAAGCTGGAGTCGGGCGAGTTCACGCCGTCCCACCACGACGGCACGGCCGCCTTCGACGGCCCGCGCGGCACCACCCTGCTGGTCAACAACCACGAACTCGCCGGCCCCCGGGCGCAGTGGCCGCACCCGGTACCGCTGACCGAGGGCCTCGTCTACGACCCCGCCGCGTCCGGTGGCTGCACGGTCGTCGAGGTCCACCAGGACCACCGCTCGGTCGCCGAATGGGTCGGCATCGCCGGCACCGCCACCAACTGCGCGGGCGGCAGCACCCCTTGGAACACCTGGCTCACCTGCGAGGAGACCGAGGACAAGGCCGGCTCCAACGGCATGACCAAGGACCACGGCTACGTCTTCGAGGTCGACCCGGTAGACCACCGCGCCAACAGGAACCCCAAGCCCGTCAAGGCGCTCGGCCGCTACGCCCACGAGGCCGTCGTCGTCGACCCCAAGCGCGGCCACCTCTACCTGACGGAGGACGCGGCCGGCCCGAACGGCCTCCTGTACCGCTGGACCCCGCCGGAACACTTCCACCACGGCCGCGGCAGGCTGCGCACCCTCGCCGACGACGCGGGCGTCCTCCAGGCCTTCAAGTGCTTCGACTCCGGCGGCAAGTTCGTCGACGACCTCTCCCGCGCCACGAAGATCGGCACGGTCTACGGCGTCGACTGGGTGGACGTCCCCGACCGCGACGCGAGGACGGTGTCCGTCCGCAAGCAGTTCACCGACGGCCAGGTCACCCGGGCCCGCAAGCTCGAAGGCATGTGGTGGGGCGACGGCGGCACCTACGTCGTCTCCTCGTTCGCCCGCACCGAGAGCCCCGTCCAGCACGACGGAGCGGTCTGGTTCTACGACCCCAAGCGCCGCACGCTGACCCTGAAGGTCCTCATCGGCGTCAACCCCGACCCCTCCGAGGACGGCCCCTTCGACGGCCCCGACAACATCACCGTCTCCCCCTACGGCGGTCTCGTCATCGCCGAGGACGGCGAGGGAATCCAGCACCTGTTCGGCGCGACCGACCGCGGCCGCACCTACCCCATCGCCCGCAACGAACTCAACGCCGGAACCGAAGAGGACCCGGAATACAGCGAGTTCACGGGGGTCACGTTCTCGCCGGACGGAAAGACGTTGTTCGCCAACATCCAGACGCCCGGAATCATGCTGGCCATCACCGGGCCGTGGCGGCGACAGAAGCGGTAGGGCGGAGGCGGGATTTAATTCGCTCGCCCGGCACGCGGCCACGCTCCTAAAGTGATGCATGTCCAGGTGCGAAGGCAGGACCTACTTCCACTTCTCATGGGGAGGCCGCGGGTTCGAATCCCGCCACCGGTACAGCAGGCCGGTGTAGCTCAGCGGCCAGAGCACCTTGTCGGTTCCGCCGGCCTCGATCTCTGGACACACAACTTCACGCACCTCCCGGTGCGACGGCAGCGGCTCCTTCTCTTCCAAAGAATCCAGGCCGCAGCCGACTTGATCTCGGGAGGCGCAGCTCATGGGTGGGTGCCCGGTGCGCAGGCAGCGGATACTTCAGGGACCTGGTCAGAAATGGTGCGGGTTCGAATCCCGTCATCGGCCCAGGGCCGATGTGGCGGAAAGGGAAGACGCGCCAGGTGTGTTCTCCGTCGCCGATTCCGATCTCGGGCTCCCTCCCTTTGCTGTGTCTCCCTCCGAAAAGGCAGTGAATTCGGGGGGATTCCTCATGACCCGCTTCAACACCAAGGCCACCAAGGCCCAGTCCACCTCGCGCGTCACCTCGACGGGCCGGGTGCTCCGTACCTTCGAGGGCGGCCGAGGCCGTGAGCGCGACGCGCGCTCCGAGCTCTTTCTGCTCGCCCTCTCCCATTTCACGTCCCAGCGCACCTTCTACGAGACCGGTGCCGACCGCGACGACCGGTTCGCGCGGCTCGTCGGCGAGCTCGCCGTCACCGACCCGGAGTGGACCGCGGGCCTGCTCGGCTGGCTGCGCGGCGCGGGCAACGTCCGTACGGCCGCGGTCGTGGGCGCCGCCGAGTACGTCAAGGCGCGCCTCGACGCCGGTGCGAGCAGCTCACCCGGGCCCTCGAACCGGCAGGTCGTGGACTCCGTGCTGCGCCGGCCCGACGAGCCCGGTGAACTGCTCGCCTACTGGACCGCGATGCATGGCCGTAACGTGCCCAAGCCGGTCAAGCGCGGCATCGCCGACGCCGTACGCCGGCTCTACGGCGGCGCGTCGCTGCTGAAGTACGACACCGCCTCGAAGGGGTACCGCTTCGGCGACATCCTCAACCTGGTGCACGCGGTGCCGGACCCGGACAAGCCGTGGCAGGGCGAGCTGTTCCGGTACGCCCTCGACCGTCGGCACAACCCGGAGACGGCCGTCCCGCCCACGTCGAACCGCGTCCTGACCGCGCACCGCGCGCTGATGGCGCTGCCCGTCGAGGAGCGGCGCGCGGTGGTGACGTCGGACGGCGGGGCGGAGCGGCTCGCGGCGGCCGGGATGACGTGGGAGGCGCTGGCGGGCTGGCTGCAGGGGCCGATGGACAAGGCGGCCTGGGAGGCGGTCATTCCGTCCATGGGGGCGATGGCCCTGACCCGCAACCTGCGGAACTTCGACGAGGCCGGGGTCTCGGACGAGGTGGCCGCCCGGGTCGCGGCGAAGATCAGCGACCCCGCCGAGGTGGCGCGCTCGCGGCAGTTCCCCTTCCGGTACCTCGCCGCGTACCGGCACGCGCCGTCGCTGCGCTGGTCGTACCCGCTGGAGCAGGCGCTCGGCCACTCGCTGGCGAACGTGCCCGCGCTGCCCGGCCGGACGCTGGTGCTCGTCGACCGTTCGGGCTCGATGTTCCACTCGCGGCTCTCGGACCGCTCGGAGCTCGACCGGGCCGACGCGGCGGCGGTCTTCGGCACGGCGCTCGCGCTGCGGGCGGCGGACGCGGATCTCGTCGAGTTCGGGACCGGCAGCAACCGGATCCGGTACCGCCGGGGCGAGTCGGTGCTGAAGATCCTCGGCCGCTTCGGCGACCTGGGCGGCACCGACACCACGGAGGCGGTGCGCCGGCACTACAAGAAGCACGACCGGGTGCTGCTCGTCACCGACGAGCAGTACGCGTACAGCCGGTACGGCGACCCGACCGAACAGATCCCGGCCGGTGTGCCGGTCTACACCTGGAACCTCGCCGGGTACCGGGCGGGCCACGGCCCGTCGGGCAAGGGGAACAGGCACACCTTCGGCGGCCTCTCGGACGCGGCCTTCCGGATGGTGCCCCTGCTCGAAGCGGCCCGGGACGCCGACTGGCCGTGGGCGGCCTGACGTCCACCGTCTGGGCGCCCACGGCATGACGTGAGGCCCGTCGCAGGGGGCCCGCACTTCGGTGCGGGCCCCTCTTGTGCGCCCGGGCCATTGATATCTAACATTTCAGTTCATGGACGCCATCCGGCCCGTCGGCCGCACCCTGCTCCGGGACCGTGCCTGTGAAGCCATCCGGGACGCCATCGTCGCCGGGGAGATCGCACCCGGCGAGGTGGTGCGCGACGCCGAGCTCGCCGAGCGGCTCGGGCTGTCCCGGGCGCCGGTGCGGGAGGCGTTCTCGCGGCTGGTCGACGAGGGGCTGCTGGAGAGCAAGCCGCAGAGCTACACCCGGGTGACCCCGGTGGTGGCCGCCGAGGTGCGCGATGCCGCCGCCGTGGTGGGGGCCATGCACGAGCTGGCCACCCGGGTCGCCGTGCCCCGGCTGTTCGCCGCCGACGTCGAGGCGATGCGCGCGGCCAACGAGCGGTTCGCGACCGCCGTCGACGCGGGGGACGTGGACACCGCCCTGCGGGCCGACGACGACCTGCACGACGTCCTCGTCCGGGTCAGCGGCAACCGCGCCGCCGCCGCCACCGCCGCCCGCTACACCCCCCTCATCCGCCGGCTGGAGCGACGGCGCTTCGGCGAGGGCGGCACCTGCCGTTCGGCCGGTCTGCACGACCGGCTGATCGAGGCCTGCGCGAGGGGCGACGTGGACGCCGCGGTCCGTGTCACCGCGGAGATCTGGCGAGGGCTGGCCGAACTCGCCGACACCGACTAGACCCCGGAGGACCCATGTCCCTCTCCTCGTACGACCGTTACCCCCTCCTCTTCGGGCCGTCGCCCGTGCACCCCCTGGAGCGGCTCACCGCCCACCTCGGCGGCGCCTCCCTCTGGGCCAAACGCGAGGACTGCAACTCCGGTGTCGCGTACGGCGGGAACAAGACGCGCAAGCTGGAGTACCTGGTCGCCGACGCCCTCGCGCAGGGCTGCGACACCCTCGTCTCCATCGGCGGGGTGCAGTCGAACCACACCCGCCAGGTCGCCGCCTGTGCCGCCCGCGCCGGTCTCAAGTGCGTCCTGGTGCAGGAGAGTTGGGTGGAGTGGCCGGACTCCGTCTACGACAAGGTCGGCAACATCCTGATCAGCCGGCTCGCCGGAGCCGACGTACGGCTGGTGAAGGCCGGCTTCGGCATCGGGTTCAAGGAGAGCTGGGAGCAGGTGCTGCGGGAGGTCGAGGAGCGCGGCGGAAAGCCGTACGCCATTCCCGCCGGCGCCTCCGACCACCCCTACGGCGGGCTCGGGTTCGCCGGCTGGGCCTACGAGGTGGCCGAGCAGGAGCGGGACCTCGGCGTCTTCTTCGACACCGTCGTCGTCTGCTCGGTGACCGGGTCCACCCAGGCCGGCATGGTCGCCGGGTTCCGCGCGCTGGAGGAGGCGGGCGGACGGACCCGCCGGGTGATCGGCGTCGACGGGTCGGCGGCGCCCGCCCGGACCCGTGAGCAGATCGCCCGGATCGCCCACAGCACCGGTCAACTCATCGGCGTGGAGAAGGAGTTGACGGTCGCGGACGTCGAGCTGGACGAGCGGTATCACGCGGGCACGTACGGGATCCCCGACGAGACCACGCTGGACGCGATGCGGCTCGCGGCCCGCACCGAGGGCATGGTCACCGACCCGGTGTACGAGGGGAAGTCGATGGCCGGGATGGTCGACCTGGTGGCGCGCGGCGAGATCGGGCGGGACTCCACCGTGCTCTACGCCCACCTGGGCGGGCAGCCCGCGCTCAACGCGTACAGCGCGCTGTTCTAGAGCCGTCTCCGCGAGGGCAGCTCCGGAGCGTCTGTTCTCGGCGGTCCGGGGCGGCTCCGTCCGCGGCGGGCCCCGCGGTCCTCTCCACGGCAGGTCGTGGCCGCACGCCCGGATCATGTTCCCGTGATGGCCGGATACAGTGCACAGCGTGTGGGCCGACGACCAGCAGCGGGATGCGCGTACCGACCAGCCCGACGGCCCTCGCCGCCGAGCCACGATCCACGATGTCGCCCGGCTGTCCGGGGTCTCGCGGCAGACGGTCTCCCGGGCGGTCAACGACAAGGGCGAGATCGATCCCGCCACGAAGGAACGGGTGCTGCAGGCGGCCCGCCTGCTCGACTACCGGCCCAGCCGGTTCGCGCGGGGGCTCGTCCAGAAGGGGACCGTGACGGCGGGCCTGGTGATCCCGGATCTGATGAACCCGTTCTTCCCCGAGGTCGCCGCCGGTGTGCTGGAGGCCGCCGAACAGCGCGGCTGGCAGGTGGTGGTGTGTGACACCCGCACCGACGACGCCAGGGAGCGGGAGGCCCTCGACGTGCTGTCCCACCAGGCGGACGCGGTCGTGGGCTACTTCAAGAACCGGGACGACGTCCTCGCCCGGCACCTCGGCGGGGTGCCCCTGGTGCTGCTGGAACGCGGCCCGCAGCAGACCCGGTTCGCGGCCGTGGGGATCGACGCCGCCGCCGGTGTGGAGCAGGGTGTCGCCCATCTGGTCCGGGCCGGGCACCGCCGGATCGGCATGCTGGACGGCGACCGGCTCGACGCCCCCGGGCCGCGACGGGAGGCCTTCCTCGCCGAGGTCCACCGGCACGGACTCCCTGTCGACGAGAGCTGGGTCGTGATGTGCTCCGAGCACAGCGTCGCCGGCGGCGAGCGGGGTGCGGAGCAACTGCTCGACGCCCGGCCCGAGGTCACCGCGGTCTTCGGCTTCAACGACCTGATCGCCATCGGGGCGATGCGCGCCGCCCGCCGCCGCGGCCGGCGGGTACCCGAGGACCTGGCCGTCCTCGGCTTCGACGGACTCTCGCTGGGCGAACTCGTCGACCCGGCCCTGACCACCCTGCACCTCGACAAGCGACAGCTCGGACGGCTGGCCGTCGAGCAGGTGGCCCGGCTGCGCGCCGGGCAGGAACCTCTCGGCGGTGCGGACGCGTGGGTGCGGCCCGAACTGGTGGTGCGGGCCTCCGCCTGACCTCCACGGCACCGCCCGCGTCTGTCGACACCTCGTCCGGAACATCGTCACCCGCACGTCCCTTGACAGTGCTTTTCGGCCGCCCCGATACTCGACGGCAACGTTCACGTGAACGTTCACGGAGCCCCACACGCTGTCGGACCGAGCTCGGGACCCTGATCCGACATCGTTGTCATCACCCTTTCTCCCCCCTCCCGCGAGGCCGCGTCCTTTCCGGCCGAGCGGTGTCCGGAAAGTGAGTGCGAGCCGATGGAACACCGAACGATGTCCCGCAGACGCCTGCTGGGGGCCTCCCTCGGCGGAGCGGGCGGTGCCCTGCTGGGGCTGTCGGGCTGCGGGGCGGGCAGCGGCTCGGCCTCCGCGGGGACCGATCACCTCAGCATCTGGTACTGGAACGGGGCGCTGAGCGACAAGCTGCTCGCCACCGCCGCGCGCGGCGTTCCCGGCGTGCCCGGACTGAAGGTCGAGGGGGCGCCGATCGCCGGCGACTACAAGTCGAAGGTGCGCACCAGTATGGCGGCCCGCGCCTTCGTGCCGGACCTGGCGTGCGTGAACTCCGGCATCGGCGAGTTCTTCCCGGACGAGCAGGAGTTCCTCGATCTGAAGGAGCTCGGCGCGGACGCGCTGGAGGACCAGTACCTGGACTGGAAGTGGAAGAGCGGCATCACGCCCTCGGGCCGGATGATCGGCTTCCCGCTCGACGCCGGCCCCACCGCGCTCTACTACCGCAGGGAACTCTTCGAGAAGGCCGGTCTGCCCACCGAGCCGGCGGAGGTCGCCGAGGCCACCTCGACCTGGGACAAGTACCTCGCCGTCGGCAGGACCCTCAAGGCGAAGGCGCCCGGTCACCCCTTCCTGGTCTCCCAGATCAGCTACGTCTTCCGGATGGTCCTGTACCAGAGCTCGAAGCAGTTCGTCGACGCCGACAACCGCTTCATCGGCGACCAGGACCACGTCAAACACGCCTGGGACATGGCTGTCGAGACGTATCGCCAGGGGCTCAGCGCCAAGGTCCTGGACAGCACCCCCGACTACAACTCGGCCATCAGCCGCGGCCGGGTCGCCACGATCCTGAACGCGGTGTGGGCCATCAACGGGCTCAAGCAGACGGCGCCGAAGACCTCCGGGTCCTGGCGGCTGACCGCGATGCCCGCAGGGCCGACCAACTACGGGGGCTCCTACGTCGGCATCACCCGCTACTGCCGTGACCCGGAAGGGGCGTTCGCCTTCCTGAAGTGGATGTTCGGGCCCGCGAACCAGCTCAGGAGCTACCAGGAGATGGCGCTGTTCCCGACCACCCCGGCCGCCTACGACAAGCCCGCGATGCGCGAGGCCGACCCCTTCTTCGGCGGGCAGATCCCCGTCGACGTCTTCGGCCCGGCCGCCGAGAAGGCCCCGGTCATCTTCTTCAGCCCCTACGAGGCGACCGCCAACACCCCCGTCTTCCAGGAGCTGACCAACGTGGAAACGCTCGGCAAGAACCCCGACAAGGCGTGGCGCGACGCCATGAACGCCGCCGAGACCGCGCTGTCCCAGCGGGGGGTGAGCTGATGGCCACCGTCGCGGACGCGGCGCCGGTTCCCGCCGCCGAGAGAGGCGGGGAGACGGACGGTCGCGGTGCCGGCCAGGGCGCCCCGGGCGGCCGGTGGCGGCGCCATCTCCCGCCGTACCTCGCGATCTCCCCGTACTACCTGCTCTTCGCCGTCTTCGGCGCCTTCCCCGTGTTCTTCTCCCTGTACCTGTCCTTCCAGGACTGGGACGGCATCGGGGCCATGCGGTTCGTCGGGCTGCAGCAGTAGAACTGGCTGCTGCGCGACCCGGTGTTCTGGCACTCGATCCTCAACACCTTCGAGATCTGGTTCATGTCGACGGTGCCGATGCTGTTCCTGGCCCTGGTGCTCGCCTTCCTGCTGCACTCGCAGACGCGCTTCTCCGCCGCCTACCGGGTGGCGTACTTCATCCCCAACGTGACCTCGATGGTCGCCATGACCATCGTCTTCGGCTCGGTCTTCGCCCAGGCGGGCCTGGCCAACTCGCTGCTGCGCGCGGTCGGGGTGGACGGCGTCGGCTGGCTGACCTCGGCCCTCGGCATCAAGTCGGCGATCTCCGTCATGATCATCTGGCGCTGGGTCGGCTACAACGCCCTGATCTTCCTGGCCGGTCTGCAGGCCATCTCCACCGAGCAGTTCGAGGCCGCCCGGGTCGACGGGGCGAACAGCCGGCAGCTCCTCTTCCGGGTCGTGGTACCGCAGCTCCGGCCGGTGATCCTCTTCGCCGTCATCACGTCCACCATCAACGGACTGCAGATCTTCACCGAGTCCCAGGTGCTCTTCTACTCGGACGATCCGGGCACCACCGGCGGGCCGGGCCAGGAAGGTATGACCATCGTGCTCTATCTGTGGCAGAAGTCCTTCAACGACCTCCAGTTCGGGTACGGGGCGGCGATGGGCTGGCTCCTCTTCGCGATCATCGGGCTCTTCGCGATCATCAACTGGCGGCTGGTGTCGGGCTCCGACCGCGACGGCCGCCGTGGCATCTCCCTGCGCGGCAAGGGGGCCCGCAATGGCCGCTGAACCCACGTCCTCCCACGCCGGGCTCGCCATCGGCTCCGGAAGCAGGACGACCCGGATCGCCGTCCGGGTGGCACTGCTCCTCGGCGTGCTGGTGTCGATGTTCCCGTTCTACTGGCTGGTGGTGATGGCCTCCGTCACCACCCAGGACATCCTGAACTACCCGCCCAGGCTGGTCCCGGGCACGGAACTGCTGCACAACATGCGGGAGGTCGTCGACCGCATCGACTTCTTCACCTCGCTGTTCAACACGGTCGTGGTCGCCACGGCCGGCACGGTGCTGGTGCTGTTCTTCGACTCGCTGGCCGCGTTCGCCTTCGCCAAGTACGAGTTCCCGGGCAGGAAGTTCCTCTTCGGCACGCTGATGGCGACGTACATGATCCCCGCGCAGCTCTCGCTCGTGCCGCAGTTCGTCACCATGGCCGAGTTCGGCTGGGCCGGCACGCTCAAGGCGCTGGTCATTCCCGGTGCGGCCAACGCCTTCGGCATCTTCTGGATGCGTCAGTACGCGCAGAACTCGCTGCCCGACGAACTGCTCGACGCCGGGCGCATCGACGGCGCCGGCTTCTTCCGGCTGTACTGGCAGATCGCGGTCCCGCTCTTCCGGCCCGCGCTGGCGTTCCTCGGCATCTTCACCTTCATCAGCATCTGGAACGACTACATCTGGCCGCTGGTCGTCATGGTCAACCCGGACCGGGTCACGCTCCAGGTCGCCCTCGCCAACCTCAACGTCGCCTACAACACCGACTACGCCGTCGTCATGGCCGGCGCCCTGATGAGCGTCGTGCCGCTGATCGTCGTGTTCCTGTTCGGCGCCCGGCACTTCCTGCGGGACCTCGCCGCGGGGGCGACCAAGATGTGATCACCCCCGCGCCGGGTTCCCGTGCTAGGCGGCCCGTCGGGCGCCGGTGCGCAGGCTCTGGCCGAGCACATAGCCCGCCTGGAGGCGGGTCCTGGCGCCGAGGGCGTCCATGAGGTCGGCGATGCGCCGCTGGCAGGTGCGCAGCGAGATGTCGAGGCGCCGGGCGATCACCTTGTCCTCAAGGCCGTTCAGGAGCATGCGCAGGATGGACTCGTCGATCAGGGCGGAGGCGGAGCGCGCGCTGTCGTGGTCGTAGCGGCCGTCGAAGGGCCGGGCCTCGCCCCAGGCGCCGGTGAGCGTCTGCCACAGCGTCGCGACCACGGACGGTTCGTGGACGACGCTCAGGCCCGGCCCCCCGTCGGCGGGGATCACGGCGACCTCGGCGTCGACGACCAGCAGCCAGGTCGGAGGGGAGGCGGCGGTACGCACCTTCCCCCCGTGGGTGTGGAGCGCGTCCGCCCGCTCGCGTACCCGGACGTCGAAGCGCGCGGCCTCCGGCAGCAGCACCCTCAGGAGGCCGGGACGCGTCCCGGCGTACCGCGGCCACGGCCCCGTCTCCGGGTCCGTGGCCTGCTCGTCCCAGGGGTCCTCGGTGGGCAGGGACAGCAGGATCTCCCGCTTCGCCCCGGCGGTCACCGTGGCGAGGATCCCGCGGGCCGCCTGGGCGTCCTCGACGCGCTGCACGGAGGGCCGTTGCCGCTCTGTCGTGAGATGGGCCCGGTACAGCGGCACGAGGCTGTGCATCTGCTGCCGCAGCCGCTCCAGTTCGTTCGCCCGCTGCCGCAGGGCCTCGTCCTGCACGGCCAGCAACTGCTGGGAGGCGGACAGCGGGTCGACGGCCACATAGGCGTAGGTGCAGCCGTGCACCAGGTGCAGGAGCCGTAGCCGGACGAGGTCCTCGATGGCCGCGGCGGCCTCCCTCTCGGAGATGCCGAACTCTCGTACACACCCCTGGACATCGACGTATTCGCTCCGTAAGGCGAGCGTGTACACCTCGCTGGCCGACGTGCCTGCCAGAGGTACGTCCGGCAGTTCCGATATGCCCACGATGGTCATGGTGTGTGTCCCCCTCGTAATCGTGCCTGGCACAGGTCTGTGGCTGCCCTGTAGGGCGGCTCGCCGTTGATTCTCTCCAAGGGAGTGATCCCGCGCCGAGCAACGCGGCGCTTTGTTCATCGTTCGGCAACACCTCTTCTTGTCCCGCAACACCCGAGCAACACACGTCAGTTCGACGCGTCCGGTGCGCTCCACGGTGGGGCCGCGGCAGAGACATAGGAGATCCATGAGCATCCGTCAGCCCGACGGCCGTTCGACACGCCTCTGGTCCGACCTGGTTCCGGGCGCCGCGCTGTCGGGCACCCCCGACGCGCCGAGCGGCAACGTCCTGGGGCGGATCAGGTTCGCGGAGGCCCCCGCCGAGCCCGCGCTCGACGACGGCACCCCCCGCCTCACCACCCACCTGGCCAACGACCACGTCCGCCCCGCCGAGGAGATCTGGCGCACCGAGCTCCCCGTACGGTCCGGGGTCACCGGCGACGCCGTCCACGCCGAGGACGGCGAGCACCTGTTCTACGCCGCCCGGCTCGGCCCGCTGCCGGTGTACCGGGACCAGGTGCGCGAACTGTACGAGAACGCCCTGCGGTTCACCTGGGACCGCGGCTACACCGACCTGGTCCGCATGTGGAACCTCATCGGCGGCATCACCAGCCCGAACGCGGACGGCCTGGAGATCTACCGCGACTTCTGCGTCGGCCGGGCCGAGGCGTTCGCCACCTTCGAGGAACAGTTCCCCCAACTCCCCGCCGCCACCGGCATCGGCACCCTCAGCCCCGGCGTCGACCTCTGCTTCCTCGCCGCGAAGCCCGGCCGCGCCGTCCACCTGGAGAACCCCCGGCAGACCCCCGCCTACAAGTACCCCTCCACCTACGGCCCGAAGTCCCCGAGCTTCGCCCGGGCGACCTACCTCAGGGACACCGCGGGCCAGGGACCGGGCAGCCTCTTCGTCTCCGGCACGGCCAGCATCCTCGGCGACGACACCGTGCACGTGGGCGACGTCGCGCAGCAGACCGAGGAGACCCTCCGCAACATCGAGGCCCTCGTCAGCGGCGACAACCTCGGCCGGCACGGCGTCGACGCCGACGGGTACGACGTCAAGGACCTCGACCAGGTCAAGGTCTACGTCCGGGACGCCGAGGACGTTCCCGTCGTACGCGGCATCTGCGAGTCCGCGTTCCCCGGCGACACCGACATCGAGTACTTCAACGTCGCCGTCTGCCGGTCCGACCTGCTGGTGGAGATCGAGGGAGTGTGCCGGTGACCGAGATACTCACGCACACGACGACCGCCCCCGAGCAGCCCGCCCCGGCCGACGCCAACCTCGCCGTACGGCTGGAACACCTCGCCCACCGGAGCGGCTGGCTCGCCCGGACCGCGTACCTCCAGGGCACCCACCGCTACTCCTACGGCGAGGTGTACGACCAGGTCCGCCGCACCGCCGGCGCGCTGCGCGGACAGGGCGTCCGGCGCGGGGACCGGATCCTGCTCGCCCTGCCCGACGGCGTCTCCTTCGTGGTGACGTTCCTGGCCGCGCTGCGCATCGGCGCGGTCGCCGTACCGGTGAACACCTTCTTCCACGCCGACGAACTGCGCTCCAGCGAGGAGATCGCCGAAGCCGTACTGGTCGTCTCCGACGCCTCGCTGCGCGGGGAGTTCCGGGGCCGCACCGTGACCCCCAGGGAGCTGACGGACACCCCCGCACAGGCCCTCGCGGCCGACCCGGACGACACCCCGGAGCCCGTGGCGTCCGACGCCCCCGCCTTCGCCGTGTTCACCTCCGGCACCACGGGCAGGCCCCGCCTCTGCTTCCACGACCACGGCGACGCCTTCCACTTCGACCGGGCGATCGGCGGCGTCCTCGCCCTGCGCCAGGGCGAGGTCTGCTTCTCCGTGTCGCGGATGTACTTCGCCTACGGACTCGGCAACTCCGTCCTCCTCCCGCTGCAGCGCGGCTCCGCCGTCGTCCTGACCGCGCAACGGCCCGACGAGAGCACCGCCCTGTCGATCCTGCGCCGCCACGGCGTCAGCGTCCTCTACGCCCAACCCAGCTTCTACGCCCGGCTGCTGGCCCACCCCGACGCCGGCCTGCTGGGCCGGCTGCGCCTGGCGCTGGTCGCCGGCGAGACACTGCCCCGCCCGCTGGAGGACCGGCTGCGCCGCATCCTCGGGCCACGCCTGCTCAACATCTGCGGCACGAGCGAGATCGGCCACGCCGTCCTGGCCAACGGCCCCGAGGAGATCCAGCCCTACAGCCTCGGCCGGATCCTTCCCCCGTACGGCGTGCGGGTCGTCGACGACGCGGGCGACCCGCTGCCCGCCGGCCGGGTCGGACAGCTGCAGATCTCCGGCCCCACCATCGGCCCCGGCGTGAGGCTCGGCAGCCTGCCGCCCCTGCGGCTGGGCCCCGACGAGTGGTTCACGACCGGCGACGCCGCCCGCGTGGACGAGGACGGCCTGGTCTGGCTGTTCGGGCGCACGGACGACATCGAGATCGTCGCCGGCGCCAACGTCCACCCCACCGAGGTGGAGGACCTGATCACCGGGATCGCCGGAGTGCGCGAGGTGGCCGTGTGCGCGGTCCGCCGGCCCGGCGGGGTGACGAGCCTGCGGGCCTATGTCGTCCCCGAGCCCGGAGCGGACCGCGGCGACCGCCTGGCCAAGACGGTTCTCGCGACCGCCGAGGCCGCGCTGACCTGGTACAAGGTCCCCGAGGACGTCGAGTTCGTCGACGCGCTGCCGCGCAACAGCACAGGAAAGATCCTCCGTCGCGTCCTGCGCGGAGGGAACACGGAGGTTCCCGATGGTCCAGAGTGAGACGCCCCCCGCCGCCGAGGCGGCCCCACCCGCCGCGGTGAAGATCCCCCTCTCCGCGACCGTCGCCGCGGTCCTCACCATGGTCCTGTGGGCCTCGGCTTTCGTGGCGATCCGGCACATCGGCGAGACCGTGCGCCCCGGGCCCCTCGCCCTGGGCCGCCTCCTCGTGGGCGCCGTCCTGCTGCTCGCCCTGGTCGCGGTCCGGCGCGAGGGTCTGCCGCCGCGCGCCGCGTGGCCGGGGATCGCCGGCATGGGCGTCTTCTGGTTCGGGCTCTACATGGTGGCGCTCAACTGGGGCGAGCAGCACACGGACGCCGGAACGGCCGCCCTCCTCGTCGGCAGCGGCCCGCTCATGGTGGCGCTGCTCGCCGGATTCCTCCTGAAGGAGGGCTTCCCGCGCCCGCTGCTCGCCGGTCTCGCGGTGGCCTTCGCCGGTGCGGCACTGGCCGGGGCGTCCAGCGGCGGCGGCGACACCGCCCTCATCGGCGTACTGCTCTGCCTGGCCGCGTCGGCGGGACACGCGGTCGGCGTGATCTTCCAGAAGCCCGCACTCGGTCACGCCTCACCGTTGCAGGTCACCGCCTATGCCAGCGCGATCGGCGCCGTCGCCTGTCTGCCCTTCGCGGGCCAGCTCGTCGACGACCTCGGGGACGCCTCGGCCGGGATCTGGGCGGGCGTGCTCTACCTGGGGGTCCTGCCGACGGCACTGGCCTTCTGGACCTGGTCCTACGCCCTCGCGCACATGCCGGCGGGGCGCCTGGGAGCGGTGACGTACATCGTCCCGGCCATCACCGTGCTGCTGGCCTGGCCCACGCTGGGCGAGTTCCCCTCGGCGCTGGCGTTCGCCGGAGGTGCGCTGTGCCTGGTCGGCGTGGGGATCTCGCGACGACCCTCGCGCAGTGCGGCCCCGACGCCGACGCCGACACCGGCTCAGGATCCGGCTCCCGCTCCGGCCCGGGACTGACGCGGGACGCGCGGCCTGGAAGCCGTCGCGAGGGCCTGTCCGGCACGACCGCCGGACAGGCCCTCGCGCTTGCGCGTGCTCGTAAAATGCGGGGAGATCCCCCGGTTTTGCGAGGAGGTGCCGGATGGCGCAGGTCAGACCCATGCGCGCGGACGCTCGGCGCAACTACGAACGGTTGCTGAAGGTGGCCGCCGAGGCCTTCGCCGAGCACGGGGAAGGTGCCTCGCTCGACGACATCGCCAAGCGGGCCGGCGTCGGATCCGGCACGCTGTACCGGCACTTCCCGACCCGCCAGGCGCTGCTGGAGGCGGCCTACGTCGACCGTATCGAGGCGATCGCCGCGCGGGCGGACGAGATCGCGGGCCGGCTCCCGCCGGGTGAGGCGCTGGTGGAGTGGCTCAACGAACTCGGTGCCGGGACGATCCAGGTCCGCGGGCTCAAGGCGCTGCTCGGCTCGGCCGTCACGGACGGGAGTTCGGCGGCGGCCACGGTGTGCGCGGGCGCGCTGCGGTCGGCGGCGAGGCGGCTGGTGGGGGCGGCACAGCGGGAGGGGACGCTGCGGGGGGACGTCGAGGCGGTGGATGTGCTGCGGCTGGCCCACGGGGTGGCGGTGGCCGCGGAGCTGGCGGACGCGGAGGGGACGGCGATCCGGCGGTACATGGCGCTGCTGGTGGGAGGGCTGCGGGCGTAGGCCCGGCCCCGGGTCGCCGAGGTACCCGGGGTGGTGGCCGGGCGGGGGTGGGCGCGCGACCCGGCGCCGGCGGGGTGCCGCTGCGCCCACCCGTGCCGCCCCAGCGGCACGACTGCCCGCAGCTACGCGGCTGACGGCCACGCAGCCGCTGGGTGCTACAGCGCCTGTGCTCCCGGCTTCACCATGTTCCTGACCGTGCGGGCCTTCACGAAGTCGCCCATGGCCGTCATCTCCCACTCGCCGGTGAACTGCTTGATCAGCTTGGCCATCAGGACGCCGGTCTGGGCTTCGGCGCTGGTGAGGTCGAAGCGGACCAGTTCCTCGCCGCTCGCGGCGTCCAGGAGGCGGCAGTAGGCCTTGGCGACCTCGGTGAACTTCTGGCCGGAGAAGGAGTTCACCGTGAAGACCAGGCCCGTGACCTCCTGCGGGAGGCGGCCGAGGTCGACGACGATCACCTCGTCGTCACCGCCGCCCTCACCGGTGAGGTTGTCGCCGGAGTGCTTGATCGCGCCGCCGACGATGGACAGCTTGCCGAAGTAGCAGCTGTCGATGTGGTTGCGCTGCGGGCCGTAGGCGATGACCGAGGCGTCCAGGTCGATGTCCTTGCCGCGGTACGCGGGCTCCCAGCCGAGGCCCATCTTGACCTGGGAGAGCAGCGGGCGCCCGCCCTTGACCAGGGAGACGGTCTGGTTCTTCTGGAGGCTGACCCGGCCCTTGTCGAGGTTGATCTTCCCGGTGCCGGGGGCGGCGGCGGGCGGGGCCGGGGGAGCGGCCGGCGGCGCGGGCGCGGTCACCCTCGGGTCCAGGGGCGGGGCCGGCGGCGCGACCGGGGTCTGCACGGTCGGCGGCGGCGCGGTGACCGGCTGGGCGGCCGGCGCGGCGGGCGCGGCCGGCGCGGCGGGTTCCTCGACCGAGACACCGAAGTCGGTGGCGATACCGGCCAGGCCGTTGGCGTAGCCCTGGCCGACCGCGCGGGCCTTCCAGACGCCGTTGCGCAGATAGACCTCGACGATGACCAGGGCGGTCTCGGCGCCGAGCTGCGGGGGCGTGAAGGTGGCCAGGACGCTGTTGTCGTCGCCGTTGCGGAGGGTGGCCGTCGGCTCGATGCCCTGGAAGGTCTGGCCGGCCGCGTCCGGGCTGGCGGTGACGACGATCTTCTCGATGCCCGGGGGGACGGCGGAGGTGTCGACCGTGATCGCGTCCGGCGCCGTACCGCCGCCGGAGCGGTAGGTCACGCCGGGCCCCGTGGGCTGGTTGTAGAAGATGAAGTCGTCGTCGGAGCGCACCTTGCCGTCGGCGGTGAGCAGCAGGCCCGATACGTCGAGCCGCACCGGGGCGGCGACGTCCACCGTCACGCGGGCGGCGGACAGGGGGATGTTCGAGCCGGGGGTCATAGCTGTCATGACCCGTGAACGAGCGAGGGCGTTTTGCCGTTCCCTTACCTGGGACCAATCGGGTCGGTGTCCGTCATCCGGGGGTCTGGTGGGGTATGGCCCCGGGCTCTTCGGCCTCTCGGACCCCCGGACGACGGCTCGGCCAGTCACCGGTCACCGGCTCCCGGACACCGGCTGGCTACGGCACCACCACGATCTTCCGGCCCACCCCCGCGGCGAACTGCTCCAGCGCCTGCGGGTACCGCTCCAGCGGGATGCGGTCGCTGATGAAGACGTCCGGGTCCAGCACACCGTTCGCGAACAGCTCGGCCGCCCGCTCGAAGCTGTGCAGGACCGCCATCGACCCGGTGATGGTGATCTCCTGGTTGTAGATGCGGTACGGGTCGATCTGCACGCGGGTCGCGTAGTCGGCGACGCCGAACTGGAGGAAGGTGCCGGCCTTGGCGACCCGGCCCAGGCCGTCCTGGATCGCCGCCGCGTTGCCCGTCGCGTCGACCACGATGTCCCAGCCCTGAGGCCGCTCCAACTCGTCGGCGTTCGCCGCCGAGCCGGAGACGCCGAGCTGCCGTGCGGTCTCCAGCCGGGCCGGGTTGAGGTCCACCACGTCCACGCTCGCCGCCCCGGTGCGCTTGGCGAGCTCCAGCATCATCAGGCCCATGGTGCCGGAGCCGTAGACGAGGACATGGGCGCCGAGGCGTGCCCGCAGGACGTCGTAGCCGCGTACCGCGCAGGACAGGGGCTCCACCAGGGCCGCGTCCTCGGTGCGGACGTGCTCGGGCAGCCGTACGCAGTTCGCGACCGGGGCCACCGCGTACCGGGCCGCGCCGCCCGCCGTGGTGACGCCGATCGCGGCCCACCGCTCGCAGAGGTTGTTGTGGCCGGTACGGCAGTAGCGGCACTCGTAGCAGTAGAGCGAGGGGTCGACGGCGACCCGGTCGCCCACCGAGACCTCGGTGACCTGGGTACCGACCCCGACCACCGCGCCCGCGAACTCGTGCCCCGGCACGATCGGCAGCTTCGGCGCGAACTCGCCCTGGAGGATGTGCAGATCGGTTCCGCACAGTCCGCACGCGGCGACCTCGACGACGACCTCGCGGGGGCCCGGCGTCGGGTCCGGGACCTCGGTGACGACGGCACGGCCCACGGACTCGATGACGGCGGCCTTCATTTCACGGCTCCCAACGACAGGCCCTGGACCAGTTTGTCCTGGGCGGCGAACCCCGCGGCGAGCACCGGCAGGGAGATCACGAGCGAGGCGGCGCACACCTTCGCCAGGAACAGGCCCTGGCTGGTGATGAAGCCGGTCAGGAAGACGGGGGCGGTCTCGGCGACGACACCGGTGAGCACCCGTGCGAACAGCAGCTCGTTCCAGCTGAAGATGAAGCAGATCAGGGCCGTCGCGGCGATGCCGGGCAGGGCGATGGGGGCCACCACCCGGGTGAGGATCGTCGGCAGGCGGGCCCCGTCGACCCGGGCGGCCTCGATGATGGCGACCGGGACCTCGGCGAGGAAGGACTGCATCATCCACACCGCGATCGGCAGGTTCATCGAGGTGTAGAGGATGACCAGGAGCCAGATGTTGTCGAGCATCCCGGTGTTCTTCGCGAAGAGGTAGATCGGCAGCAGGCCCGCCACCACCGGCAGCATCTTCGTCGACAGGAAGAAGAACAGGACGTCCGTCCACTTCTTCACCGGGCGGATGGAGAGCGCGTACGCCGCCGGCAGGGCCAGCACCAGGACGAACAGCGTCGAGGCGACCGACGCCACCACGGAGTTGATCAGCGCCGGCCAGGGGCTGGCGCCGCCGCCGGTGCCGAAGAACTCGCGGTAGCCGTCCAGGGTGAGGGCGGCGCCGAAGGACGGCGGGTTGGTGGCCGCGTCCTGCTCCGAGTGGAAGGAGGTCAGCGCCATCCACGCGATGGGCAGGAAGAAGACGATCCCGGCCAGCCAGGCCGCCAGGCCCAGACCGGCCCCCCTGCGGCGGACTCGTACGGTCGTTGCGCTCATGCGCGCCCCACCTCCTCGCGGAACAGCGACGACACCACGCGCAGGGCGAAGGTCGCGATGATGATCGAGCCGATGACCACCAGGACGCCCGCGGCCGAGGCGAGGCCGTTCTCGTGGGCCTGGTAGAAGCTCTGGTAGACGGTGTAGGGGAGGTTGGCGGTGCCCAGGCCGCCGGACGTGAGGGTGAAGACCGCGTCGAAGTTCTGGACGATGTAGATCGAGCCCAGCAGTGCGCCGAGTTCGAGATAGCGGCGCAGATGCGGGAGCGTCAGATAGCGGAAGATCTGCCAGTCGCTGGCGCCGTCCACCTTCGCCGCCTCCATCTGCTGCTGGTCACGGCTCTGCAGGCCGGCCAGCAGGATGAGCATCATGAACGGCGTCCACTGCCACACCAGCGAGGCCTCGACGGCGAGCAGCGGGGTGTCGGAGATCCAGTCGGGCTGTGGGCCGCCCACATAGTGCAACAACCCGTTGAACAGGCCGTATTCGGGGTTGTAGAGCACATGCTTCCAGAGCAGGGCCGCCGCCACCGGTACCACCAGGAAGGGGGCGATGAGGAGGGTGCGGACCACTCCCCGGCCCCGGAACCTCCGGTCCAGGAGCAGGGCGAGCAGCAGGCCCAGGACCAGGCTGGCCAGCACCACGGCGACCGTCAGCAAGGCCGTCGTCCACACCGACTGGCGCAGGTCGGCGTCGCTCAGCACCTGCTGGTAGTTGTCGACGCCGGTGAAGCGGCGGGCGTCGGGGTAGAGGGAGTTCCAGTCGAAGAAGGAGATCACCACCGTCGCCACGAACGGGAGTTGGGTCACGGCGATCATGAAGATCAGGGCCGGGAGCAGCGGGCCCCGGGTGGCCCAGGCGCGCAGCCGGTTCGAGGGCTGGGGAGTGATGCGTACGGGAGTGGTGGCTGTCGGAGCCGTGGTCGTCGCGGTCATCGTCCCTCGTACTCCTCGGAGATCCGCTCGGCGAGCTGCTGGGACTTGTTCAGGGCCGACTCGACGGACTGGCGTCCGGCGATGGCCGCGCTGATCTCCTGGGAGACCTTGGTGCCGAGATCGGTGAACTCGGGGATGCCGACGAACTGGATGCCCGGCGCGGGGCGCGGCTGTACGCCGGGGTCGTTCGGGCGGGCGCCCTCGATGGCCTCCTTGGTCATCTCCTGGAAGGCGCCGGCCTCCTTGACGTAGGCCGGGTTCGTGTACGTCGACGCGCGTTTGCCGGCCGGGACGTTGGCCCAGCCGATCTCGTCGCCGACCAGTTGCTCGTACTCCTTGCCGGACGCCCAGGAGACGAACTTCCAGGCCTTGTCGGGGTTCCGGGACGCGTCCTGGATGCCCCAGGCCCAGGTGTAGAGCCAGCCGGCGGACTCCGTCTCCTCGACGGGGGCGGGGACATAGCCCAGCTTGCCCTTGACCGGGGACTTCGCGGCCTCCAGGGAACCGGCGGCGGAGGTGGCGTCGTACCACATGGCGACCTTGCCCTGGGTCAGGTTGTTCAGGCACTCGGCGAAGCCCGCCTGGGCGGCGCCGGACTCGCCGTGGTCGCGGACGAGGCCGACGTAGAACTTCACCGCCTTCTCGAACTCGGGGGAGTCCAGGCGCGCCTTCCAGTCCTTGTCGAACCAGGTGCCGCCGAAGGTGTTGACGACGGTGGTGAGCGGGGCCATCACCTCGCCCCAGCCCGGCAGGCCGCGCAGACAGATGCCCTTCATGCCCGACTCGGCCCCGTCGACCTTGGCGGCCAGGTCGGCGACCTGGGTCCAGGTGGGGTGCGCGGGCATCGTCAGGCCCTCCTTCGCGAACACGTCCTTGCGGTACATCAGGAAGGACGACTCGCCGTAGAAGGGCTGGCCGTAGAGCTTGCCGTCGTCGCCGGTCAGGGACTGGCGCATGGGTGTGAGGACGTCCTTCTCGTCGTATCCCGGGTCCCGGGCGACGTAGGAGTCCATCTCGTGCAGCCAGCCGTTGCGGGCGTAGATCGGGATCTCGTAGTTGGACAGGGTCGCCACGTCGTACTGGCCGGCCTGGTTGGCGAAGTCCTGGCTGATCTTGTCGCGGACGTCGTTCTCGGGCAGGACGGTGAAGTTGACCTTGATGCCGGTCTCTTCGGTGAAGCGGGGGGCGAGTTTCTGCAGCTCTGTCATCTGGGGGTTGTTGACCATCAGGACGTTGATCGAGTTTCCGCCCGACCCGGCCCCGCCCGCTCCGACCCAGCAGCCGGAGAGCAGCGGGGCGAGCAGCGTCCCTGCGACGGCCGTGGCGAGCGTGGCTCGCGGGGGCCGCCGTCGGTTCTGGGTTCGCATGGATCGCTCCTGGACTTATGGGGAGATAAAGGGCACGCCGGGGTGTGGGGTGCCCATCGAGCAGTGGAATGAGCGGTGAGATGGGCGGTGAGTCGGGGTGTCAGACGCGGATGACCTGCGGCCCTTGCAGCGAGTAGCGGTGCGCCTCGGCCGCGGGGAGCAGCGTGCTCGTCACGATCGTCTCCAGTACGCCGATCTCGGCGAACCGGCAGAAGCTGACCGCGCCGAACTTGGTGTGCACGCCCGCGAACACCGTGCGCCGGGCGGCCCGGATCGCCTGGGCCTTGACCTCGCTGACCGCGGGGTCGGGTGTGGTCAGGCCGTGTTCGCGGGAGATGCCGTTGGCGCCGATGTAGGCGAGGTCGACGACGAAACCGGCCAGCATCTTCGTCGTCCAGTGGTCCACGGTGGCGAGGGTGCCGGAGCGGACCCGGCCGCCGAGCAGCAGGACACAGATGTGCTCGGCCTCGGCGAGCGCGCCCGCGACCGGGAGGGACGCGGTGACCACGGTCAGCGGCCGGTCCCTGGGCAGTGCCTCGGCGATGAGCTGCGGGGTGAAGCCCTCGTCGACGAAGACCGTCTCGGCGTCCCCGAGCAGTTCGGCCGCCGCCACCGCGATCCGGCGCTTCTCGGGGACGTGGCTGGTGGCACGGAACGCGAGGGTCGTCTCGAACCCGGCGCTCTCCACGGGATAGGCGCCGCCGTGGGTGCGGCGGACCAGCCCGTGGTCCTCCAGGGCGCGCAGATCCCGCCGTACGGTCTCCTTGGCCACGCCCAGTTCGTCGGCGAGCGCGGTGACGTCGACCTGGCCGGTGGCACGCGCGGCCTGCACGATCTCCCGCTGGCGTTCCTCCGCCGTCCTGGGGGGCATGGTCGTCACCCGCTTCCTCGCCGAGCTGCCCGTTCGGGCCCGGTGGGGCCCTTGGAGGAAGTTCTACAGCGGGTGCCCCGCAGTGACCAGGCCTGTTGCATGCCCGATGCTGCCCGTGTCCGCCCGTTTGCGGAGCGGAGTGCCCGCCTCGGACCTGCGACGCCGTCCACGTGGGCGTGGGATCGGGCAGGGGCGGTGCCCGAACGCGGCGACGGGCGGGCCCGTTCGGTGCCCGCCCGTCTCGGAGACGCTCCTGCGTGAGGGTCAGTAGGGCCAGATCGGCGGGTCGCTCACGAAGTGGCCGCCCAGGTAGGCGTGCGCCACGTTCTCCGGGTCCAGCTCGCCCTGCTCGGCGATCAGCTTCTCGGCGTACGGCTCGGAGTCGTCCTGCGGGGTGTAGCCGAGGGAGCGCGCGGTGGTCAGGTCCCACCACAGCCGGGTGTTGGCGGAGGAGCCGTAGACGACGGTGTGCTCGACGCCCTCGGCGGTCAGGGTCGCGTGGAAGAGGCGGGCGCCGTCGGCGGGGCTCATCCACACCGAGAGCATGCGCACGCTGGTCGGCTCGGCGAAGCAGGAGCCGATGCGCACGGAGACCGTCTCCAGGCCGTGCTTGTCCCAGTAGAGCTGGGCGAGGTCCTCGCCGAAGGACTTGGACAGGCCGTAGAAGGTGTCCGGGCGGCGGGGGGTGTCGACGGGGATCAGGTCGCCCGCCGCGAAGGGTGCGTCGCCCTGGGGGCGGGGGGTGAAGCCGACGGCGTGGTTCGAGGACGCGAAGACGATGCGCTCGACGCCTTCCTCGCGGGCGGCCTCGTACAGGTTGTAGGTGCCCTCGATGTTCGCGCGGAGGATCTTCTCGAAGGGGGCTTCCAGGGAGATGCCCGCCAGGTGGATGATCGCGTCCACGCCCCGTACGGCCTCGCGCACGGCGTCCTTGTCGGCGAGGTCCGCGACGATCGCGTCCGGTTCCCCGTCGACGGGGCGCAGGTCCAGCAGGCGCAGTTCGTAGCCGAAGGCGGGGAGCAGGTTCCGCATGAGGGTGCCGAGCCCGCCGGCGGCGCCGGTGAGCAGAACGGTGCGGGGCGCTGGCATCCTCGGTCTCCTTGAGTCGTCGTGCGTGTCGATTCGTCGACTGTATGCGTGCACGCTATTCACATGCGTGGACACGCTAAGGATTGCTCGCCTGTCTAGTCAAGGGGTGCTCTGAGCACGGAAGCACCCCCTTGAGTTGCGGGTTTGCGCGCTTGACCTGCCCCGAGGGGCTCCCTAGGGTGAGTGCGTTCAGAAATGTAGACGTCAATCACAACGATGCACACGCCTGCCCAGGGAGAGCCCGTGACGCCAGCCCCCCTCGCCACTCGACTCGGCATCCCCAGTGGGCCGCTGTTCTTCCCCGTCACGGCCTACGGTCCCGACGGCTCCGTCGACCTCGACGCCTACCGCGCGCATGTGCGCCGCGGGGTCGAGGCCGGGGCCGCCGCCGTCTTCGCGTGCTGCGGCACCGGGGAGTTCCACGCGCTCACGCCCGAGGAGTTCGAGGCGTGTGTGCGGGCGGCCGTGGCGGAGACGGCGGGCCGGGTACCGGTCGTCGCGGGCGCCGGATACGGCACCGCGCTCGCCGTGCGGTACGCGCGGCTCGCCGAGGCGGCCGGGGCCGACGGGCTGCTCGCCATGCCGCCGTACCTGGTGGCCGCCGGCCAGGAGGGGCTGCTGCGGCACTACCGCGAGGTGGCTGCCGCGACCGCGCTGCCGGTGATCGTCTACCAGCGTGACAACGCCGTGTTCACCCCCGGGAGCGTCGTCGAACTGGCCCGCACCGACGGGATCATCGGCTTCAAGGACGGGCTCGGCGACCTCGACCTGATGCAGCGGATCGTGAGCGCCGTCCGCACCGAGGAACCCGGCGACTTCCTCTACTTCAACGGACTGCCGACCGCCGAACAGACCCAGCTCGCCTACCGCGGCCTCGGCGTCACCCTCTACTCCTCCGCGGTGTTCTGCTTCGCGCCCGAGGTGGCCCTCGCCTTCCACCAGGCCCACCGGACCGGCGACGACGCCACCGCCCACCGGCTCCTCGACGGCTTCTACCGGCCCTTCGTCGAACTGCGCGCCCAGGGCCGCGGCTACGCGGTCGCCCTGGTCAAGGCCGGTGTCCGACTGCGCGGGCTCGACGTGGGGGAGGTCCGGCCACCGCTGCACGAGCCGACCGAGGATCATGTCAAGCAACTCGCTCAGATCATCGAGCGCGGGTACGCGTTGCTGGAGGAGGGCACCAAGTGAAGGCGTCGACATTCGTCTACCCCTGGGACGTCAACGGGGACCCGGAGGCCGCGGAACGCATCGCCTCCCTCGGCGTGCAACAGGTGACGCTCGCCGCCGCCTACCACTCCACCCGCGCCCTGACCCCCCGCCATCCCCGCCACCGCATCGTCACCGCGGAGCACGCGGCGGTGCTGTACCCCGCCGACGGCCGCTGGGAGGGCCGGGCCCTGCGCCCGTACGCCGCCGGTGACTGGGCTCCCGGGGACGCGTTCGGCGAGGCGGCGGGCGCGCTCGCGGACGCCGGCCTGGAGGTGCACACCTGGGTCGTCCTCGCCCACAACTCCCGCCTGGGCGCCGAGCGCCCGGACACCTCGGTCGTCAACGCCTACGGCGACCGCTACCCGTGGGCCCCCTGCATCGCGCAGCCCGCCACGCGCGCGTACCTGATCGACCTGGCCGCCGAGGCCGCCGTACGCCCCGGCGCGCGCGGCACCGAACTGGAGTCCCTCGGCTGGTACGGCCTCCAGCATCTGCACGCCCACGACAAGACGGGCGCGGTCGGCCTCGGAGACGCCGGCCAGTACCTGATGGCGCTCTGCTTCTGCCCGGCCTGCCGGGAGGGCTACGGCGGCCACGGCCTGGACGCCGACGCGCTGGCGGCCGCCGTACGGGACGCGCTGGAGCCGGTGTGGCGGGGCGCGCCCGACGAGGGCGGCTGGGAGGCGGTCGAGAAGCTGCTCGGCGAGGGCACGGCGAACGCCACGCGCGCGTGGCGGGACGCCACCGCCCGCGGCCTCCAGGAGGCGGCCGTCGCGGCGGTCCGGGCGGCGGCCCCGGAGGACTTCCAGGTGCTGCTGCACGCCGACCCGGTGTCGTACCACGTCGGCGCGAACCCGGGTGTCGACCCCGCGCACATCCTGTCCGTCGCGGACGGTGTGGTCGTGCCCTGCGCGGGCGGCCCCGGACTGCTGCCCGCCTTCGCCGGGCACCGGCGCGAGGGGTCCGTGATCGCCGCCAACTTCGGGCTCGTCTCGGGCATGGGCGGCAGCCCGGGCACGCTCGCCGCGGACGCGGCCCGCGCCCGCGACCTCGGCGCCACCGAACTGCGGCTGTACCACGCCGGATTGGCGTCGGACGGGGACCTGGACGCGGCCCGGAAGGCGCTGGCCGACCGCTGAGGCGGCGCCACCGCGGCCGAGCGCGGGCTCCGGCCGACCGGTGCGTGCGGGGCGGACGACGGCAAGGCGACGACCGTGCCTGCGACGGGAACCTGTCGGCACCTGTCGCGACCCGTCGGTGGTGCCCCGGGGGCCATCCGGCGGCGGCCCGGTCGCCGACCGAGCCGCCGCCGGATGGCCTGGACGCCGTGGACGCCAGGGACGGCACGCCCGGAGGTCGCGGTGCGATGACTTTCCGTGCCGCGGCCGGTCCACCTCCCAGGACACCCGTATCCCGGAGGAGCAGCACATGAGCGACCCGACGACCCCCGACTCGACGATCTTCGACCTCGGACCGCAGGCCCGCGTCGTCGCCCGCCTCGCCGAGGGGGTGAGCGAGGACCGGCTCGCGGCCCCGACACCGTGCCCGGACATGGCGCTGCGCCACCTGCTGGGCCACCTGACCGGTCTCGCCGTCGCCTTCCGCGACGCCGCCCGCAAGGACCTCGGCGCCACCACCGACACCAGCCCGGACGCCGCCGTGCCCGACATCGGCCCCGGCTGGCGCGCGGAACTCCCCAAGGTCCTCGACGAACTCGCGGACGCCTGGCGCGACCCGTCCGCCTGGACCGGCATGACCCGCGCGGGCGGCGTGGACCTCCCCGGAGCGGTGGCCGGCGCGGTCGCCGCCGACGAACTCGTCGTCCACGGCTGGGACCTGGCCCGCGCGACCGGACAGGAGTACGTCCCGGACCCCGCCGCCCTGCGCGCCTCGCACGACTTCCTCCTCGCCGCCGCCGAGGACTCCGACCGCGGGGAGGGCATCTTCGGCCCGGTCGTCCCGGTCCCGCCGGAGGCTTCCCTGCTGGACCGTACGGTCGGGCTGAGCGGGCGGGACCCGGGCTGGACGCGAGTGTCCTAGCCGCCTCCCCGGGCGCGCTCACCGCGGTCCCGTACGGCACCGCCGACAGCGACCGCGTGCTCCGCCATGCCGTCGACCCCGAGTTCCTCGCGGTCCGGCCCGGCCCCGGTGTCCGGCGTTCCGGCCGGTCAGGTGACCGGGCCACGGAGACCGGGGTCCGCAACCCCAACTTCCTTTGTCAGAAGCATTGACGAAACACAGGCCCCCTCCTACCTTCAAGCCGTCGTACTTCGTACGTCATATATGAGACGCGATACGTGAGATCTGATCCGTGAGACCGATGCGCGAGATCCGATCCGTGAGATCCGAGAGGCGCGCATGACCTCTGTGCCCACGCCGATCCCGTCCCGCACGCAGTACGTGCTGGACGCGATCAAACACCGCATCCTCACCGGGCAGTTGACGCCCGGTCAGGCCCTGGTCGAGACCGAGCTCGCCGCTCAGTTCGGGGTGTCCAAGACCCCGGTGCGCGAGGCGCTCAAGACCCTGGCCGGCACCGGGCTGGTCGTGATGAACCAGTACAAGGGCGTCACGGTGCGCATGGTGGACGCGGACATGGCGCGCGAGGTCTACGACGTCCGGCTGCTCCTCGAACCCGAGGCGTTGAAGCGCGCCGTGCACCGCGGCGCCTCCCTCGACGCGGCGCGGGACGCGCTGACCCGGGCCGACCAGGCCACCGACACCGCCGAACGCTCCCTGGCCAACCGGGAGTTCCACCGCGCCCTGTATCTGCCGTGCGGCAACCCGCTGCTCGGCCGGATGCTCGACGAGGTCCGTGACCAGGCGGCCCTCGTCTCCGCCGTCGCCTGGGCGGCCTCGCCGTCCTGGGAGAAGGAGGCCGGCGAGCACCGGGAGATCCTGCGGCTCGCCCTCGCCGGTGACGCCGACGGCGCGGGCCGCGCCCTGCACGCGCACATCGGGTCGTTCGTGCAACGGGCCTTCCCGCAGGCGGAGTCCGGGGCCCAGGGAGAGGACGGTCAGGCATGACGGCGACGTTCGAGACCCAGCGGACGGCCCTGGCCGACGTGGTGGCGATCCCGGTGACGCCTTTCGCCGAGGACGGCACCGTCGACCGGGCCACCCACCGGGCCCTGCTGCGCCGGCTGCTCGACGGCGGGATCAGGACCCTCACCCCGAACGGCAACACCGGCGAGTTCTACGCCCTCACCCCGCAGGAGCGGCAGCTCGTCACCGAGTTGACCGTCGACGAGGCCGGCGACCGTGCCGTCATCCTCGTCGGGGTCGGCCACGACGTGCCGACCGCCGTCGCCTCCGCCCGGCACGCCCGTGACCTCGGCGCCCACATGGTCATGGTCCACCAGCCCGTCCACCCGTACGTCTCGCAGGGCGGCTGGGTCGACTACCACCGGGCCATCGCCGAGTCGGTGCCCGAGCTGGGTGTCGTCCCGTACATCCGCAACGCGCAGCTGCACGGCTTCCGTCTCGCCGAACTCGCCGACGCCTGTCCGAACGTCATCGGCGTGAAGTACGCCGTCCCGGACGCGGCCAGATTCGCGGCGTTCGCCCGCGACGCCGGCCTGGAGCGCTTCGTGTGGGTCGCCGGGCTCGCCGAGCCGTACGCTCCCTCGTACTTCTCCGCGGGCGCCACCGGCTTCACCTCCGGCCTGGTCAACGTCGCCCCGGCCGTTTCGCTGAACATGATCGAAGCGCTTCGGTCCGGCGACTTCCCGGCTGCCATGAAGGTCTGGGAACAGATCCGCCGCTTCGAGGAACTCCGCGCGGCCAACGGCTCCGCCAACAACGTCACCATCGTCAAGGAGGCCCTCGCCTCCCTCGGCCTGTGCCGCCGCGACGTCCGCCCGCCGAGCCGCCACCTGCCCGAGGACGAGCGGGCGGAAGTCGCCGCCATAGCCGCCGGATGGTCGATATGAACGAGCCGGTCAGGAGGCGTCCGGAAGACCTCAGAAGCCATCAGTGGTACGGCACGGACGGACTGCGTTCCTTCAGCCACCGCGCCCGCACCCGCCAGCTCGGCTACCTGCCCGAGGAGCACCTCGGCAAGCCGGTCATCGCGATCCTCAACACCTGGTCCGACATCAACCCGTGCCACGTTCACCTGCGCGACCGTGCGCAGGCCGTGAAGCGGGGCGTGTGGCAGGCCGGGGGCTTCCCGCTCGAATTCCCGGTCTCCACGCTCTCCGAGACCTTCCAGAAGCCCACCCCGATGCTCTACCGCAACCTGCTCGCGATGGAGACCGAGGAGCTGCTGCGGTCCTATCCGGTCGACGGGGCCGTCCTGATGGGCGGCTGCGACAAGTCCACGCCCGCGCTCCTCATGGGCGCCGCGACCGCCGACCTGCCCGCCGTCTTCGTGCCGGCCGGGCCGATGCTGCCGGGCCACTGGCGCAACGAGATCCTCGGCTCCGGCACCGACATGTGGAAGTACTGGGACGACAAGCGGGCCGGTCTCATCGGGGACTGCGAGATGACCGAGCTGGAGTCCGGCCTCGCCCGCTCGCCCGGGCACTGCATGACCATGGGCACGGCCTCCACCCTGACCGCCGCCGCCGAGGCCCTCGGCGTCACGGTCCCGGGTGCCTCCAGCATCCCCGCCGTCGACTCCGGGCACGATCGGATGGCCGCCGCCGCGGGTCTGCGCATCGTCGAACTGGTCCACAAGGACCGGAAGTTGAGCGAGATCCTGACCCGGGACGCCTTCGAGGACGCGGTGACGACCGTCCTCGGTCTCGGAGGGTCCACCAACGCGGTGATCCACCTGATCGCCATGGCGGGCCGGGCCGGAGTCACCCTCACCCTGGACGACTTCGACCGCGTCGCCCGTACGGTCCCGGTGCTCGCCAACGTACGGCCCGGCGGACAGACGTACCTCATGGAGGACTTCCACTTCGCGGGCGGGCTGCCCGGGTTCCTCTCCCGGATCACGGACCTGCTCCACCTGGACCGGCCGACCGTCTCGCACGACACGATGCGCGAGCAACTGGAGGGTGCCCTCGTCCACGACGACGACGTCATCCGCCCCCGCGACAACCCGGTCGCGGACGAGGGCGGGGTCGCCGTCCTGCGCGGCAACCTCTGCCCGGACGGCGCGGTCATCAAGCACATCTCCGCCGAGCCGAGGCTGCTCAAGCACACCGGTCCCGCGGTCGTCTTCGACGACTACCGGACCATGCAACGCACCATCAACGAACCCGAGTTGAACATCACCGCCGACAGTGTGCTGGTGCTGCGCAACGCCGGGCCCAAGGGCGGTCCGGGTATGCCCGAGTACGGCATGCTGCCGATCCCCGACCACCTGCTCAAGCAGGGGGTGCGGGACATGGTCCGGATCTCCGACGCCCGGATGAGCGGCACGAGTTACGGCGCCTGCGTCCTGCACGTGGCGCCCGAGTCGTACGTCGGCGGGCCGCTGGCCCTGGTGCGGACCGGCGACAGCATCACCCTCGACGTCGAGGGGCGCGCCCTGCGACTCAACGTGGACGACGAGGAGTTGGCGCGCCGCCGGACCGCGTGGACGCCGCCGCCGGTGCGCTACGAGCGTGGCTACGGCGCGCTCTACAACGAGCAGATCACGCAGGCCGACACCGGCTGCGACTTCGAGTTCCTGGCCCGTCCGGGCAAGGTGCAGGACCCGTACGCCGGCTGAGCCGCCGCCACCCGACCGCGCACACCCCTGTCCAGAGAGAAAGCGCTTCCCGCACCCGAGTTCCCGCACGACGCACCAGACGTACCGAGAAACGGAGAACAGTCATGGCCCAAGCCGCAGCCGTGGCGAAACCGCCAGCGCCACCCCGGCGGCGCCGTGCCTCCGCCACGCCACGCAGGCTCCCGTACCTGCTGATCGCGCCGGCGGCCCTGCTGATGCTGGGCTTCATCGCCTACCCGGTCATCAGCGTCTTCTACTACAGCCTGCAGAACTACAACCCCACCAAACCGTGGCGGAACGGCTACGCGGGCTTCGACAACTTCGTCCACGCCTTCACCAAGGACCCCGTCTTCTGGGACACGCTGGTCTTCAGCGCCAAGTGGGTCGTCGTCGAGGTCGGACTCCAGCTGCTGTTCGGTCTGGCGCTGGCCCTCATCGTCAACCAGACCTTCGTGGGCCGGGGGCTGGGACGCGCCATGGTCTTCTCCCCGTGGGCCGTCTCCGGCGTGCTGACCTCCGCGATCTGGGTGCTGCTCTACAACTCCCAGACGGGCATCACCCGTTACCTCGCGGACATGGGCCTCGGCAGCTACGGCACCAGCTGGCTGTCCGACACCTCCACGGTGTTCCCGGCGGCGGTCGTCGCCGACCTGTGGCGCGGTGTCCCCTTCTTCGCGATCCTCATCCTCGCCGACCTGCAGTCCGTGTCGAAGGACCTGTACGAGGCCGCCGAGGTCGACGGGGCCAGCCGGCTCAAGCAGTTCTGGCACATCACGCTGCCCCACCTGAAGGACGCGATCATCCTGTCCACGCTGCTGCGCGCGGTGTGGGAGTTCAACAACGTCGACCTCCTCTACACCCTCACGGGTGGCGGACCCGCCGGCGAGACCACGACACTCCCGCTCTACATCGCCAACACCAGCGTCGACGCCCACAACTTCGGTTACGCGTCCGCCCTGACCACGGTGGCGTTCGTGATCCTGCTCTTCTGCTCGATGGTCTATCTGCGCCTGAGCAAGTTCGGAGGCGGTGACAAGTGAGCACCAAGGAGGCCATCGCGGTGGCACCGGCTCCCCGGCCTACGGTTCCCGCACCGCGGCGCCCGGTCAAGAAGCGTGCCGCCTGGGACGAGGCACCCCGCTGGCAGATCTACACGCCGCTCGGGATCTACCTCGTCTTCACCCTGATCCCGTTCTACTGGATCCTGCTCTTCGCGCTCCGCCCGGCCGGCTCGACCTCGCTCGTGCCCTGGCCGATGACCTTCGACCACTTCGAGAAGGTGTGGACGGACCGGAGCTTCGGCACCTACTTCGAGAACAGCCTGCTCGTCGGCCTCGCCACCCTGGTGATGACGACCCTCGTCGCACTGGCCGGCGGCTACGCGCTCGCCCGGTTCGACTTCAAGATCAAGCAGGCCTTCATGCTGGCCCTGCTCTGCTCCCAGTTCGTGCCGGGCGCACTGCTCCTGGTCCCGCTGTTCGAGATCTTCGCCGAGCTCCAGATGATCAACTCGCTGGGCAGCGTCATCATCGCGGAGACCGTCTTCCAGCTACCGCTGTCGATCATCCTGATCAGCAACTTCATCAAGAACGTGCCGTACTCGCTGGAGGAGGCGGCCTGGGTCGACGGCTGCAACCGGTTCACCGCGTTCCGGATCGTCGTCCTGCCGCTGCTGCGGCCCGGTCTGATCGCCGTCGGCTCCTTCGCCTTCGTGCACTCCTGGAACCACTTCCTGTTCGCCCTGATGTTCCTGAACAACCAGGAGAAGCAGACCATCCCGGTCGGCCTCAACACCCTGATGAGCGCGGACAGCGTCGACCTCGGCGCGCTCGCCGCGGGCGGCATCATCGCCGCCGTCCCCGTCGTGATCGTGTTCGCCTTCATCCAGAAGTGGCTCATCACGGGCTTCAGCGCGGGGGCGGTGAAGGGATGAGACTCCGTCAGATCGCTTTGGGCGCCGCCCTGTTAGGACTCCTCTGCGTCCCCGCCCATGCCGAGGCCCGGGACATCGGCCGCGACACCCTGCCCGCGAACGACGGCTGGGCCTCGGCGGGCGCCGGCACCACCGGGGGCGCGGCGGCCGACGACACCCACGTCTTCACGGTCACCGACCGCGCGGGCCTGGTCCGCGCCCTCGACGGCGGCAGCGACACCCCGAAGATCATCAGGATCGCCGGGACCGTCGACGCCAACACCGACGACGACGGCGACCACCTGGACTGCGCCGACTACGCCACCGACGGTTACACCACGAAGAAGTACCTGGCCGCCTACGACCCCCGCACCTGGGGCGCGGCCAAGCCCGGCGGCCCGCAGGAGGAGGCCCGTCAGGCGTCGGCGGCGCGGCAGGCCGAGCGGATCGTCCTGCCGGTCGGCTCGAACACGACGATCGTCGGCCTCGGACGTGCCGTCCTCAAGGGCGCGAGCCTCCAGGTCAGGAACGCGGACAACGTCATCGTCCGCAACCTCGACCTGCGCGACGCCTACGACTGCTTCCCCGTCTGGCAGCCCAACACCGGCGGCCTCGGCGACTGGAAGACGGCCTACGACAACCTGTGGCTGAACGGCGCCACCCATGTCTGGGTCGACCACGTCACGGCCTCCGACCAGGGGCACCCGGACGCGAAGGAACCCACCTACTTCGCCCGCAACTACCTGCGCCATGACGGGCTGTTGGACATCACCAACGGCTCCGACCTGGTCACCGTCTCCTGGAGCCGGTTCGCCGGCCACGACAAGGCGATGCTCATCGGCAGCGGAGACACGGCGACGGGCGACCGCGGAAAGCTCCGGGTCACCCTGCACCACAACACCTTCGAGTCCGTCGTGCAGCGGGCACCGCGGGTCCGCTTCGGGCAGGTGCACCTCTACAACAACCGGTACGTGGTCCCCGAGGACGCGACCGACCACCGCTACTCCATCGGCGTGTCGACCGAGTCCGCGATCTTCGCCGAGAACAACGCCTTCCACGCCCCCGGCCACGTCGAGGTCGCCGACCTGGTCAAGAGCTGGAACGGCACCGCCCTGCACCAGAGCGGCACTGTCTTCAACGGCTATCCGGTGGACCTGCTCGCCCTTCACAACGCCTACAACTCGGGCAGCGAGCGTGACCTCACGGCCGACGTCGGCTGGACCCCTACCCTGCACACAAAGATCGACAGCGCCGACGTGGCCGACCGAGAGGTGGCACGCGGCGCGGGCGCAGGGAGGACCCCATGAGCATCGACATCGTCCTGGCGGGCGCGCGTGGCCACGGCCACTGGCACCTGGAGAACATCCGCAGGCTCCAGGACAAGGGCATCGTCCGGCTCGCCGGCATCTGCGAGCTGACCCCGCTGACCGCGGACGAGCTCCCCGAGGCCCTCGGCACACCCGAGCAGTCCGCCGACTTCGGCGCCCTCCTGGACTCGACCGGCGCCCGCGTCGCGGTCATCTGCACGCCGATCCCGACCCACACGGACCTGGCGCTGACGGCCGCGGCGAGGGGTGTGCACCTCCTGCTGGAGAAGCCGCCCGCCCCCTCGTACGCCGAGTTCCGCCGGATGGCGGACGGGGTCGCCGAGGCCGGGGTCGTCTGCCAGATCGGCTTCCAGTCGCTGGGCTCGCACGCCGTGCCCGCGATCCGTGAGCTGATCGCCGAGGGCGCGATCGGCGAGGTGGCCGGCGTCGGCGGGGCCGGTGCCTGGGCGCGTCCCGAGTCGTACTACCGGCGGGCGCCCTGGGCGGGCAAGCGGCGGCTGAACGGCGTCGACGTGATCGACGGGGCGCTGACCAACCCGCTCGCGCACGCCGTCGCCACCGGCCTCGCCCTGGCCGGCGCCTCGCGCGCCGAGGACGTCGCCGGGATCGAGACCGAACTGCTGCGCGCCAACGACATCGAGTCCGACGACACCTCCTGCGTCCGCGTCACCACCACCGGGGGACTCCCGGTCACCGTCGCCGCGACCCTGTGCGCCGAGGACCCCGACGAGCCGTACGTCGTCGTCCACGGCGACCGCGGTCGGATCACCTTCTGGTACAAGCAGGACCGCGTGCTGCTCCAGCGGGCCGGCCACGGCCCCGAGGAGTACGAGTACGGCCGCACCGACCTGCTGGAGAACCTCGTCGAGCACCTCACCGACGGCGTCGACCTGCTGGTCGCCCCCGACGTGACGGGCGCCTTCATGAAGGTCGTCGAAGCGATCCGGGTGGCCCCCGACCCGGCCCGACTGCCCGACACCGCCTGGCGGTTGCTCCCCGACGAGCAGCGCAGGGTGGTGCCCGGCATCGACGGACTCGTCGCGGCCTCCGCGGACAACCTCGCCCTCTACTCCGAGCTCGGCGCCGACTGGGCCCCACCGAAAGAGGTGAGCACGTGATGACGACCAACGACTCGCCGGTACTGCGCGTCGCGGGCCGGCCGGTCGGCCGGTACATCACCCGGCCCGAACTGCCGGCCCGGCTCTCCCCGCGCCCCTACCTGCACCCCGTCACCACCCTGGCCGGCACGGCGGTGACCGAGCTCAGCCCGGCCGACCACACCCACCACCTCGGCGTCGGTGTCGCCGTTCCCGACGTCGAGGGGCACAACTTCTGGGGCGGGCGCACCTACGTCCGCGACCAGGGTCCGACCGAGCTGGACAACCACGGCGCCCAGCGTCACCACTCCTTCCAGCTGCGCGACCCCGACGGCTTCGTGGAGGAGCTGCGCTGGGTCGCCTCGGGAGCGGAGCTGCTGCGCGAGCGCCGTACCGTCGCCGCCATCGAACTCACCGACGTGGCCTGGGCGTTGGACTTCACCTTCTCCCTCACCAACGTCACCCCGGACCCGCTGTCGATCGGCTCCCCGGCGACCAACGGCCGCCCCGGCGCGGCCTACGGCGGCTTCTTCTGGCGGGCCCGCAAGGAACAGCGGACCCCCGAGGTCTTCACCGCGGACAGCGAGGGCGAGGCCGGGGTCCACGGCACCCGGGCCGACTGGCTCGCCCTGGCCGGCTCCGCCTGGACCCTGGTCTTCGCCGGGGCCACCGAACAGAGCCGCCGTGACCCGTGGTTCGTCCGCACCGCCGAGTACCCGGGCGTCGGCTCGTCCCTCGCCCACGACGAGCGGGTGCCGATCGGGCCGGGCGAGACCGTCGTCCGCCGGATCGTCACCGTCGTCGCCGACGGCCGCCTCGACCGGGACGGGGCCGCGGCCCTCATCCGCAAGGCGGTGAGCGCGTGACCGCGAAGACGCACCCCGCGGCGACCGACGAGACGGACCCGAAGCCCGTTCCGGCCGCCGAGACGTACACCAACCCCGTCCTGAACGCCGACTGGTCCGACCCGGACGTCATCCGCGTCGGCGACGACTTCTACCTCACCGCGTCCAGCTTCGGCCGCGCCCCGGGCCTGCCCCTGCTGCACTCCCGCGACCTGGTCAACTGGACGCTCGTCGGCCACGCCCTCGAACGCCTGGAACCGGCGGACGAGTTCGGGACCCCCCGGCACGACTGCGGCGTGTGGGCACCCGCGCTGCGCCACCACGACGACCGCTTCTGGATCTTCTGGGGCGACCCCGACCAGGGCATCTTCCAGGTCAACGCCCCTGAGATACGCGGCCCTTGGACCCGCCCCCGGCTGGTCAAGGCGGGCAAGGGCCTCATCGACGCCTGCCCCCTGTGGGACGAGGAGACCGGCGAGGCCTATCTGGTGCACGCCTGGGCCAAGTCCCGGTCGGGCGTCAAGAACCGGCTCACCGGCCACCGTATGCACCCTGACGGCACGTCACTTCTCGACGAGGGCAAGGTGATCGTCGACGGGGACCGCCTCCCCGGCTGGTTCACCCTCGAAGGCCCCAAGCTCTACCGGCACGACGGCTGGTTCTGGATCCTGGCGCCCGCCGGGGGAGTGGACACCGGCTGGCAGGGCGCCTTCCGCTCGCGCGGCTTCTTCGGGCCGTACGAGGAGAGGACCGTCCTGGAACAGCGGGACACCGACGTCAACGGCCCCCACCAGGGCGGCTGGGTGCGCACCCCGTCCGGCGAGGACTGGTTCCTGCACTTCCAGCAGCGCGGCGCCTACGGCAGGGTCGTGCACCTCCAGCCGATGCGCTGGGGTGCGGACGGCTGGCCGGTGCTCGGCGACGAGGGCGCCCCCGTAGCCGTACACCGCAGGCCCGACCTGCCGTCGCAGCCGGCCGCCGCACCGGCCACCGACGACGACTTCCCCGGCGGGCGCTTCGGCCGCCAGTGGCAGTGGACGGCCAACCCGCAGGACGGCTGGGCCACCCAGCACTCCGGGGACGGCCTCCGGCTCGCCTGTGTCCGCTCGGCCGACGCGCACGACCTGCGGAAACTGCCGAGCGTCCTCACCCAGCGGCTCCCGGGCACCCCGTCCGCCGTCGAGGTGGAGCTGACCCTGCACGGTGAGGAGCCGGGGGCGCGGGCCGGGCTCGCGGTCCTCGGGGACGCCTTCGGCTGGATCGGACTGCAACGGGGGACCGACGGGACGGTCCACCTCGTCCACCGCTTCGCCGAGGCCGTCGCGGAGAACGAACGCGACGCCGACCACCCGAGGCTCGCGCCGCAGGGCCGGGCCAGGCTCCGCATCGAGATCGGCACCGGCGCACGCTGCCGCTTCTTCTACGACGTCGGGGACGGCCCGCGCCCCTCCGGACCGGTCTTCGCCGCCACTCCCTGGCGCTGGGTCGGAGCCCTGCTCGGTGTGTTCGCGCTCGCGCCCGCCGGTCCGGGACAGACCGGCGCGGCGACCTTCTCGCACTTCAGGGTCACTCCCCTGTAACCCACCTCATCCGTATGCCTGTTGGGAGCCGCAATGACGCACTTCCCTAGCAAGCGCTTGCCGAGACCGGGGGTCGTCCTGGCCGCGGTGGCCGGCCTGCTCGCTGCCCTGGGGCTCGGCGCGGCCGGCGAGGCGAAGGCCGCCGTTCCGGGTCCGACGGCGGTGTCCTCCGCTCCGGCGGCCGACCGCTGGTCCGACCGGGCGCACGGATTCGCCTCCCTCGCCGGGGGCACCACCGGCGGCGCGGGCGGCAGGGTCGTGACCGTCACCGACCAGGCCTCGCTGGTCCGGTACGCGGCGGCCGAGGAGCCGTACGTCATCCGGGTCTCGGGTGCGATAGCCGTCGCCCCGTTCGGCTCCGACATCGTCGTGACCTCGAACAAGACGATCATCGGCGTCGGTGACACCGGGGAGATCGTCCACGGGGAACTCCATCTGAACCCCGGCACGAGCAACGTCGTCATCCGCAACCTGACGATCCGCGACTCCTACGTCGAGGGCGACTGGGACGGCAAGACCACCGACTTCGACGCGATCCAGATGGACACCGTCGACCATGTGTGGATCGACCACAACCGGTTCACGCACATGGGCGACGGACTGCTCGACATCCGCAAGGACAGCCAGTACATCACCGTCTCCTACAACCGGTTCGACCACCACAACAAGGCGTTGGGGATCGGCTGGACCAGCAACGTCCACACGCAGATCACCATCGACCACAACTGGTTCACCGGCACCAAGCAGCGCAATCCCTCCGCGGACAACTGCGCCTACGCCCACCTGTACAACAACTACCTGTCGGCGCAGGTGGCCGACGGCGACCCGGTGTGGACGTACGGGAACTGGGCGCGCGGCGGGACGAGGATGGTCCTGGAGAACAGCTACTTCGACGGCGTCCAGCACCCCTACCAGGCGGATGCCACCGCCGAGTTGGTGGAACGCGGCTCGATTCTGCGGAACACCACCGGACGGACCGACGAGTGGGGTGCCGCCTTCGATCCGCGGGAGTTCTACAGCTACCGCCTCGACCCGGCGGCGGCCGTTCCCGCGCTGGTCGAGCGCTACTCCGGACCGCAGCGGCGGATCGGCGTCACGCTCCAGGTACCGGCCGCCTACCCGACCGTGCAGGCCGCGGTGGACGCCGTGCCCGACGGCAACACCGTGCCGGTGACCATCGCCGTCGCGCCGGGAACATACCGCGCGAAGGTCTTCGTCCCGGCGGGCAAGGCGAACCTCGTGCTCCAGGGGACCGGACGCGACCGCTCCGACACCGTCATCGTCCACGACACCCCGGCCGCGTACGGCGGCTCCACCGGGAGCACCACCGTGCGGATCGCCGCGAACGACGTCACGGCCCGCAACCTCACCTTCAGCAACGACTTCGACGAGGCCGCGGTCGAGCTGAACGGCGAGCAGGCGCTCGCCATGAAGACGACCGGCGACCGGATCGTCTTCGAGGACACCGCCTTCCTCGGCAACCAGGACACGCTGATGACCGACAGCCCCAAGCTGGACGTGATCAGCCGGGTCTACGTCCGCGACTCGTACATCGAGGGCGATGTCGACTTCGTCTACGGGCGCGCGACGACCGTCATCGAGCGGTCCGTCATCAAGGCGCTCAGCCGCGGCTCGACCACCAACAACGGCTACATCACGGCGGCTTCGACCTGGACGGGCAACCCGTACGGCTTCCTGATCACGAAGTCGAGGGTCGTGAGCGACGCGCCCGCCGGCAGCTTTCATCTCGGCCGGCCGTGGCATCCGGGCGGGGAGCCGAACGCCGTCGCCCAAGTGCTGTTCCGCGACACCGAGTTGCCCGCCGCGGTGAAGTCCTCCCCGTGGACCGACATGAGCGGCTTCTCGTGGAAGGACGCACGGTTCGCCGAGTACCGGACCCATGGGCCGGGAGCCGCCGTCACCGCGGACCGGCCGCAGCTGAGCGACGCCGACGCGAAGGCGCACACCGTCGCGAACTACCTGCGGGGCACGGACGACTGGGCCCCGCACACCCGCCACTGACCTCGTGGCGACCACAGACCCCCACAACTTCACAGCTCCGCTGGATCCAGAGACACCAGAAGAAGAAGAGAGCCGACCAATGAAGATCAGCATCCGTAGAAGCAGGCGTGCCGCCATGGCCGTCGCCCTGGGCTCCGTGCTCGCGCTGACCGCCACCGCCTGCGGTGACGACGGCAGCGGCTCCGGCGGTGACAAGGGCGCCGAGGGCAGCGGCAAGGGCAAGATCGTCTTCTGGGACAACAACGGCGGTGTCCGCACCGACATCTGGAAGGAGATCATCGCCTCCTTCGAGAAGGCCAACCCGGGCATCGAGGTCGAGTACGTCGGGATCGCCTCCACCGAGTACCAGTCCAAGGTCGACACCGCCATCCAGGGCGGCGGCCTGCCGGACGTCGGCGGTGTCGGCGCGGCGATGCTCGCTGGCTTCGCCGCCCAGAAATCGCTCGACCCGCTGGACGACCGGCTGTCCAAGTCCTCCCTGAACGGCAAGCTCAACAAGGACATGGTCGAGTCGCTGAAGGCCGCCGGTGGCGGTGACGGCGCCCTGTACTCGATACCGACCTCCGCCAACAACGGTGTCCTCTACTACCGCACCGACCTGTTCGAGCAGGCGGGCCTGGACGCGCCGACCACGTGGGACACGTTCTACGAGGCCGCGGACAAGCTCACCGACAGCGGCAAGAACGAGTTCGGCTACACCATCCGCGGTGGCGCCGGCTCCATCGCCCAGGCGCTGGACGCGATGTACGGGCAGTCCGGCATCACGTCCTTCTGGGACACGAGCGGTGCGAAGACCACGGTCAACGACCCGAAGAACGTGGCCGCCCTGGAGAAGTACTCGGCGCTCTACAAGAAGGACACCCCCGCCGCCGACCTCAACAACGACTTCACCAAGATGGTCGCCCAGTGGGACTCCGGCACCATCGGCATGCTGAACCACAACCTGGGCTCCTACCAGGACCACGTGAAGGCCTTCGGCGCGGACAAGTTCCGGGGCATTCCCCAGCCGACCGGCGCCGACGGCAAGCGGGTCCAGGTGTCCAACCCCGTCGACGGGCTGGGCGTGTTCAAGAGTTCCAAGAACAAGGACGCGGCCTGGAAGTTCATCGAGTTCGCCACCTCGCAGGCGGAGAACTCGAAGTTCAACGAGTCCGCGGGCCAGGTGCCGTCGAACAACGACGCGGCGAAGGACGCGTGGATCTCGAAGGCCGAGCCGACGAAGCTGGCGGCCCAGGCGTTGACCGACGGGTCCACGACCATCGTGCAGCTGCCGTACTACCTGCCGGACTGGAACACCATCTCGAAGTCGGACAACGAGCCGAACTTCCAGAAGGTGCTGCTCGGGAAGATGAGCGAGAAGGACTTCCTGGACACGCTCGCCGAGCAGCTGAACACGGCCCAGGCGGAGTGGAAGGAACAGAACGGCTGACAGCCCGGACGGCTCGGCCGCGCGCCGGCCGCGGGTTCGTCGCGGCTGGTCGCACCACGTGACCGCGGCCGCATATCGCGTACAACCCCGCGCCCCCCATGGGGGGCGCGGGGTAGCCCCCCACCTTTGAAAGGCACCGCCATTCCGTAAGACCGTCAAGACCGTCGAGAAAGGCACATCGTCGTGTCGCTCACCCGCAGACAGGTCACCACCGCGGCGCTCGCCGTCGCTCCGCTCGCCTTCGCGGCGGCTCCGGCAGAGGCCTCCTCGCACCGGAGATCCCGCACCCTCTACATCGCCGGTGACTCCACCGCCGCCCAGAAGTACGCCGACGCCGCCCCCGAGACCGGGTGGGGCATGGCGCTTCCGTTCTTTCTGCACAAGGATCTTCCCGTCTCCAACCATGCGGTGAACGGGCGCAGTTCGAAGAGTTTCGTCGACGAGGGACGGCTCGACGTCATCCTCTCCGCGCTCCGGCCGGGGGATCTGCTCCTCGTCCAGTTCGCGCACAACGACGAGAAGGCCGAGGACCCCACCCGGTACACCGAGCCCTGGACGACGTACCAGGACCATCTGCGTCTCTACATCGAGGGGGCCCGGGCCCGCGGTGCCCGGCCCGTGCTCGCGACGCCCGTCGAGCGGCGGAGGTTCGACGCCGCCGGCACCTCGCTGCCGAGCCACGGCGACTACCCGGCGGCGATGCGCGCGCTCGCCGAGGAGGAGCGGGTGGCGCTCCTCGACATCCAGGCCCTGTCGCTGGCGCTGTGGCAGCGGCTCGGGGTCGAGGAGACGAAGAAGTACTTCAACTGGACCGCGACCGAGCAGGACAACACGCACTTCAATCCGCCGGGTGCGATCGCGGTGGCCCGGCTGGTCGCCGCCGAGCTGCTGCGCCGCCGGGTGCTGGCGCCGCGGGACGTGCGCCGGCTCGACGCGGTGGTCCCGGAGTCCTGGATCACCTGGCCGGCGGCCGCGGCGTAGGACCGCGTAAGACGCGTAGGACCCCTCAGGACCGCACGAGCAAGCTCCTTCGACCTCGCCGAAAAGAGAGCCGCAGAATGAACACCAATGCATGGCATGGGCATGTCACCAGCGTGGCCGTGGTCGGCTGCGCCGCGCTCGCGCTGACGGTCACCGGCACCACCGCACAGGCCCACACCCCTCAGTCGCACACCTCGCCGTCCCCCACCTCCCGGGACGTGGCCCGCCAGACCCTCGCCCCGAACGACGGCTGGGCGTCCTACGGGACCGGGACGACCGGCGGGGCCGCCGCCGATGCCGGGCACGTCTACACCGTCACCACCTGGGCGCAGTTCAAGGCCGCCCTGGCCGCCGGCGGCAGCGCGCCGAAGATCATCAAGGTGAAGGGGACGATCGACGCCGTCTCCGAGGGCTGCGAGGCCTTCGCCGCGCCCGGCTACGACTTCGACGCCTACCTCGCCAAGTACGCGCCGGAGGCCTGGGGGCTCGACACCGACCTGAGCGCCGAGCCCGCCGACAGCCCCGAGGGCCTGCGCAGAACCTCCGCCGCGAACCAGGACAAGGCCATCAAGGCGAACATCCCGGCCAACACCACGATCATCGGTGTCGGCAAGAACGCCGGTATCAAGGGCGCCAGCCTCCAGATCAAGGCCGTGGACAACGTCATCGTCCGCAACCTCGCCTTCGAGAGTCCCGTCGACTGCTTCCCGCAGTGGGACCCCACCGACGGCACCACGGGCAACTGGAACTCCGAGTACGACACCGCCGTCGTCTACGGCTCCACCCATGTGTGGCTGGACCACAACACGTTCACCGACGGCGAGCACCCCGACAGCGCGGCGCCCACCTACTTCGGCATGCTCTACCAGCAGCACGACGGCGAACTCGACATCGTCCGCGGCGCCGACTACGTCACCGCCTCCTGGAACGTCTTCACCGAGCACGACAAGACGATCCTGGTCGGCAACAGCGACAGCGAGTCCACGGCGGTCGGCGACCGGGGACACCTGAAGGTCACCTTCCACCACAACCTGTTCTCGAAGCTCGTCGAGCGCGCACCCCGGGTCCGCTTCGGACAGGTCGACTCGTACAACAACCACTTCGTGGCCGACGACTCCTACGCCTACAGCTACGGCATCGGCAAGGAGTCCCAACTCGTCGCCGAACACAACGCGTTCACGCTGCCGGCCGGGGTCAGCGCGGCGAAGGTCCTCAAGCGGTGGAACGAGTCGCCGGTCACCGTCGCGGGCAACCACGTCAACGGCAAGGCCGTCGACCTGCTCGCCGTGCACAACGCGGAACTCCCCGCCGAGACCCTCCCGTCGGGCGCGGGCTGGACGCCGACCCTGCGCACCAAGGTCGACCGGGCGAAGTCCGTCCCGGCGATCGTCGACCACGGGGCGGGCGCCGGACGTCTGTGCTGACACCCGTCGAACAGGCCGGGGCGGGACCCAGGGATGCGCCCGCCCCGGCCACACCCCGCACGCGAGGAAGCACCGCACCGCTCTCCCGAGCCGCACATCCAAGGAGTTCCCGCATGCCCTCGCCCCACTTCCCACTCCTCCTGTCCAGGCCCCTGTCCAGAAGGAGATTCCTGATGGCGAGCGCCGGAGCGGGCGCCGCGCTCGGGGCGGCCGGCAGCCGTCCTGCCGAGGCCGCCGCCCGGCCCCGCCCCTTCGGCCGGTTCGGATCACCGGCCGCCCGGCTCACCCCGAAGACGCTCTACGTCGACCAGCGGGGCCGCGGCGACTTCACCACCGTCCAGGCCGCCGTGTCCGCCGCCACCACCTCCGGACACACCCTGGTCATCGCGCCCGGCGAGTACCGCGAGACGGTGTCCGCCGGAGTCGTCGACCCCGCCACCGGGCAGCGCACCGAGGCCGCCGCCGAGATGACCTGGATCGGCGCGAGCGAGAACCCGCGTGACGTCGTCATCGTCTACGACAACGCGGCCGGCACCCCGAAGCCGGACGGCTCCGGCACCTACGGCACCACCGGCTCCGCCACCACCCTGATCCGCACCGACGGCTTCACCGCCCGCTGGGTCACCTTCGCCAACGACTGGCTGCGCGCCGACCACCCGGGAATCTCCGGCACCCAGGCCGTCGCCGTCAAGGTCCTCGGCGACCGCTCGGCCTTCCACCACTGCCGTTTCCTCGGCCACCAGGACACCCTCTACGCCGACTCCTTCGCGCTCTCCGTCGTCGCCCGGCAGTACTTCTCCCACTGCTACGCGGAGGGTGACGTCGACTTCGTCTTCGGCCGGGGCACCGCGGTGTTCGAGGACTGCCACTTCCGCACCCTGAACCGCGCCGACCTGACGACCGCCCCGTACGGCTTCGTCTTCGCGCCCTCCACGGCGGGCGCCAACCCGCTCGGTTACCTGGTACTGCGCGGCCGGATCAGCAGCGAGGCCCCGGACGCCTTCTACAAGCTGGCCCGCCCCTGGGTGCCCAGTTCCGACACCACCGCCCGCCCGATGCTCACCGTGCGGAACACCTGGCTCGGCCCCGGCATCGACGCGGTCGCCCCCTACGCCAGCATGTCGGACTCCTTCCCGTGGCAGCGCCAGCGGTTCGCCGAGTACCGGAACACCGGCCCCGGCGCCGAGATCACCGTCCCCGAGAACCGCCCCCAACTCACCCCGGAACAGGCCCGGTCGGCGACCCGCGCGGCCTACCTCGGTGACTGGCGGCCGTGGAAGCAGGGGTGCTGACATGCGCAGACGTACCCTCCTGACGGGACTCGCCGGAGGCCTGGCCGCCGCCGCTCCCGCCGTCACCGCTGGTTCCGCTGCCGCTTCCGCCGGCACCGGCGGCCACCGGGTCCTGCACGTCCGCCCCGGCGACTCCGTGCAGGCGGCCGTCGACGCGGTGACCGGGCCCGGCCGGACGATCGTCGTGCACCCGGGGACGTATCGCGAAGTCGTCGACATCCCCGCGGACAAGGCGGAGTTGACCCTGCGCGGCGCCACCCGCGACCCGCGGGACGTCGTCATCGTCTTCGACCACGCGAACGGCACCCAGAAGCCCGACGGTTCGGGAACGTACGGCACCGCGGGCTCCGCCACCTTCACCTCGGCGGCCCCCGGGCTGACCGTCCGCGATCTCACCCTGGCCAACGACTGGCTGCGCGCCGACCATCCCGAGATCACCGGCACCCAGGCGGTGGCGGCGTACACGTACGGCGACCGCACACATTTCGAGAACGTGCGGCTGCTGGCCCACCAGGACACCCTGTTCGTCGAGACGACCGCCCTGGACGCCTTCGACCGGCAGTACTTCCACCGCTGCTACATCGAGGGTGACGTCGACTTCGTCTTCGGCCGGGCGACGGCCGTCTTCGAGGAGTGCCACTTCCGCACCCTGCGCCGGGACGTCACCTTCACCCCCAAGGGCATGGTCTTCGCCCCGTCCACCGCCCGTGCCAACCCGCACGGCATCCTCGCCCTCCGCTCCCTCATCACCTCCGGCGCCGAGGACGGGGCGTACCGGCTGGCGCGGCCGTGGGTGCCGACGTACGAGACGACCGCCTGGCCGTCCCTCGTCGTCCGGGACAGCCGGATCGGTGCGGGGATCGACGTGGTGGCGCCGTACACCAACATGCGGGAGACGTACCCCTGGCAGACCATGCGGTTCAGGGAGTACCGCAACACCGGCCCGGGCGCCGCGATCACGGTGCCGGAGAACCGGCCCCAACTCACGGCGGCACAGGCCGCGTCACACACCAGGTCGGCCTATCTCGGCGACTGGCGACCCCGTGCGTAGGGCTGCCGCCGTCCTGCTCGCGCTCGCCTGCGTGTGCCCGGCCTGGGCGCCCGAGGCCTCCGCCACCGGGCGCGGCCCCCTCGGCTGGGGCTCCGGTACCACCGGCGGCGCGGGCGGCACCACCCGGACGGTGCACACCCGCGCCGAACTGAAGGAGGCCCTGGCGAACGACGGCGACCCCATCGCGCCGAAGGTGATCCGGGTCGTCGGTGCCGTGAGCGGCCATGAGGCGGACGACGGTTCGCTGCTCGGAGAGCAGGACTACGCGCCCGGATACGACCTCGCCCGCTACCGGTCCTGCTTCGGCGAGGACGGCACCACCTGGTCCGACACCCGCCACGACTACTGCGGACCGCAGCGCCGACTCCGGCAGACGGGCTCCACGAAGGAGAAGCTGCAGATCCAGCTGACCGTGCCGAGCAACACCACCCTGGTGGGCGTGGGCGCCGACGCACGGCTCCTCGGAGTCTTCCTGACCGTCAACACGGGCACGAACATCATCGTCCGGAACCTCCGACTGGAGGCACCGGTCGACCACTTCACCGCCTGGTCACCGGACGACGGCACACAGGGCAGCTGGAACGCCCGCTTCGACGCGATGACCGTGATCACCGGCAAGAACATCTGGGTCGACCACTGCACCTTCACCGACGGCCGTTTTCCGGACCGCGAGGCCCCTGTCGGCTTCCACGGCGAGCACGTCCAACGGCACGACGGGCTCCTCGACATCGAGGACGGCTCCGACTTCGTCACGGTCTCCGACAGCCGGTTCACCGACCACGACAAGGCGATCCTCATCGGCTCGGGCGACGGACGCGGCGACCGGGACCGCGGCCACCTCAAGGTCACCTTCGCCCGGAACCTCTTCACCGACATCGTGCAGCGCGGCCCCCGCGTCCGCTTCGGCCAGGTGCACGTCGTCAACAACGTCTACCGGGGCCGGGCCGCCGACACCCTGTACGCGCTCGGCGCGGGACTGGAGTCCGCGGTCTTCTCCGAGCGCAACGTCTTCGTGTACCCGCGCGGCAACCCGGCGCTGGCCGTCGCGGACTACGGCGGCGAGCACTTCCGGGACACCGGCTCCTGGTTCAACGGCCGGCCCGCCCGCCTGGACGCCGTCGCGACCGGCCTCGGTCTCACCGACGAGGTCGGCTGGGACCCCGCCGACGTCTACGCCTACCGGCCGCTCACCTCCCGGTCGGCCGTCGAGCACCACGTCCTGCGGCACGCCGGCGCCGGGAGGCACCATGAGTGAGCCGTTCGGCCGCCGTAGCTTCGTGGCGGGAGCCACGGCGGCGGCGTTCCTCGGAGGAGCCACCGGCCCGGCGCACGCCACCGACCCGGCGCAGGCACCCGGACTCGTCGGCGGCAACCTCCCCGACTTCCACCCCGCACTCAAGGACGAGTTGCGCTTCCCGCTCGCCTACGGCACCTCCCCGATCCGTGACTTCGGGTCCTGGCGTCGCGCCGCCCGTGCCACGGTCGAGGAGCACCTCCTCGTGGACCGGCAGCACGGGACGCCGTACGCGCCGGAGTTCACCACCGGCCCTCAAGGCGACGGCTACACAAGGGAGTCGGTCACCCTCTCCCTCACCCGCTACGAACGGGTCCGCGGCGCCCTGCTCACCCCGCACGGCCCCGGCCCCTTCCCCGCCGTGCTCCTCCTCCACGACCACGGAGCGAAGTTCGACATCGGGAAGGAGAAGCTCGTCCGGCCCTGGTACGACGACACCCGCCTCGCCTCCGCGCAGGCCTGGGCGGACAGGTACTTCAGCGGACGCTTCGTCGGCGACGAACTCGCCCGGCGCGGCCATGTCGTCCTCTGCCTGGACGCCCTCGGCTGGGGCGACCGCGGCCCGCTCGTCTACGACCAACAGCAGGCCCTCGCCTCCAACCTCTCCCACCTCGGCTCCTCGCTCGCCGGACTCATGGCCCGCGAGGACGCCCGAGCCGCCGGGTTCCTGGCCGGTCTCGACCGCGTGGACGGACGCCGGGTCGCGGCCCTCGGGTTCTCCATGGGCGCCTACCGGGCCTGGCAGACGGCCGCGCTCAGCGACGACATCGCCGCCGCGGCGAGCGTGTGCTGGATGACGGGCCTGAAGGAAATGATGGTGCCCGGCAACAACACGCTGCGCGGGCAGTCGTCGTACTACATGCTCCACCCGGGGCTTCCCCGGTTCCTCGACTTCCCCGACGTGGCGGGCATCGCCGCACCCAGGCCGATGCTCTTCTTCGGCGGCGCGCTGGACACCCTCTTCCCCGCCGACGGCGTACGGGTGGCCCACGACAAGCTCCGTGCCGTCTGGCGTGCGCGCCACGCCGAGGAGCGGTTGCGCCTGAAGACCTGGCCCGACCTCGGCCATGTCTTCGTCGACCGCATGCAGGACGAGGTCTTCGCATGGCTCGACTCCGTCCTGTGAACCACCCCGCTCAACTCCCCACCATCGCTCCGTCCCCGCATCCCCGTCCCCGCATCCCCATCTCCCCACCGGCTGAACGACGAAAGGACCCGCACCCATGTCTCGTCGTACCGCTCTCACCACCGCGGCGGCCCTCGCGCTCGGTACCTGCCTCGCCGTCCTCCCCACCCAGGCCCAGGCCGCGACCGTGGTCGTCGACACCTCGGCCGAGCTGAGCAGCGCCCTGTCCGGCGCGACGGCCGGCACCGTCATCCAGGTCCGCGGCGGCACCTACTACCCGACGGCCACCCTCCAGTCCACGGTCAACGGCACCTCCTCGGCGCCGGTCACGCTCACCGCGTACGGCTCGGAGACCGTGAAGATCGACGGGTCGTCGCTGCCCGACGGCGACTGGATCCTCAAGCTCACCGCGGACTACTGGAACGTCTCGAACATCACCTTCCAGAACTCGCCGGACAGCGCGGTCGTCTGCCAGTCCTGCACCGGGACGGTGTGGAACAACATCAAGACCGTCAACGGCGGCGACTCCGGCTTCACACTCACCGGCGACGGCACGGTCAACAACACCGTGAAGAACATCGACAGCTACGGCAACTACGACGCCGCCACCCACGGCGAGAACGCCGACGGCATCGCCGTGAAGTTCGGCTCCGGCTCCGGCAACCTGATCACCGGGGCCCGCCTGTACAACAACTCCGACGACGGCCTGGACTTCTGGTCGTTCTCCTCGCCGGTCACCGTCGAGCACACCTGGGCCATGGGCAACGGCAGGAACCGCTGGTCCGACTCGGCGTTCGCGGGCGACGGCAACGGCTACAAGCTGGGCGGCGACGGCGAGGTCGTCGCGCACGTCATCAACAACTCCGCGGCCTGGGACAACGCCGGCAACGGCTTCACCGAGAACTCCAACAAGGGCGCGATCGTCCTCAACCGCACCACCGCCTACGCCAACGCCAAGTGGGGCTACTACTTCGCCACCGGCGCCGCCCGCCTCGGCAAGAACCTCGCCGTCGGCAACGGCGGCGGCTCGGTCAACAAGGGCTCCTCGGTCGTCTCCGCCGGCAACAACTGGGACTCCGGGATCGCCACCCCGGCCTTCCGGTCCACGAACGCGAGCAGCACGTACAACGCCCGCGGCACGAGCGGCACCCTGCCGACGACGACGTTCCTGACGACCGGCTCGACCACCATCGGGGCGACCATGAACTGACGGCAGCTCGTCGTCGGACCGTGGTCGGAACGACGACCGACCGACCCGGCCGGGGTGCTTGACCCGTTTTTTGCCCGGCGGGTCTCGCGCCGGAGGGGGTGACGCGCGTAGAAACCTGTGTCATGCATAAGTCACTGCAACGCAAGCCCCTGCGCATCGCGGCCGTCACCGCCGCCTGTGCCGTCACCGGTGCCGTCCTGTACGGCGCCGGTGCGGCCACCGCCGGCCAGTCCACGGCCAACTCCACGCACGAGCCCTACAACATCGGGCTGCTGGTGAAGGACATCGACAGCTACTACGGCACCGCAGCCGACGCGAACGGCGTCTACCAGGCGTCCGCGGACAGCCCCTACGCCAAGGACCTCGCGCGGATCGACTCGGCCGCCAGGAAGTACATCGACCAGGCGGCCCGCAAGGCGCTGCACAAGGGGGAGAAGCCCGCCGTCGTCTTCGACATCGACGACACCCTGCTGCTCAGCCTCGATTACGAGAAGCGCTACAACTACACCTACAACTCGGCGAGTTGGGCGGCCTACGTCAACAAGGCCGACCGCCCGGCCGTGTTCGGCAGCCCCGAACTCGTGCGGTACGCCGAGAAGAAGGGCGTCGAGGTCTTCTACAACTCGGGCCTGAGCGAGGCCCAGCGCTCGGCGGCCGTCGAGAACCTGAAGAAGGTCGGCGCCGACGTCAACCTCGACGCCGGCCACATGTTCCTCAAGGACGCCGCCAACCCGCCGTCCTACCTCGGCGGTTGTGCCACGCCGGGTGCCTGGACCTGCACCACCGTGCAGTACAAGTCCGGCACCCGGAAGCACATCGAGAAGGACCTCGGGTACGAGATCGTCGCCAACTTCGGCGACCAGTACTCGGACCTGGACGGCGGCTACGCCGACCGCACGTACAAGCTGCCGAACCCGACGTACTTCGTCGGCTAGGCGCTCCGCCGCCCGTCAGGGGCGCTGTCGAACCGGCCTGACGCCCTCCAGGGTCGGCACCACCGGCTCGATCGTGCCGTCCGCCGCGAACTCCATCCGGTCGACGGCCGTCTCGCGGTGCATGCCGTCGCCGCCCGGCCGTCCGGGGCCGTTGAGGGCGAACCGGTGGTAGACGACGTACCAGTCGTCGGTGCCGGGCACGTTCACCACGGAGTGGTGGCCGGTGCCGAGGATGCCGTACTCGGCCCGCTTGGACAGGATCGTCCCCCGCTCGGTCCACGGGCCGAGCGGGGACGGTCCGGTCGCGTAGGCGACGTGGTAGTTCTCGCTGCGGGTGTCGTCCTCGGACCACATGAAGTAGTACGTGCCGTTCCGCTTGATCACGAACGAGCCCTCGCGGAAGTCGCCCGGGGTGATGTCCCGCACCTTCGAGGCGTCGTACGACGTCATGTCGTCGTTCAGCGGCACCACGTAGCCGTGCCCGTTGCCCCAGTAGAGGTACGACGTCCCGTCGTCGTCCGTGAAGACCGCCGGGTCGATCATCTGGCCGGGGAGGGAACCGCCCTTGGCGACCAGCGGCTTGCCCAGCGCGTCCTCGAAGGGGCCGGCGGGGGAGTCGGCCACCGCCACGCCGATCTGCTGCTCGGCGCAGAAGTAGAAGTAGTACCTGCCGTCCCGCTCGGCGATGGCCGGAGCCCACGCGTACTTGTCCGCCCAGGCCACGTCGGGCCCGAGGTCCAGGATGACGCCGTGGTCCTTCCAGTGGACCAGGTCCTTCGACGAGTACGCCTTGAACCTGGTCCCGCCCCAGCCCTGGAAGCCGTCCGTCGTCGGGTAGATCCAGTACTCGCCGTTCAGATAGTGCACGTCGGGGTCGGCGTTGAGGCCGGGCAGGGCCGGGCTGCCGGTGCGGACCGCCTCGACCGTCCAGGCGCGTTTCGTGCCGTCGGCGGCCGTCACGGTGTACGTCTGCGGCTTGCGGAAGTCCCGGCGGGTGCCCGACCTCGGGCTCAGCGTCGCGCCCTCGCCCACCCAGAGCCTCGGCGCGAGTCCGCGCAGATCTGTCTCCTTGAGGCCCGGCCGCATCGGCAGCACCACCTTGGACGCGGCCTCGGTGACCACCGCGTACCCCTTCTGCCCGGTCGCCGTCGCGTCCACGACCGAGGCCGGGGTGGAGGGGTAGGCGGCCAGCAGCCGGTCGTACTCCTTCTGTGTCACCGGCAGCACCGTGCCGTGCCGCGGGCTCGCGGGGAGCTGGTAGTCGGCGGACATGGTCCAGCGGCCCGAGTCGAGGTCGGTGGTCTCGAAGGGGACGTACCCGCGACCGCCGTACTCGTCGATGAACAGGTACCACTTCTTCTCGGTGTTCGACTTGAAGACCGTCGGCCCCTCGCCGCGGTCGATCGAGCCGCTCCCGATGCAGTCGGAGACGAAGTCGTACGAGGTGTCGGTCAGCGAGGTCGACTTCTCGCCGGTGATGAACTTCGAGCAGGGCGAGCTGGAGGACGGGTCGCGCTCGTCCTTGGTGTAGCGGTAGTAGGTGTCCTCGTGCTTCACGACCGTCGAGTCGATGACCGAGTAGCCGGGGTCGTCCCAGACCTTCGGCTCGCTGAAGCCGCGGAAGTCCTTCGTGGTCGCGTAGAGCATCTTGTTGTACGTCGATCCCGTGTGGTCGGGATCGTCGTCGGCGTACAGCTTCGACGCCCAGAAGACGACGAACTCGCCCAGGGAGTCGTCCCAGTAGGCCTCCGGCGCCCAGGTGTTGCCCGCGCTGTCCGGGGAGACCTTCACCAGGCGCTGGTCGGTCCAGTGGATCAGGTCGGTGGACTCCCACACCATGATCGACTTGCTGCCGTGCCGCTGGACCTGGTCCCAACTGCCGCTGCTGTTGCGGTACATCCTGAGGTCGGTGGCGATCATGTAGAACTTGTCGCCCTCGGGGGCGCGGATCACGAACGGGTCCCGCAGCCCCTTCTCGCCGATCGTGGAGGTGAGGACCGGCTTGCCCGCGTTCAGCTCCCTCCAGTGCAGCGCGTCGTTGCCGCGGCTGAGGGCGTAGCGGATCTGTTCACCGTCGGCGGTGCCCTCGCCGGTGAAGTAGGCGAAGAGGTAGCCGGCGTACTGGGGCTTCTTCACGGGTGGTGCTCCTGAGTGCGCGGTGCTCGGTGGACTGGCGAGGAGGGAGAGGAAGGAGAGGGCAAGAGCGAGGAGGGGGACCAGGAAGGGAGTCAGGAACGTGCGGGCGGTGCGGCGTCCGGGAGGTCGCATGACACATCCTGTGTGACTGTGGGGGTTTCTGTGGGGTCTGTTGTTCTCGGAGTGTCATCGGAGGCGATCAAGGCGTCAATCGGTGCGGGTGGGGCCGGCGGGAGCGAAAGTTTCGATCGTTTTCGCGGGGCGGCGGCAACCTTTCGGGTCGGGGCGGCGACCGGATGGCAGCAGCGGGCCGAGGCGGCCCCTCCGACCCGCTGTCGTCCCCGACCTCCGAGGAAAGGACCATCCGTGCGCCCAAGTTCCGGACGCCACCGCAGAACGCGGACTCTCTCGATCGCCGCGGCGGTGGCCGTCGCCGCGGGGGCGGGCGGCGTCCACCTCGGGCTGTCGGGAGGCGGTGCCCAGGCCGCCACGACGACGGTCACCGTCTCCACCACGGCCCAGCTGGAGTCGGCCGTCAGGAACGCGTCCGCCGGCACCGTCATCCAGGTCCGGGCCGGCACCTACACCCCGGCGGCGACCCTCAAGTCCACCGCGAGCGGCACGAGTTCGGCACGGATCACGCTGCGGGCGTACGGCGGCGAGAAGGTACGGATCGACGGCTCCCAGCTGCCCGACGGCTCCTGGCTCGCCGGTGTCTACGGCGACTACTGGACCGTCCAGGACCTCACCTTCCAGAACTCCCCGGCCCAGGGCTTCGTCGCCACCTCCTCGGCCGGCGGTGTCTTCAAGAACCTCGTCACCGCGGACAACGGCGACTCCGGCTTCACCCTGCGGGGCGACGGCACCACCGACAACCTCGTGCAGAACCTGGACAGCCACGGCAACTACGACGCCGCCGGGCACGGCGAGAACGCCGACGGGATCGCCGTGAAGTTCGGCTCCGGGACGGGCAACAGGATCACGGGCGCCCGGCTGTACGACAACTCCGACGACGGCCTCGACCTCTGGCAGTTCTCCTCGCCGGTCACCGTCGAGCACAGCTGGGCCTTCGGCAACGGCAGGAACCGCTGGTCCGACCCGGCCTTCGAGGGCGACGGCAACGGGTTCGAGCTGGGCGGCGGGGGAGTCACCGTCGGGCATGTGGTGAACCACAACGCGGCGTGGGGCAACACGTTGAACGGGTTCACCGAGAACTCCAACCCGGGGGCGATCGTGCTCAACCGCAACACCGCCTACGCGAACACCGAGGACGGTTTCCACTTCGCCACCGGCAAGGCCCGGCTGGCCCGCAATCTCGCGGTCGGCAACAAGGGCGGACTCGCGAAGCCGGGTTCCTCGACGGTGTCCGCGGCCAACAACTGGGACAGCGGGGTGTCGACGCCCGCCTTCAGGTCGACGGACGCGACCACGGCGTACGGTGCGCGGCGGCCGGACGGGTCCCTGCCGGCCACCACGTTCCTGACCACTGGATCGACGGCCGTCGGAGCCACCATGAACTGAACGCGTGAACCGAGTGGGTGAAATGAGTGCGTGACATGAGTACGGGACGCGGGAGGCCCCCGCCGGTCGTCACCGGCGGGGGCCTCCCTCTCACCGGCCGAGGGGGGCTCGACCAGCAGGGGATCGGTCCGGCCCAAGGGGGGCTTGGCCGGACTGTCCTCCTGCCGGTCGCCACCGCGGGGCAAAAGGTTGCCGCCGTTTCGGAAACTTTCTACGAGTCGCCCTCGTCGTCCGCCTGGGCGGCGAAGTCGCCGGACACGGAACGCTGTTGGCCCCCCACGGTGGCGGTGATCTCGTAGGCGTCGTCTTTCGCGTCCCGGCCGCCGCGGTCGTGGTCGTACTGGCCCGCGAACACCCAGTCGCCCGGCCACACCGTGCGGTCCGGCTTGAGCACCCAGGTGTAGACGAGGAAGCCGTTCTCCTCGGCGACCGTCAGGGTGAAGTCGTCCTCCGGAGCGGACCGCCAGGCACCGGCCGAGGTGACCCCGCCGGTCTGCCTGACCTTCAACCGGACGGTGAGCGCGGTGAGTTTCCCGCTCGTCCTCACCGTCACGTTGCTCTGCGCCCAGAACTCGTTGCTGTGCGGGTCCACCGAACCGTCCGACCACAGCGGGCCGTCCTTGTCCGCGGAACCGCCGGAGGTGGCGGGCGCCTCGGTGGTGGCCTTCGCACTCGGCGTCCCCGACGGCGAACCACTGGGCTCGCGGGAGGTCTCGGGGGCGCTCGGCGTCGGATCCGGCGGCGGGGCGGGCGCACGGCTGGTGGCGTCCGGGGACGGTGTCACCGTCGCCACGACCGACTTCTGCGGGGGCGTGTCCTCCTTGACCGCGGACGCCACCGCGTAACCGCCGACACCGAGTACACCCGCGACCGCGGCGGTGGCGGCGACCACCCGCACCCAGCCGAACACCGGCGGACGCGCCGGCTCGTGGTCGAGGCGGCCGGTGCGGGTCTGCTCGCTCATGCCGCGCTCGACGCGGGCCAGGATGCGCGCGCGGTCGGGTTCGTGCGTCCCGGCCGCCTCGTGCAGCCGGGCGCGCAGCTTCTCGTGCACGTCCCGCTGCGTCGTCATCGGTCCCCTCCCGCAGCGTCACTGGTGCGCGCCATCGCCGCATGCACTCTAAGCGGTGGGGCCTGCGGGCCGAGCAGCCGCTGCAACTCCGCCATGCCCTTGGAGGTCTGGCTCTTCACCGTACCGACGGAGATCCCGAGGGCGAGCGCGGTGTCCTTCTCGGAGAGGTCGAACGCGTGCCGCAGCACCACACACGCCCGTTTGCGGAACGGCAGTCCGCGCAACGCCCCCTGGACGTCCACCACGCCGGCCACGTCCGGGTTCTCGGTTTTCTCCTCGCGTTGCGACCAGAACAGCGCGACGCGCCGCCGCTCGCGGACCGCGCTGCGGATCCGGGTGCGGGCCAGGTTGGCGACGACGCCCCGGGCGTACGCCACCGGATGGTCGGCCGCGCGGACCCGGTCCCAGCGGTGCCACAGTGCCAGCAGCGCGTCCGCCGCCAGGTCGTCGGCGGCATCGGCCTCGCCTGTCAACAGATGGGCGAGGCGGGACAGTTCGGCGTAGTGACGTTCGAAGAAGGCGTGGAACTCCACGGAGGCGGCGTCGTCGACGACTGTGCCCACGGGGCCTCTCCTCACGGCGGCGGAAGCGTCCTCGGACGCCGGTGTGCGTCATGTGGATGACACGTGATCATCCGGCGGGTCTCCGGACGAGATCCGGAAGCGTAGCAGTGACCGATCACTGGGTTCGTACGGGCCTTCGAACGCTGTATGGTCCCCCGACCCTGATTCCGTAACACGGGGAAAACCTGCAACGGGTTCATCGAGGGAACAATCCAGCCAGCACCCGCGCACCGATCATTCAGGCAACAAGGAGCAGCAACCATGTCCGAACCGCAGAAGGTGGCCGACCGGCCGAGCGGCCCGCCACCCGCGACGAACAGCGTCGACCGGTTCTTCAAGATCTCCGAGCGGGGATCCACCTTCGCCCGTGAGATACGCGGCGGCTTCGCCACGTTCTTCACCATGGCCTACATCCTTGTCCTGAATCCCCTCATCCTCGGCAGCGCCAAGGACAAGTTCGGCCACCAGCTGGACGCGGTCCAACTGACCACCGCCACCGCCCTGGTGGCCGCCGTCATGACGATCATCATGGGCGTCGGCGGCAACCTGCCCCTCGCCCTCGCCGCCGGTCTCGGCCTGAACGCGGTCGTCGCCTTCCAGATCGCCCCGCTGATGAGCTGGGACGACGCGATGGGCCTGGTCGTCCTCGAAGGCCTGCTGATCTGCGTGCTGGTGCTGACCGGGCTGCGCGAGGCGGTCATGCACGCCATCCCGCAACCCCTCAAGCAGGCCATCAGCGTCGGCATCGGCCTGTTCATCGCCTTCATCGGCTTCGTCGACGCCGGCTTCGTCAGCCGGATCCCCGACATCGCGGGCACCACGGTCCCGGTCCAGCTCGGCGCCACCGGCACCCTCACCGGCTGGCCGATCCTCGTCTTCTGCCTCGGCGTGCTGCTGACGATCGGCCTGCTCGCCCGCAAGGTCAAGGGCGCCATCCTGATCAGCATCGTCACCATGACGATCGTCGCGATGATCATCAACGCCGTCGCCGACATCAAGGCCTGGGGCCTGACCACACCCGCCTGGCCCGACAAGGTGGTCGACACCCCCGACTTCGGGCTCCTCGGTCACTTCAGCCTGTTCGGGGCCTTCGACGCGGCCGGTGTCGGCGTCGTCACCGTCGTCCTGCTGATCTTCACGCTGATCCTGTCCGACTTCTTCGACACCATGGGCACCGTCGTCGGCATCAGCGCCGAGGCCGGACTGCTCGACGACGAGGGCAAGGTGCCCGGCCTCAGCCGGGTCCTGCTCATCGACGGTGTCGCGGCGGTCGCGGGCGGCGCGGCCTCGTCCTCTTCGGCCACCTCCTACATCGAGTCGGCGGCCGGCGTCGGCGAGGGCTCGCGCACCGGCTTCTCCAACCTGGTCACCGGCTCCATGTTCGGCCTCGCGCTGTTCCTGACCCCGCTGCTCACCATCGTGCCGCTCCAGGCGGCCGCCCCGGCCCTGGTCGCCGTCGGCTTCCTGATGATGACCCAGGTCAAGAACATCGACTGGGACCGGTACGAGATCGCCATCCCGGCGTTCCTGACCATCGCCGTGATGCCCTTCACGTACTCCATCACCAACGGCATCGGCGCGGGCTTCCTCGCCTACGTGGTGATCAAGACGGTCCTCGGCAGGGCCAGGGAGATCCACTGGCTGCTGTGGGCGACCTCGGCGCTGTTCCTGGTGTACTTCGCGATCAACCCGATCGAGCAGATCCTCGGCGCGAGGTAGCGGGCCCGGGGGACGGTCTGCGGCGACCGAGGCGCGACCGTCCCCCTGCTTCGTCAGTTCTTCAGCGCCGCTTCCATCACGGCCTTGGCGACCGGCGCGGCCAGCCCGTTGCCGCTGACCTCCGACCGGGCCGCGTTCGACTGCTCCACGATCACCGCGACGGCGACCTCCTTGCCGTCGGCCTTGCCGTACGAGGTGAACCAGGCGTACGGCGTCTTGCTGTTGTTCTCGCCGTGCTGGGCCGTACCGGTCTTGCCGCCGACCGTCGCGCCGGAGATCTGCGCGTTCGTTCCGGTGCCCTCCTCGACGACCGTCTGCATCGCCGACTGCAACTGCTCGGCGGTGGAGGAGCTGACGATCTCCTTGGTGTCCGTGTCGTCGTCGTAGTTCTCCAGGACGTCACCGCCGCTGTCGGTGATCTGGGACACCATGTGCGGCGAGACCAGCTTGCCGCCGTTGGCTATCGCCGCCGAGACCATGGCCATCTGCAGCGGCGTCGCCGTCACGTCGAACTGGCCGATGCCCGACAGCGCCGTCTGCGCCTTGTCCATGTCCTTGGGGTAGACGCTCTCGTACGCCCGCACCGGGACGTCCTGCGTGGCGTCGTTGAACCCGAACTTCTCCGCGGTCGCCCGGACCTCGGCATCACCCAGGTCGACGGCCATCTTCGCGAAGACGTTGTTGCAGGAGTACTGCAGGGCCACCCGGATCGAGGCGTTCTCGCAGGGCGCCGAGGGGTTCTCGTTCGACAGCACGTCCGTCGACAGCGGCAGTTGGTACGGGTTCGGGCTGTCGGTCTTCTCGTCCACCGACGAGTACAGCCCGTCCTCCAGCGCCGCCGCGGCCACGACCAGCTTGAACGTCGAGCCCGGCGGCAGCGGCTGGCGCAGCGCCCGGTTCGTCATCGGCTTCTCGGAGTCCTTGGTCAGCTGCGACCAGGCGTCGCCCTCGCCCGTGGTGAGCTTCGAGGGGTCGTACGACGGGGTCGAGGCGACCGCGAGGATCCGGCCCGTGGCCGGGTCGATCGCGACGGCGGCGCCCTTGTTGTCACCGAGCGCGTCGTACGCCGCCTTCTGCACGGACGGGTCGATCGTCGTGATCACGTTGCCCGGGTCGGCCCGCTTGTCGGTGACGGTGTCCATCACGGTCTTCAGCCGGGTGTCCGTGCCGTCGAGCAGGTTCTGGTAGATGCCCTCCAGTTGCGTCGCCCCGTACGCCTGCGAGCTGTAGCCGGTGACGGCCGCGTACAGCTTGCCGTTCGTGTACGTCCGCTTGTACTTGAGGTCGCCGCTCGTCGGCGCCGAGCCGGTGACCGATCTGCCGCCCACCACGATGTTGCCGAGCGGCGCGCTGTACAGCTCGATCGCGTTGCGCCGGTTGTCCTTGTCGTCTGCGAGCGCCTTGGCGTCGTAGAACTGCACCCAGGTCGCCCTGAACAACAGAGCGAACACCAGGAGCAGTATGAAGACGGAGGCGCGCCTGATCGTTTTGTTCATCCCGCTCAGAAGGACGAGCCGGAGTGAGGGGATCGTTCCCTTCCCACCGGATTTCTCATCGCCTGTTCATGAAAGTCCCGCCGGGCCGGGGCCGGGGCGGCTCAGCCCTCCAGCGTCAGCACGACTTCGTCGATCTCCTCGGCGCGGGCGTTCGCGTAGCCCGTGGTCCGGGCGGTGAGCCGGAATCCGCACGTGGCCAGGACGCGCAGCGAAGCCTCGTTGTCGGCGGCGGCGCGGGCGTACAGCGGGCGTTCCGGCACCTCGGCCAGGAGTGCGGTCAGGGCGGCGGTGGCGATGCCCTTGCCCCAGTAGGCGCGGTCGATCCAGTAGGTGACCTCGCGCTCGCCCGGCTCTCCGTACACCGCCGCGCTGCCCACCACGTCACCGTCGGCCAGCACCGTACGCACCACCACGTCGGCGGAGGACCTCTGGCGCTTCCACTGGGCCTCGAAGGCGTCCCGGTCGGCCGGATCCCGTGGGGTGAAGGCCGCCATGCGCAGCGCCTCGGGGTCGTTGAGCTGCCGGAAGAAGACCGGCAGGTCGCTGTCGTGGACCGGGCGGAGGTCGACCTGCATCGTTCAGAGCCTCCGGGTGGCGAGCGTCAGCCGGTCACGGGCGTCGAACAGGGCGTCCTTCACCAGCTGCTCGTGCGCCGGGGTGAGCCGCGCCACCGGCACCGAGCAGCTGATCGCGTCCCGTGCCGGGGTGCGGTACGGGATCGCCACACCGAAGCAGCGCAGCCCGAGGGTGTTCTCCTCGCGGTCCACGGAGAAGCCCTGCTCCCGGATCTGGTGCAGCTCCTCGATGAGCTTCTCCCGGTCGGTGATGGTGTGCTCGGTGAGCGCGGGCAGCGTCTCCGGGAGCAGCTTGCGGACCTGCTCGTCCGCGTAGGTGCTCAGCAGCGCCTTGCCGAGGGACGTCGAGTGGGCCGGGAGCCGGCGGCCGACCCGGGTGAAGGGGCGCAGGTAGTGCTGCGACTGGCGGGTGGCGAGATAGACGACGTTGGTGCCGTCCAGGCGGGCCAGGTGGATGGTCTCCGTGGTGTCGTCCGAGAGGCGGTCCAGCGTCGGGCGGGCCGCCGCGACCACCTCGTCGCCGTCGATGTACGAGGTGCCGACGAGCAGTGCCCGGACACCGATGCCGTACCGGGTGCCGGTCGCGTCGGTCTCCACCCAGCCCAGCTCCACCAGGGTGCGCAGCAGCATGTACAGGCTGGACTTGGGGTACCCCACGGCCTCCTGGACCGCCGCCAGGGAGTGCATGCCGGGGCGTCCGGCGAAGTACTCCAGCAGTTCAACGGTCCGTACCGCGGATTTGACCTGTGCCCCGCCGCCTGTCTCGGCTGCCGACATCGCCCTTGACCCCTTCGTTCGACGGGAAATAGTCTCCGACAGCATATTCATCATCAGAGACAGCGTTCAGCATATCGAACGACCCTGGTGAATGACCCAGCAATACGTGGAGGGACCGCGGTGGCAGCAGCACCAGTCTGGAGTGTCGACCCCCGAACCGGGAAGCAGCGGGAACAGGTTGCGGTGGAGGCCACAGCCCAGGAGGTGGACGCGGCCGTCCGTGCCGCGCACGCCGCGCGTGCCTCCCTCGCCGACCGGGCGGTCCGCTCCGCGTTCCTGCGCGCCGCGGCCGACGGCCTGGAGGCGTCCAAGGACCACCTCGTCGAGGCCGCCGACGCCGAGACCGCGCTCGGCCCGGTCCGGCTGACCGGCGAACTCGCCCGCACCTGCTACCAGCTGCGGGCCTTCGCGGACATCGTCGACGAGGGCGCCTTCCTCGACGTCGTCATCAACCACCCCGACGCCACCGCGACCCCGCCGATCCCGGACCTGCGCCGCTACAAGGTGCCGCTCGGTGTCGTCGCCGTCTACTCGGCGTCCAACTTCCCCTTCGCCTTCTCGGTGGCCGGCGGTGACACCGCGAGCGCGCTGGCCGCGGGCTGCCCCGTCGTCGTCAAGGCCCACCCCGACCACCCGGGGCTGTCCGAGCTGGTCGCGTCGGTGCTGCGCCGCGCCGCCGCCGCGCACGACATCCCGCAGGGCGTCGTGGGCCTGGTCCACGGCTTCGAGGCGGGCATCGAGCTGATCAAGCACCCGCTGGTCGCCGCCGCGGGCTTCACCGGCTCCGTCCGGGGCGGCCGTGCCCTGTTCGACGCCGCCGCGGCCCGTCCGGTGCCGATCCCCTTCCACGGCGAGCTGGGCTCGCTGAACCCCGTCGTGATCACGGAGGCCGCCGCCGCCGAGCGCGCCGAGGCGATCGGCGCGGGCCTCGCCGGTTCGATGACGCTGGGAGTCGGCCAGTTCTGTGTGAAGCCGGGCCTCGTCCTGGCCCCGTCCGGCGCGGCGGGCGACCGTCTGCTGAAGTCGCTGACCGACGCCGTCAGCGACACCGACGCCGGCGTCCTCCTCGACCACCGCATGCGGGACAACTTCGTCGCGGGCGTGGCCGAGCGGGCCGAACTCCCCGACGTCGACTCGCCGGTGACGCCGGGCGCGGGCGGCGAGCACACGGTGAGCGCGGGCTTCCTGACGGTGGCGGCACAGAAGCTGACCAGCGAGAGCGCCTACGACCTCCTCCTGGAGGAGTGCTTCGGTCCCGTGACGGTCGTGGTCCGCTACGACGACGACGCCCAGGCGCAGGCCGTGCTCTCCCGCCTGCCCGGCAACCTCACCGCGACGGTCCACCTGTCGGAGGAGGAGTCGGCCGGCGAGGGACGCGGCGCGGAGATCCTGGCGGAACTGACACCGCTGGCCGGGCGCGTGCTGGTGAACGGCTGGCCGACCGGCGTGGCCGTCGCGGCGGCCCAGCACCACGGCGGCCCGTACCCGGCGACGACCTCCACGTCGACGTCGGTCGGCGGCACCGCGATCGAACGGTGGCTGCGGCCGGTGGCGTACCAGGGCGCACCGGAGGCGCTGCTTCCGGCGGAGCTGCGGGACGCCAACCCGCTCGGGGTGCCGCGTCGGTTCAACGGCAGCCTCGAACGCTGATCCCACAAGGGCCGCACGGAGCAGGGGAAACTGGGAAGCTCTGACGATGGACGTCGAACTTCCCGAACTGCCCTTCCTCCTTCGTACGTACGGCCCCAACGGCAACTGGTCCCACGACGACGGTGTCCTCACCGGATGGGCCGGCCCGCGCCACGACCGGTTCGTGCCGCCCGCCGGTGAGGGGCTGGACCCCGCCTCCGACGCGCCCCGCCTGCTCGGGTCGCCCGAAGGCGACTTCCAGCTGATAGCACGCGTCACCGTGGGGTTCGCCGGGTCCTTCGACGCGGGGGCGCTGTACGTCCATGTCGGCGAACGGGCCTGGGCCAAGCTGTGCCTGGAGTACTCCCCGGACGTGCCCACCGTCTGCACGGTGGTCACCCGGGGACACTCCGACGACGCCAACGCCTGGACGGTGGAGGGCAGTTCCGTCTGGTTCAGGGTGAGCCGCACCGGCCGCACCCTCGCCTTCCACGCCTCCCGTGACGGAAAGCGCTGGATCTTCGTCCGCCTCTTCACCCTCGGCGACGAGAAGGAGACCGGCGCGGCCCTGGTCGGCTTCATGACGCAGTCGCCGATGGGGGAGGGGTGTGTGGTGACCTACGACCACATCGAGTTCCGGTCCACCTGGCCGGACGACCTGCGCGACGGAACCTGACCGTCCGTCCGGGAACCACAGCCGCCCCGCCCGCGTCCTCCGCCGCGTGATCAGAACACGCCGGACCGTCGAGTCCCTGGTGATCAGGACCGCCGTACCCGCCGAGGCCGAGGCGGTGACCGCGCTGCACGCGCGGGCCCGGGCCACGTACTACCCGGACGGCATCCCCGACGACGGCACCGACTGGGCCGCCGCCTGGCGCGAAGCCGTCGAGCGCCCCGCCGGACAGGTGCTGGTCGCGGTCGAGCGGGGCCGGATCGTGGGACTCGCCTCGTTCCGTACGCCCGAGGGCGGGCCCGCGGACACGGTCGGACTGTTCCAGTTCCACGTCGACCCCGACCACTGGCGCTCCGGTGTCGGCACCGCCCTGCACGCGGCCTGCGTGGAGCAGTGGCGGGCCGACGGCAGGCGGGCGGCCGTGCTCGACGTGCATGTCGACAACCGGCGGGCCCGGGCGTTCTACGCCCGGCAGGGCTGGACGCCCGATCCGCGGCGGCCGGCGGGCCCGGGAGACCACCACCTCTCCCTGCGGTACGGCCTGCGGTACGGCGTCACCGGGGAATGAAACAGACTGATTGAACGTTCAGGCAACCGGCGGAGGGAACCCCCGCGCCCGGACGACCTGGAGAGAGCCGAGAACATGCGCGTCGAGATCTGGAGCGACATCGCCTGCCCCTGGTGCTACGTGGGCAAGGCCCGCTTCGAGAAGGCCCTGGAGGCCTTCCCGCACCGCGAGCAGGTCGAGGTGGTCCACCGCTCCTTCGAGCTGGACCCCGGACGCGACAAGGGCGACATCCAGCCCGTGATCACGATGCTCACCAAGAAGTACGGCATGAGCCAGGCACAGGCCCAGGCCGGCGAGGAGAACCTCGGGACCCAGGCCGCCGCCGAGGGGCTGGACTACCGCACCCGGGACCGGGATCACGGCAGCACCTTCGACATGCACCGCCTCCTCCACCTCGCCAAGGCCGAGGGCTGCCAGGACGAGCTGCTCGGCCTGCTGTACCGGGCCAACTTCGCCGAGGAACGGTCCGTCTTCGCCGAGGGCGACGAGCGGCTCGTGGAACTGGCCGTCGCCGCGGGCCTCGACGCCGACGCCGTCCGCGAGGTGCTCGCCGACCCCACCGCCTACGCCGACGAGGTCCGCGCCGACGAACGCGAGGCCGCCGAACTCGGCGCGAACGGCGTGCCCTTCTTCGTCCTCGACCGCAAGTTCGGCGTCTCCGGCGCCCAGCCCGCCGAGGTCTTCACCCAGGCGCTGACCCAGGCCTGGGGCGAGCGCCCGCCGCTGCGGCTGATCGACCAGGAGGACGCGCAGGCGTGCGGTCCCGACGGGTGCGCGGTACCGCAGAACTGAACAGACACGCAGGTCGGGGCGGGCGTATAAGCGCTCCTTGGGGAACCGACGCAGAAACGCGCAATGGACCGGAGGTCCGCCGGGAGTCACAGTGGATCCATGGAGACCACGGAAAGCTTCGAGAGCCTCGTCCGGACCGAGTTCGCCCCGAAGAGCACCTTTCTGAACACCGCGAGCAACGGACTGCTGCCCACCCGCGCCGTCGCCGCTCTGCACGAGGCCGTGCTGCTGAAGGCCGAGGGCCGGTCGACGACCCCGCTGTTCGAGGACCTGGAGGCCGCCCGGGCCGCCTTCGCCCGGCTGGCCGGCGTCCCGGTCGGCCGGGTCGCGGCCGGGTCCTCGGTCACCGCGTACACCGGAGTGGTCGCCGCCTCGCTGCCCGCGGGCGCCGAAGTCCTCACCGCCGAGAACGACTTCACCTCCGTGGTGAACCCCTTCCACGCCCGCGGCGACCTCAAGGTCCGGACCGTGCCGCTGGAGCGGCTCGCCGAGTCCGTCCGCCACGGCACCGCCCTCGTCGCGGTCAGCTCCGCCCAGTCCGCCGACGGCCGGATCGCCGACCTGCCCGCCCTGAGGGACGCGGCCCGGGCCCACGGCACCCGCACCTACCTCGACGTCTCCCAGTCCGCCGGCTGGCTGGCGATCGACGCCGACGCCTACGACTACACCGTCTGCGTCGGATACAAGTGGCTGTTCGGGCCGCACGGAGTGAGCTTCCTCGTCGTCCCGGAGGACTTCGGCGCACTGACCCCGATCCTGGCGGGCTGGGTCGCGGCGGAGAACCCCTGGGACAACTGCTACGGCCCCGTCGTCGAACTCGCCCACTCCGCCCGGCGCTTCGACCTGCCCCCGGCCCTCTTCCCGTACACCGGGATGCGCCACTGCCTCGAACTCGTCGAGGAACTCGGCGTCGACGCCGTGCACGCCCACGACCTGGCCCTCGCCGACCGGTTCCGCACAGGGCTCGCCGGCCTCGGCCACGAACCGCTGCCCGCGCCCGGCTCGGCGATCGTGTCGGTACCCGGACTCGGCCGGCGGCAGGGCGAGTTGGCCGACGCGGGCATCCAGGTCTCCGACCGCGCGGGCAACCTGCGTGCCTCCTTCCACGTGTACAACACGACCGCCGACGTGGACCGGCTGCTGGACGTCCTGTCCGGCTGAACCGGTGGCGCGGACCCGCCCGGGACGTCGGGAGGGGCACAGGGGTGGTGCTGTCGGAGTCCACGGGCGGGACGTCCGTCGAACCGTCCGCCGACGCGGAACCGCACCGGCGGCCGGTCCACGGCGACGGGTCCGCGCCGACCGAGGCCTCCCCGGCGTACGGCGGACCGGGGCGGCGGGTGGCCCCGCGCGTCTCCCGCAGCCCCGGCGCCGCCGAGGACGTGGCGCAGGAGGTGTCCGCCCAGCTGCGGAGCAGGCCCTACGCCTTCGACGCGGGCCGGGGCACCCCTGCGCACCCGGCTGTCCGTGCTCGCCCACCGGCGGGCCGTCGACTCGGTGCGCGGCGAGGCCCAGCACCACAAGAACGCCCGCGTGGACGAGGCCATCCTGCACACCATCCCCGACCCCGCCCCGGCCCCGACGAGGCCGTCGTCGACCGGGAACGCTCCCTGCTCCTGCACTCCGCGCTCGCCGAACTCCCGCAGCGGCAACGGGACGTCGTGCACCTTGCCCATTTCTCGGGCCGCACCTAACGGCAACGGCAGGCCACCGTCGAGCTCGGCATCCCCGAAGGCACCGCCAGGACCAGGCCGCGCACCGCACCGCGCGCCTTGGCCGAATCTTTGGCCGACCCACCCGAACCGGTGGGCGAAAGGGGCGCATCATGGACAGGGAATCAGGGGGAGGGGGCGTGCGGTGACCACCGAACACGAGGGCGTACGGGACCTGTTGGCGGCCTGGGCCTTCGGCGCGCTGGAACCCTCCGACCGCAAACGGGTCACCCCGCACCTGGCCGAGTGCGAGCCCTGCGCCGCCGAGGCGGAACACCTGCGCGCGACGGTACGGCCGCTGGACGGCCCGCCGCCGACCGGCGCCCCCGTTCGGCCCGTCGGCCGGCTCCCGCTCGCCCTGCGCACCCGCCCGGCCGCCGCCCGTGTCGCCGCGCACGCCGCCCCCTACGCCGCCGCCGTCGCCGGGCTCAAGGCGTTGCTGCCCGAGGCCGCGGGCCGCTGGACCACCCCGGTGGTGCACGACTGGGACGTGCACGCGACCCTCGCCCACCTCCTCGCCGCCGACGAACCCCTCGCCGGCCGGCTCGGCCTCCACACCCGGGTACGGCCCTCGGACCTCGATGAGGACCTCCCCTGGGAGGACGCCTGGAACCGGCGTACCGCCGAGGTCATCGCCCACGAGTACGGCCGTACACCCGAGGAGACCGCCGCCGACTGGGCCGCGCAGGCCGACGCGCTGCTTGCCACCCGGGCGGCCCGCGAGCCCGAACCGGCCCTGCCGGCCGTGACGTTGATGGGCATGCGGCTGCCGGTCACCGAGCACTTCCTGGTGCGCGCCTTCGAGGTGTGGATCCACACCGACGACATCGGCCGCGCGCTGGGCCTCGCCGTGCCGCCACCGCCCGAGGCCCACCTGTGGCAGCTGGTCCGCCTAGCCGTCCGCATCCTCGGCCTCGCCCTGGCCCTGGAACGCACCGCGCCGCCGGTGCTGTTCGCGGTCACCGGCGGCGCACAGTGGGTGCTGGGCTCCGAGGACGAGCCGGTCCGTGCCGAAGTCACCCTGGATCCCGTCGACTTCTGTCTCCTCGTCGGCGGACGGTACACGCCGGACGAGGTGCCCAGAGGGGCGTCGGGGGACGAGGAAGCCGTACGGAACGTGCTGGAGCGGGCGGCGTCACTGGCCTGGCTGTGACACCACCCGCTCCACTTCGCCCGGTTCACCTCACGGGCGGGAAACTCACTGCGCCGATGCCGCGTTCTCCGGGGGGGGGGCAACCCCCGGACCCCCGGCCGGGGTCGGTCTACCGGACCGGCGTGAAGTCCCGTGCTCCGATGAACTCCGGTCGTCGGATCGGTGCCGCGAACGGCTCGACCGCCTCGTTCTCCACGCTGTTGAACACGATGAAGACGTTGCTGCGCGGGAAGGGCGTGATGTTGTCGCCCGAGCCGTGCATGCAGTTGCAGTCGAACCAGGTCGCCGAACCGGCCTTGCCGGTGAACAGCTTGATGCCGTGCTCGCTCGCCATCGCGGTCAGCGCCTCGTTCGAGGGCGTGCCCGCGTCCTGCATCTGGAGGGACTTCTTGTAGTTGTCCTTCGGCGTGGCACCCGAGCACCCGAGGAACGTGCGGTGCGACCCCGGCATGATCATGAGCCCGCCGTTGGTGTCGTGGTTCTCGGTGAGCGCGATCGAGACCGACACCGTCCGCATGTTCGGCAGACCGTCCTCGGCGTGCCAGGTCTCGAAGTCGGAGTGCCAGTAGAAGCCGCTGGCGCCGAAGCCGGGCTTGACGTTGATCCGCGACTGGTGGACGTACACGTCCGAGCCGAGGATCTGCCGGGCCCGGCCGACGACCCGCTCGTCGTGCACGAGCTTCGCGAACAACTCGCTGATCTTGTGCACCTCGAAGACGGACCGGATCTCCTGGGACTGCGGCTCCACGACGGAGCGCTCGTCGGCCCGGATCGCCGGGTCCGTGACGAGCCGCTCCAACTCCCGCTGGTACACGCCGATCTCGTCCTCGCCGACCAGCTGGTCGATGGCGAGGAAGCCGTCCCGCTCGAACGACTGGAGCTCCGTGTCGGCGATCGGTCCGGGGGTGCCCGGAGGCGACCAGAGGACCGGGTCCTTGCGGGGGGTGGCCACCTCGGTGGCGCCGCGGCTGGGGTAGAGGTCGGGAATCCTGGTGGCGGTGGTCATGGTGATCTCACACCTCCTCGGGCTCGGTGAGCAGGGGGTAGACGCCGTTCTCGTCGTGGTCCTCCCGGCCGGTCACGGGCGGGTTGAAGACACAGATGCAGCGGAAGTCCTCCTTGATCCGCATCGTGTGCCGCTCGTGGCCGTCGAGCAGGTACATGGTCCCGGGCGTGATGGTGTACTTCTGCCCGGTCTCGTCGTCGGTGAGCTCGGCCTCGCCCTCGACGCACACGACGGCCTCGACGTGGTTCGCGTACCACATCGACGTCTCCGTACCCGCGTACAGGATCGTCTCGTGCAGCGAGAAGCCGACCTTCTCCTTGGCGAGGACGATGCGCTTGCTCTCCCAGGTCCCCGACTCGGCCTTCACATGCCGGTCGGTACCTTCGATGTCCTTGAACGAACGGACGATCACGGTGTTGCGATGCCTCCTAGATAGGTGGGTCTCTCGTCGGGTCTCCCGACGGGTGCCCCCGTCGGCTTCCCGTGTTCCCGTACGGGTCAGACGGTCTCCCGTACGGCGCGGGCGAGGATGCTGAGCCCCTCGTCCAGTTCCTCCGGCGTGATGGTGAGCGCGGGCAGCAGTTTCACGACCTCGCTCTCGGGGCCGGAGGTCTCGATGAGCAGGCCGAGTTCGAAGGCGCGCTTCGCGATCCGTCCGGCCCGCTCCTTGTCGTGGAACTCCAGGCCCCACACCAGGCCGCGGCCCCGGTACTCCTTCACGTCGGCGAGGTTCTCCTCGGTGATGGAGATGAAGGCCTGCTCGACCTGCTCGCCCCGGGCGCGGGTCTGCTTCTCCATCGCGGAGCCGTCCGCCCAGTACGTCTCCAGGGTGGCGGTGGCCGTCACGAAGGCGGGGTTGTTGCCGCGGAAGGTGCCGTTGTGCTCGCCCGGCTCCCAGATGTCCAGCTCCGGCTTGAACAGGCAGAGCGACATGGGCATGCCGTAGCCGCTGATGGACTTGGACACGGTGACGATGTCCGGGGTGACGCCCGACTCCTCGAAGGAGAAGAAGGCACCGGTACGGCCGCAGCCCATCTGGATGTCGTCGACGATGAGCAGCATGTCCTGCCGCTCGCACAGCTCGGACAGCGCGCGCAGCCACTCCGGGCGGGCGACGTTGATGCCGCCCTCGCCCTGCACGGTCTCCACGATCACCGCGGCGGGCTTGTTGAGCCCGGAGCCCTGGTCCTCCAGCAGCCGCTCGAACCAGAGGAAGTCCGGGATCTTGCCCTCGAAGTAGTTGTCGAAGGGCATCGGCGTGCCGTGCACCAGCGGGATGCCCGCGCCGGCCCGCTTGAAGGCGTTGCCGGTCACCGCGAGCGAGCCGAGCGACATGCCGTGGAAGGCGTTGGTGAACGACACGATCGCCTCGCGCCCCTTCACCTTCCGCGCCAGCTTCAGCGCGGCCTCCACGGCGTTGGTGCCGGTCGGGCCCGGGAACATGACCTTGTACGGCAGGTCGCGCGGTCGCAGCACCAGGTTCTGGAAGGACTCCAGGAAGGCCCGCTTGGCGGTGGTCGACATGTCGAGCCCGTGCGTGACGCCGTCCCGCTCCAGGTAGTCGATCAACGCCCGTTTGAGGACGGGGTTGTTGTGGCCGTAGTTCAGCGACCCGGCCCCGGCGAAGAAGTCCAGGTACGCGTGGCCGTCCTCGTCGTACATACGGCTGCCCTGCGCACGGTCGAAGACGGTGGGCCAGCCGCGGCAGTAGCTGCGCACCTCGGACTCGAGGGTCTCGAAGACGCTGAGGTCGGGCTGGGTGATGGTCACGACGAATCGCTCCTCGTTGCGTGGGGGGTGCGGAGGGTCTGGTGCGGAGTGCGGAAGCGGTGCTCAGACGGCGGGAGGGAAGAACAGGGGGCCGATGCGGTACAGCACTTCGGAGTCGTGCGGTCCGTCGGGGAACACGTCCGTGTCGAACAGCACCTCCCGCTCCAGGTGGGCGACGTGGCGCTCGGCGAACGACGTGAACAGGCGCTCGGAGGCGGTGTTGCCCGGGCTGATGGTGGTCTCGACGCGGGTCAGGCCCTGCTCGGTGGCGGTGCGGGCGACCAGCCCGTCCAGCAGGGCGGCGGCGAGTCCTCGCCCGCGGTGCGTCTCGTCCACCGCGACCTGCCAGATGAGCAGGGTGTCCGGGCGGTCGGGCCGGACGTAGCCGGTGACGAAGCCGACCGGCTCGCCGTGCTCGTCGCGCGCCACGGCCGAGGTGGCGGCGAAGTCACGACACCAGAGCAGATAGCTGTAGGACGAGTTCAGGTCGAGAACCTTCGAGTCCCTTGCCATCCGCCACAGTGCGGCCCCGTCGGCCACCTCCGGGCGGTCGATTTGCAGGTCTGCTTGTGCGGCAGTCATGCGAATTGAATTTACCGAGGGAAATTGAAAAATGCATCGCCGCATGGGGTTACGGACGAGCGGGGCCTGTGTTATCACGCGGGCGTGCGCGGGGATTTGTACGGTTTCTACCGGCACATAAGGCGCGAAACGGTCGTGATGTGTAACGCGTCACAGCCATGTAATCCCCACGAGACCCGCCCGTATTCCACCGGGCGACGTTCGCAGAATCTTTGCGTTTAGGTCGGAAGAAAGCGGGAAGAAGAACACGGGAAGCTACGCCTGTGGGAATTCCAGGAATTCGCTTCGAATTATGCCCCGGTTACCCCGTCGATCCTTTCCCGCAGAATATCGGCGTGTCCGTTGTGGCGCGCGTACTCCTCGATCATGTGGACGTACACCCACCGCAGGCTGACCTCCACCCCGGTCATGAACCCCTCGGTGATCCGCCCCACGTCGTCCAGCGACCGGCCCGCGCACAGCTCCTGCCCCCGGGCGACCTCCCGCCGCCACACCGCCAACGCCTCGTCGAGGCCCCGCTCCGGCACGAGGGTGTACCCGTTCCCCGGCCCGTACAGCGGCGGCACGTCGATCCCCGAGGCCACCCGCTGGAACCAGTTCCGCTCGACCTCCGACAGATGCTGCACCAGCCCGAGCAGCGTGAGCGCCGACGGCTCCGCGGACGCGATCCGCACCTGGGCGTCGTCCAGCTCCGCGCACTTCAGCTCCAGCGTGGCGCGATGAAACGCGAGCCAGCTGTCGAGCATGGGCCGCTCGTCACCGGTCATGAGGGGGACGGGCCGACCGTCCGGGAGAGTCGCTGTCATACGGCGAGCCGGCCACGGGCTTCACGGAGGACGGGCGCCTTCCAGCCCTCTTCCCGGCCCGCCCGCATGGTTTCAGCCCGCCCGGCGTTTGAGGGCGAGGCCCTTTCGGGGCCGAAGCGGGGGCCTGGGGGCGGCAGCCCCCAGGAACGGGACGGGAAGGGGCGGAGGGGGCGAACCTACCGCCACGCCCCCTCCGCGGCCCGCCGGGCCCCGTCGGGATCCACGTCCAGCCCCCGCTCCGACAACGCCACCCCCAACGCCGCCAGACTCCCCTGCACGGCCCCCCGCGTCGCGGCCATCCCGTAGTGGTTGACCCGGATCATCTCCTTGGCCAGCGCACCCCCACCCGCCACCAACGGCACCGTGGGGTCGGACTCCAACGCCCGCGCCACCAGCTCCGACGCCACCACCCCCGACGGTGCCCGCAACGTCGTGGCGACCGGCGCCGCGTCCGCCACCTCGTGGACATACGGCTCCAGGCCTCCGCCCAGCGCCACGGCCCCCGCCCGCGTCGCCGCGGCGGCGGACCGGTGCCGGTCCATCACCGACTCCAGCCCCGTCGTCTCGATCCGCTCGACACACGCCTCCAGTGCCAGCATCTCCAGCTGCGCCGGCGCGTGCGGCAGCGCCGTGCGCCCGCCGTCGATCCACCTCTCCTTCCAGTCCAGCAAGGAGAGGTAGGACCGGCGCGGCGCCCCCGGATGTGCCGCCATCCGCGCCCACGCCCGCTCGCTCACCGACACGGCCGAGACGCCCGCGGGCCCGCCCATCGCCTTCTGCGCCCCGATGACGCACAGGTCCACACCCCAGGCGTCCGGCAGCACCGGCTCCGCGCCGATGGAGGCGACGGCGTCCAGGTAGAACAGGGCACCGTGCCGCCGTACGACCTCGCCGATCTCCGCGACCGGGTTGGTGTTCCCGGTCGCGGCCTCCGCGTGCACCAGGGACACGAAGTCGATCTCGGGGTGCTCGGTGAAGGCCTGCTGGATCTGCCCGGCGGTGACGGCGGTGTGGAAGGGCACCGCCAGGTCGATCACCGTCGCACCGCAGTCGCGCAGCCAGTCACCGAAGGTCTGGCCGTACGGGCCGGTGACGACGTTGAGCGCGGTGGTGCCCGGCCCGGCGGTGGAGCGGATCGCGCCCTCCAGCGGCAGCAGCGCCTCGCCCTGGGTGATCACCACGTCCTGGGCGGTGCTCAGCAGTCGTGCCACCCGGTCCTCGATCGACGCGAAGTGCGCCGCGGTCAGCGGGGCCAGGTCCAGAAACGGATGTGTCACGAGGGTGCTCTCTTCGCTCACGGGGTAGACGTGACGAGGGTAACCGGCACCCTTCACCTCCCTCCGACCGATTACTTCTTAGGCCGGACGGCCCCACAACCATCGGATTGGTTTGAGAGACTCAAACCTCTCCTTATAATCAGAAGTCTGTACTCCTCCTGAGTGCTCCCCCTGAGTTCCCCCACAGGAAGGCCCGCCGTGAACACGCTCCTCGGGCGCCGGACCCGCGTCCTGGCCGCCACCACCGCGACGGCCGGGCTGGTGCTCGTCGCCGTCTCGGGCTGCACCTCCACCGACGACGGCGGCAGCGGTACGAAGACCGCCGCCGGCGGGGTCGAACTGGCCAAGGCCGGCCAGCTCACCACCTGTACGCACCTGCCCTACCCGCCCTTCCAGTCGGAGATCGACGGCAAGGTGCAGGGCTTCGACGTCTCGCTGATCGACGTGGCCGCCAAGGACCTGGGCGTGAAGCAGGAGATCCTCGACACGCCGTTCGAGAACTTCAAGACCGGCGCCTTCCTCAACTCCGGCGAGTGCGACCTGGCCGCGGCCGGCATGACCATCACCGACGAGCGCAAGAAGAACGTCGACTTCTCGGCCCCGTACTTCGAGGCCACCCAGGCGCTCCTGGTCGGCAAGGACAGCGGCATCACCTCCCTCGCGGACCTGAAGTCCAAGGGCGACAAGCTCGGTGCCCAGGCGCAGACCACCGGCGAGGACTACGTCAAGAAGGAGGGCTTCGACCCGGTCTCCTTCGAGTCCTCCGACGCGGTCCTCAACGGTCTGCGCTCCGGACAGGTCAAGGCCGTCGTCATCGACTACCCGGTCGTCCAGGGCTGGCTGAAGAACAAGGCCAACGCGGACGCCTTCCAGGTCGCCGGGCAGATCAACACCGGTGAGCAGTACGGCTTCACGGTGAAGAAGGGCAACACCAAGCTGCTCGCCGCCATCGACAAGGCCATCGCGGACGCCAAGGCCGACGGCACGTACAAGAAGCTGTACGAGAAGTGGATCGGCCCCTACGACGAGTCCGCGGCCTCCGCCTCCCCGTCCGCCTCATGACCGATACGCGGCCCGAAGTCACGCCCCGCCGCAAGGGTCTGACCCGGCGTCAGAAGCGCAGCCTGTCGCAGGGCGCCCAGTACGTCGTCTTCGTCGCCGCCGTGATCGCCTTCGCGGTCTCGGCGGACTGGGGCCGGCTGAAGAACCAGTTCGCCCAGTGGGACATCGCCGAGCAGATGTTCCCGGACGTCATCACGCTGGCGCTGAAGAACACCGTGCTCTACACCCTGTCCGGCTTCGTCGTCGGCCTGGTGCTCGGCATGGTCATCGCGCTGATGCGGCTGTCGTCGGTCGGGCCGTACCGCTGGTTCGCCGGCGTGTACATCGAGATCTTCCGCGGTCTGCCCGCCCTGCTCATCTTCATCTTCATCGGCGTCGCCGTCCCGCTCGCCTTCCCCGGCACGGAGATCATCGGCGGCACCTACGGCAAGGTCGCCCTCGCGCTCGGCCTGGTCGCCGCCGCCTACATGGCGGAGACCATCCGCGCGGGCATCCAGGCGGTGCCCAAGGGGCAGCTGGAGGCGGCCCGTTCACTGGGCTTCTCACCCGCCCGCGCGATGATCTCGATCGTCGTCCCGCAGGCGTTCAGGATCATCCTGCCGCCGCTCACCAACGAGTTGGTGCTCCTGTTCAAGGACTCCTCGCTGGTGCTGTTCCTCGGCGTCACCCTGGAGGAGCGCGAACTGTCCAAGTACGGCCGCGACCTGGCGAGCACGACCGCCAACTCCACGCCGATCCTCGTCGCCGGCCTGTGCTACCTGCTGGTGACCATCCCGCTCGGCTTCGTCGTGCGCCGGATGGAGAACAAGGCCGGGGAGGCCGTGAGATGAGCCGTCCGGAAATCGACGTACGCGCACTGCACAAGTCGTTCGGCGACAACGAGGTGCTGCGCGGCATCGACCTGGAGATCGCCCAGGGCGAGGTCGTGTGTGTGATCGGCCCGTCGGGGTCGGGCAAGTCGACCCTGCTCCGGTGCGTGAACCTCCTTGAGGAGCCCACCAAGGGCCAGGTCTTCGTCGGCGGCACCGAACTGACCGACCCCGACGTCGACATCGACGCCGCCCGCCGCCGGATCGGCATGGTCTTCCAGCAGTTCAACCTCTTCCCGCACCTGTCGGTGACGGAGAACCTCACGCTGCCCCAGCGCAGGGTGCTCCGGCGCGACAAGGCGCGGGCCGCCGAGGTCGCCGCCGAGAACCTGGAGCGGGTGGGCCTCACGGAGAAGGCGACCGCCTACCCCGCCTCCCTCTCCGGCGGCCAGCAGCAGCGCGTCGCCATCGCCCGCGCGCTGGCGATGGGCCCCGAGGTGATGCTGTTCGACGAACCGACCTCGGCACTGGACCCGGAACTCGTCGGGGACGTCCTCGCCGTCATGCGCAGGCTCGCCCAGGAGGGCATGACCATGATGGTGGTGACCCACGAGATGACCTTCGCCCGCGAGGTCGCCGACCGGGTCGTCTTCATGGACGGCGGAGTGATCGTCGAGGACGGCACCCCCGAACAGGTCATCACCGCCCCCCGCCACGAACGCACCCGCCACTTCCTCTCCCGCCTCCTCGACCCCGCGCGGGCCGAGGTGGAGGAGGAGACGTCGGACCAGGTCGGCGGCAAGGACTGAAAAGGGCATACGCGCCTCTGTCGCCCAGACTCCGCCGACCGTCATCATTCGGGTCATGACGACTCACGACGACACGGGCGGCCTCGGCGCCGGTACCGCACTGCCTCCGCTGCCGGAGGACTGGGAACGCTGTCTGGCCGTGGCCGCGCACCCGGACGACATCGAGTACGGCACGGCGTCCGCCGTGGCCCGCTGGACGGCCCAGGGCAAGCGGATCTCCTACCTGCTGGCCACCCGGGGCGAGGCGGGCATCGACGGACTGCACCCCGACGAGGCGGGCCCGCTGCGCGAGGCCGAGGAACGCGCCGGCGCCCGCGAAGTCGGCGTCGACACGGTCGAGTTCCTCGACCACCGGGACGGGACCATCGAGGGCGGCCCCGCCCTGCGCCGCGACATCGTCCGGGCGATCCGCCGGCACCGGCCCGAGGTCGTGGTGTCGGGCGCGTACACCGTGCGGATGGTCGCCGGCGTGGTCAACCAGGCCGACCACCGGGTGGTGGGCCTCGCCACGCTGGACGCGGCGCGGGACGCGGGCAACCGGTGGATCTTCCCCGAACTCGCCGACGAGGGCCTCGAACCCTGGGGCGGGGTCCGCTTCGTGTGCTTCGCCGGCGCCGAACAGCCCACCCACGGCGTGGACGTCACCGGCGAGCCGCTGCGACGCGGCATCGCCTCGCTGGCCGCCCACGCCGAGTACACCAAGGGCCTCGGCGCGCAGGGCTTCGAACCCGGCCCCTTCCTCACCTGGGCGGCCCACCTGGGCGGCCCCGCACTCGGCGTCGAGGCCGCCGTCCTCTTCGACGTGTACCGACTCGCCTTCGAGGGCCCGCCGCCCTGGGAACAGTGACGGCCCGGCCCGCCGGCCAGGACCTGTCCTAAGGTGCGGTGCATGAACGATCACTCGGTGCTGCACGTGAAGGGCCGGATCCTGACCGGCCCCGACGACGTCCGGGACGAGCTGTGGGTCGTCGACGGCCGGATCTCCTACGACCGTCCCGTCGCCGCCCGTGACGTCCGCACGGTGACGGGCTGGGCGCTGCCCGGCCTCGTCGACGCCCACTGCCATGTGGGCCTGGGCGCGCACGGCCCGGTCGACGTCGACGTCGCGGAGAAGCAGGCGCTGACCGACCGCGAGGCCGGCACCCTGCTGATCCGCGACGCGGGTTCCCCCTCCGACACGCGCTGGGTCGACGACCGCGAGGACCTTCCGAAGATCATCCGGGCCGGCCGGCACATCGCCCGCACCCGCCGCTACATCCGGGGCTACGCGTGGGAGATCGAGCCGGAGGACCTCGTCGCGTACGTCGCCCGGGAGGCCCGCCGCGGTGACGGCTGGGTCAAGCTGGTCGGCGACTGGATCGACCGCGAGGTGGGCGACCTGACCCCCACCTGGCCGCGGGACGCGGTCGAGGCGGGCATCGCGGAGGCCCACCGGCTGGGCGCGCGGGTGACGGCCCACTGCTTCGCGGAGAGCTCGCTCCGCGACCTGGTCGAGGCGGGCATCGACTGCGTCGAACACGCCACGGGCCTCACCGAGGACCTGATCCCGTTGTTCGCCGAGCGCGGGGTCGCCATCGTCCCGACCCTGGTCAACATCGCGACGTTCCCCCGCCTCGCCGACGGCGGAGAGGCCAGGTTCCCCCGCTGGTCGGCCCACATGCGCCGGCTCCACGAACGCCGCTACGACACGGTCCGGAGCGCCTACGACGCGGGCATCCCGGTCTTCGTCGGCACCGACGCGGGCGGCACCCTGCCGCACGGCCTGGTGGCGGCGGAGGTGGCGGAACTGGTGACGGCCGGGATCCCCCCGCTGGACGCCCTGTCGGCGACGACCTGGTCCGCCCGGACCTGGCTCGGCCGCCCCGGCCTGGACGAGGGCGCCCCGGCCGACCTGGTCGTCTACGCACAGGACCCCCGCACGGACGTACGCGTGCTGGGGGCCCCGCTGCGGGTGGTGCTGAACGGAAGGGTCTTCGCCTGACAGGCAGGGCGAGCGCGGCCTCGCCCCGCGCTCCCTGCCGGCGCGTCCTCAGGACCGGACTGTGAACGACTGATCGAAAGTCTGCACGGATGCGCCACGATGGTGTGAACTCCCGGCGGATCACTGTCGAACGGCCGATGGTGCGACATCCTTTCGAGGTCCCAAGCGTGTTCTCTCTGGGGGTCCCACCACCTTGAACAGCATCAACTTCCGCATGCCCGCACGCCGTTCGGCGATCGTCGCGACGGTCACCGCCCTGGCCGCGGGGCCCACGGCCCTCGCCGGCGCGGCCACCGCCCACGCGACCCCTGACCAGGGCCGCGCGAGCGCCGTCGTCCTGCGCACCGGCCTCGACGTGTCCCTGCTCAACAAGACCGTGAACGTCCCGCTCGCGGTCACCCTCAACGCCGTCGAGGCGCCGGACAGCGCGCAGAAGACGGCGCTGACAGCCACGTTGGACGGCGTCGACGGCGGCGCGCCCTTCAGCGTGCTGCGCGCGGACGTGGCCGACGCGAAGGCCACGGTCACCGCCGGGAAGGCCGAGGGCTCCACCCACCTCGCCCACGCCCGACTGCACGTCCCCGGCCTGCCGCTGCTGTCCCTCGTCGAAGTCGGCACGGTCACCTCCAAGGCGACCTGCGAGGCCGGAAAGACGCCGGTCGCCACGTCGAACCTGCTCGGCGCGGTGACGGTCCTCGGCAAGAAGGTCACGCTCACCGCCGGCGGCCCCACCCAGGTGAAGGTCCCCGGCGTCGGCGAGGTCCGCCTCGACCTCTCGAAGACGGAGCGGACGAGCCGTACGGCCGCCGCGACGGCCCTCGAACTCACCGTCTCCGTCAACCCGTTGAACCTCAACGTGGCCGAGGTGACCGGCACCGTGACACTGGCGAAGGCGACCTGCGAGGCACCGCCGGGGCCCGCTTCGGCCCCGGCGGCCCCGAGCCAGGGTCCGGGCGACGGCGTGAAGCCGCAGGGGGAGCCCGCCGAGGCCGGTCTCGCCGAGACCGGCGGCAACTCGACGACGCCGTACCTCGCGGGCGGCGCGCTCGCCCTGCTCGTCGCGGGCGGGGGAGCCGTGCTGTTGGCGCGCCGCGCCAAGAGCCGGGGCTGACCTCGGAGGCAGGGATGCGCGGGGCGCTCCGTGACGGCCCCGCGCATCCCTGCCTCCGAGCGATGTCACCGCCCCGCCAGCGTCACCGCCCGGTCCAGCGCCTGAAGGAACGAGTTGACCGTCACCCGGTCCCGTACCGCCAGCCGCAGCCACTCCTCGCCCAGACCGGGAAAGGTGTCCCCCCGGCGGACCGCGAACCCCAGGCGGCGCAGGCGACGGCGTACGTCGACGGCGTGCGACAGCCCGACGAGCACGAAGGGCCCCTCGGCCGGACCGGCCACCCGCAGCCCGTCCGGCCCGAACTCCTCAAGTCCCGCGACGAGATGGGCCCGGTCCGCGGCGACGCGGTGCGCGGCATGGGCCGCCTCCGCCAGGGCCCGCGGGGAGACGCACGCCTCCGCCGCGGCCAGGGCCGGCGTGGAGACGGGCCACAGGGGCTGCGCCCGCTCCAGGGCCTCGACGGTCTCCGGCGCGGCCAGCACGTAACCGATCCGCAGCCCGGCCAGCCCCCACGTCTTGGTCAGACTGCGCAGCACGACCAGACCGGGCACGTCCGTCCGCCCGGCCAGGGCCTCCCGCTCACCCGGCACCGCGTCCATGAACGCCTCGTCCACGACCAACGTCCGCCCGGGGCGGGCGAGTCGGGCGATCATGGCGGCAGGGTGCAACACGGACGTCGGGTTGGTGGGGTTGCCGATCACCACCAGGTCCGCGTCCTCGGGAACGGCCGCGGGGTCCAGCCGGAACCCGTCCTCCTCGCGCAGCAGCACCCGGCCGACGGTGTGCCCGGCATCCCGCAGCGCCGCCTCCGGCTCCGTGAACTGGGGGTGCACCACGACCGGTCGACGGACCTTCAGGGCGCGCGCGAGCAGCACGAAGGCCTCCGCGGCGCCCGCCGTCAGCAGCACCCGCTCCACCGGCAGCCCGTGCCGGGCCGCGACCGCCGCCCGCGCGGCCCGCCCGTCCGGGTAGGCGGCCAGCGAGCCCAGCGAGCCGGCGATCCGCTCCCGCAGCCACGCCGGAGGCGTGTCGGCGCGGACGTTCACCGCGAGGTCGATCAGCCCCGCGCCGTCGTCCCGCACCTCGGAGTCGCCGTGGTGCCGCAGATCGTGGGCCTCAGTGGGCATGGGAGTGGGAGTGGGCGTCGTGAGGGTGATGACCATGGTGGTGGTCGTCGTCGTCCGGGTGGAAGTGCGGCTGCTGCGGCAGACCCACCTTGTCCTCGAAGCCCGGCAGAGCGATCCGGTACACGCAGGAGTCGCAGTTCATCCGCAGGTCGCCCCGCACGGCCTCCTCGTACCGCTCCATCACCAGGTCGAGCAGCTCCGGCTCCGGCCCGATGACGTCCGCCGACCGCACCTCGACCTCCGGGTGCGCCGCGGCCCAGCCCTCGGTCTGGTGCCGCACCCGCTCCGGCAGGATGCCGGTGAAGAGGAAGTACGGCAGGACGACGATCCGCCGGGCCCCCAGCTTCACGCACCGGTCGAGGCCGCTCGGCACGTCCGGCGCCGCCAGCGACACGAACGCGGTCTCCACGCCCGCGTACCCGCGCCCCTCCCACAGCAGCCGGGCCGCCTTGAGCACCTCGGCGTTGGCGTCCGGGTCCGTCGAGCCCCGCCCGACCAGCAGCACGGTCACGTCGGCCCGGTCCGCGGGCGTGCGGGCCGATCCGCCGAGCACCTCGTCCAGCCGCCGCTCCAGGACGGCCAGCAGTGCCGGGTGCGGGCCCAGCGGACGGCCGTAGGTGTAGGAGATCCCGGGGTGCCGCTCCTTCTCGCGGGCCAGCGCCGCCGGGATGTCCCCCTTGGCGTGTCCGGCGGACACCAGCATCAGCGGTACGGCGGCGAACCGTCGTACGCCCCGCTCCACCAGCTCGGTGACCGCGTCACCCAGCGGCGGCGGGGACAGCTCGATGAAGCCGCCCGCGACGGGCAGTTCGGGGTGGCGGTCGCCCAGCTCCCGGACGAAGTCACGGAACGCCTCGGCTCCGGCCTCGTCCCGGGTGCCGTGACCGGCGATGAGCAGGGCGGGCGGCGGGGTGGTCACGATTTCTCCTCGAAGTGCGGGGCAGGGTGGGAAGCGGGGTGCGAAACGGGGTGGGGGGTGAGCGGGGCACCGGGATGCTGATCGGGATACGGGTCGCGATCCGAACCGTCGGCCGAACCGGATGCCGAGCCGGATCCCGGCGCACCTGCCGGGCCGGAGGCCGGACCGGGCTGGTACAGCAGCGCGTTGAGCGCCGCCGCGGCCACCGCCGAGCCGCCCTTCTCGGACACGTTGCTCACGGCGGGCAGCCCGCTCGCGCGCAACGCGGCCTTGGACTCGGCCGCACCGACGAAACCGACGGGCAGCCCGATGACGAGCGCGGGGGAGGCGTCCAGCGTCAGCAGCTCCTCCAGGGCGGTCGGCGCGCAGCCGATCACCCAGAGCGCGCCGGGGCCCACCTGTTCGTAGGCCAGCCGCACGGCGTGTGCCGAACGCGTCAGCCCCGGCCCGGACCTGGCGTCCCGGAGCCGGCAGACGGTCTCCCGCCGGGTGATCCCGGCGGCCACCATCTCCACGTCCACGACCACCGGCGCCCCCGCGTGCAGTGCGGTGTGCGCCTTCTCCAACTGCCCCTCGTCCATGACGAGTTCGGACGCGTACTCCAGGTCGGCGGCCGAGTGGACGACCCGCTCCACCACCGCCCGGGTCAGCGGCGGGAAGGCCGAGGTGTCCAGCCGGGCGCGCAGCCGCCGGAAGGACTCCTGCTCGATCGGATGAACCACACGATCCACACCATCCGGGCGATTCACTTCGGCACGGTTCACTTCGGTTCCTCCTGCCGCGTCTCCTGCCAGCGGTATCCCCGCGGGGTCACCATGCGCCCCGCGATGTCCCGGGTCGCCGTGTTGCCCACGGTCACCACCGTCATCATGTCGACCGTCGCCGGGTCGAGGGCGGCGAGTGTCGTGAGCCGTGCGGACTCGTCCGGTCGTGACGCGTTCCGCACGACACCGACCGGCGTCGCCGCGTCCCGGTGTCCGGCGAGCAGGGCGAGGGCCTTCGGTAGTTGCCAGTCCCGGCCCCGGCTGCGCGGGTTGTAGAAGGTCACGACGAGGTCCGCCTCGGCCGCCGCCCGCACCCGCCGCTCGATGACCTCCCACGGTGTGTGCAGGTCGGACAGGCTGATCGACACATGGTCGTGGCCGAGCGGGGCGCCGAGGAGCGCGGCGGCGGCGAGCGCCGCGGTGACCCCCGGTACGCCGATCACGTCGATGTCGTCGGACGCCTCGGCGAGCGCGGGGGAGGCCATGGCGTAGACGCCCGCGTCCCCGCTGCCGATCAGCGCGACCGCCTGCCCCTTCCGTGCCTCCGCCACCGCCGTCCGGGCCCGCTCCTCCTCGGCGCCGAGCCCCGACTCCAGGACCCGGGTGCCCGGCCGCAGCAGGTCGCGGATCTGGTCGACGTACTGGTCGAGCCCGACGAGCACGGAAGCGCGCCGCAGCTCGTCCTTCGCGCGGGGCGTGAGCAGGTCCCGGGCGCCCGGACCGAGCCCGACGACCGCGAGCCGGCCGCGCGCGGGACGCCGTACGACAGCGCAGGTCGCCATCGCGGGACGTCCGTCGGCGCGCTCCGACTTCCGCTTGGGGACGAGGAGTTCGCCCCCGCGGACGAGCGCGGCGGCCTCGGCCACGGACGGGGTGCCGACGGCGTCGAGCGGGGCGTCGGAGGGGTTCGGCACCTCGACACCCGCCAACTCCCCGGCGGAGTGGGTGACCAGGGGAACGCCGAGCCGCTCGGCCGCCCCGACGATCCCGGGCTCCCCGGACTTGGCGTCCACGGTGGCGAGTTCGGCGACGCTGCGGGCGGACAGGCCCGCGTCCCGCAGCGCGGCCTCGACCAGCCCCAGCACCTCGTCGACCGGGGCCCCCTTGGAGGCGCCGACGCCGACGACGAGGGACGGAGGCCGCAGCAGGACCTCGCCCCGGGCGGCCTCGACGGCACGGTCGGTCAGCCGGATGGTGTACGCCCCTTCGTCGGAGACCGGCAGCGCGGGCAGCGGCCAGGCCGACTCGGCGTGCAGGGCCACCGGTTCGCCGTCCAGCAGAGCCCGTGAGACGGCCGCCACGTCACCCTCCACGGGGAGCCCGAGCGTGTCCAGCCCCGGCAGTCCCACCGCGTCCGTCGCCGTCGTCACCACGGGCGCCGCACCCAGCAACTCCCCGACCTCGCGGGCGAGTTCGTTGGCACCGCCGCCGTGTCCGCCGACCAGCGACACGGCGAACCGGCCGCCCTCGTCGACGCACACCACACCCGGGTCGGACGTCTTGTCGCCGAGCAGCGGCGCGACCAGCCGGACGACCGCCCCCGTCGCCAGGAAGCACACGAGCTGCCCGCACTCCGCGAACGCGGCCCGTACGGCGTCCCCGACGGGGCCCTCGTACACGCGCGTCCGCTCCGGCCACGCCGCGGCCAGCCGGTCCCGGGCAGCCGCCCCCGCCGCGGTGGCGGAAATGAGGCCGATCACTGAGCAACTCCTTCGTCAGCGGATGCCGGAGGCCGTACGCCCCACAGCAGGAACACGGGATTGGTCGCCGCGAGCCGGGTCACGTCGCCCGGCAGCGGCGCGAGCCGCGACGACTGCAGCAGCACCCCGTCGCAGTCCAGTCCGGCACCGGTGAGGGCCGCCCGCACGGCCGGCACCCGGTCGAGCGCCGCCATCGCGACGACGACCGTCCGCCGGGCCCGGCGCGCGCACGCCGTGACGACGGCGGGCAGTTCGTGCCCCCCGCCGCCGACGAACACGGCGTCCGGGTCGTCCAGGTCGGACAGCACGGTCGGCGCCGCCCCGTGCACGACCCGGAGGTCGACGCCGTGCGCGGTCGCGTTCGCGCGGATCCGCTCGACGCCGTCCAGGGTCTTCTCGACCGCCGTGACGGCCGCGCCGAACCGGGCGCACTCCACGGCCACGGAACCGGAGCCCGCGCCGATGTCCCACACCAGGTCGCCCAGCCGCGGCCCGAGCCGGGCCAGGGCGAGCGCGCGGACCTCGAACTTGGTGATCATCGAGTCCCGGTGGCTGAACTCGTCCTCCACCAGGGCCCATCGGGCCGGTCCGGCGGGCGGCCCGGCGACCGTACGCACGGCGCCGAGCGCCCGCGACCCGTCCAGGCACAGCACCACGCTCACCGCCGTCCCCCAGTCCCGGGCGGCGGCCTCGGCCGGAGTGACCCGCTCCAGGCGCTCCCGCGGGGAGCCCAGCGCGGTCGCCACGACCAGTTCCCGCGCCTCGGACCTGAGCGCGGCCCCGAGCTCCGCGGGGCCCGCCCCCGGCCCGGTCAGCACGGCGACCTTCGGCCGGGCCCGGCACACGTTGACGGCCGTCCGCAGGTCCCGTCCGTGCGCGCTGACCACGACCGCGTCGTCCCACGGCAGCCCGGCCCGCGCGAAGGCGGCGGAGACGGAGGAGGCCCCCGGCCGGACATCGAGCAGCCGCGACCCGAACCGCTCGGCCAGCACCCGCACGATCCCGAAGAACCCCGGATCCCCGGAGGCCAGCACGGCCACCCGGTTCCCCTTCTCCAGATGCCGTTCGATCACGTCCAGCGCGGGCGCCAGCGCCCCGAGGACCACCTGCTCGGCGTCCTGGGGAACCGGCGCGGCGGCCAGATGCCGCTGCCCGCCCACGACGAGCCGCGCCCCGGCGAGCACCTCGACCGGAACCGGCGGCGCCCCGGCCTGCGTTCCCGTACCGACCACGGTGATCACGTACTCGCACCCCGCTGACGCAACGCCCGGCGGGCCTCCGGGTCGGCCTTGCGGTACCCGTGGAAGTGACCGGGGTGGTAGAGGTGCGAGCGGGTGCCCTCGGCGGCGAGAGCCGGGCCGACGAGGAAGAGCGTGTGCTTCCAGAGCTTGTGCTCCTTCACCGTCTCCTCCAGCGTCTCGATCGTGCACCGCACGATCAGCTCCTCCGGCCAGGTCGCCTGGTACGCCACCACGACCGGCGTACTCGTCGGGTAGCCGCCCTCCAGCAGCTCCCGCACCAGCTGCCCGCTGCGGGCGGCCGACAGGAAGATCGCCATGGTGGTGCCGTGCTTGGCGAACTCCCGCACCTCCTCACCGGGCGGCATCGGCGTCTTGCCGCCACCGAGCCGGGTCAGCACCACGGACTGCGCGACCTCCGGGACGGTCAGCTCGCGCCGGGCGAGCGCGGCGACGGCGGAGAACGCCGAGACCCCCGGGACCACCTCGGTCGCGATGCCGATCCGGTCGCACCGGTCGAGCTGCTCCTGCGTGCCGCCCCACAGGGCGGGGTCGCCGGAGTGGATACGGGCCACCCGCAGCCCCTCAGCCAGGGCCCGCTCGTACACGGCCACCACGTCCTCCAGGGACATCGTCGCCGAGTCGAGGATCTCCGCGCCCTCGCGCGCGTGGTCGAGGACCTCCGCCTGGACCAGGCTGGCCGCCCAGATCACGACGTCGGCCTCGGCGATGGCACGCGCGGCACGGAACGTCAGCAGGTCGGCGGCGCCGGGGCCGGCACCGACGAAGGTCACCTTGCCGGTGGGGGCTTCGGCCATGGGAACAGGTCCTCTCTTCGGGGTCTTGCACGTCTTCAGGTCTTGCGCGTCCGCGTGCTACGCGTCTTCGAGGTCGTGGGCGTCCCGCGGGCGCCGGATGTGCGCGAACGGGGTCCGATCGGATACCAAGAGCACATGGCGGTGTTCGTCGCGCTCGGCGCGTTCCTGATGACGCTGGCCGGCGGCTGGACGGCCCTGCGGGTCACCGACCGCCGTCATCTCGTGCTGGGCCTGGCCGGCGGCCTGATGCTGGGCGTGGTCGGCCTCGACCTGCTGCCGGAGGCGCTGGACGCGGCCGGCACCGAGGTCTTCGGCGTACCGGCCGCCCTGCTGCTCTTCGTGGCCGGCTTTCTGCTGGCCCATCTGGTGGAACGTCTGCTGGCCGTACGGCAGGCCGCGCACGGCGCCGGGGAACCGGGCGGCCGAGTCCCGGAGGTGGGCCTGACGGCCGCCGCCGCGATGGTCGGCCACAGCGCCATGGACGGCGTCGCGATCGGCGCGGCCTTCCAGATCGGCGGCGGCATGGGCGCGGCGGTCGCGGTGGCCGTCATCGCCCACGACTTCGCGGACGGGTTCAACACGTACACGATCACGAGCCTGTACGGGAACGCCCGCCGCAGAGCCCTCGCCATGCTGTTCGCGGACGCCGCCGCCCCCGTGCTGGGCGCGGCCTCGACGCTCCTGTTCACCATCCCGAAGCCCCTGCTCGGCGGCTATCTCGGCCTCTTCGGCGGCGCGCTCCTGTATCTCGCGGCGGCCGAGATCCTGCCCGAGGCCCACCACGAACACCCCGCCCGCTCGACCGTGCTGTGCACGATCGCGGGCGCCGCGTTCATCTGGCTGGTGGTGGGCCTCGCCGAGTGAGCCCGCTGCCGGGGGTCTCACAGCTTGCCGCCCCGCCCGCTCTCGCGCCGCGCCGGCGCGATGAGGGTCGACAGATACGGCAGGGCGGCGCCGTCGAGGTCACCGGCGGGCCGGATGGACTCCTCCGCCAGCCCGAGCGCCGAACCCCACACCGCGTCGTCGAGCCGCCCGGTCTCCCGCAGCGCCTCGGCCACCTCGCGCGCCTGCCGCCCGAACTTGTAGGCGACCACGGTCCCCGGCCCGCTCAGCGCGTCCTTGAGCACGGAGGCCCCGGCGGTGACGGGAACCAGCGTCAGCGGCTCGGTCCCCTCCGTCAGCACCGCCCCCGACCGCGCGGCCAGATCCTGCATGGCGGTGATCCCGGGCACCGTCTCGACGACGACCCCCGGCACCAGCTCGCCGATGGTCTGCGCGAGATAGGTGAACGTCGAGTACACGTTCGGATCCCCGATGGTCGCGAAGGCCACCGACCCATGGGCCGCCAGCAGCCCGGCGACCCGCTCCCCGGCCGCGTCCCAGGCGGCCTCCCGCCGCGCCCGGTCACTGCGCTCGTTCAGCGCGAACACGACCCGTACGACCTTCTCCGCGGGCACGTAGTGCAACACGGTGGCTTCGGCCCGCCCCGGCTCACCGCCGTCGTTTCCGTCGGACGCGGCCATGACGGGGACGACGACGACCTCGGCGGCCCGCAGCGCGTTGACACCCTTGACGGTCACCAGCTCCGGGTCACCGGGCCCGACCCCGACTCCGATCAGCCTGCTGCTCATGACGTCCGGCACCTCTCCACGAACCTACGGGCGACACCGGGCTCCGACGCCCAGTGCGTGTGCAGATAACTCGCGTGCACACCTCGCTGTACAAAACCCTCCAGCCGCCGCGCCGGTGTGCGCACACCCCAGGCGGCGACCTCGCCGGCGCCCGGCTCCACCACCGTGCGGTGGAACTCGTGCCCCCGCATCCGGGTCCCGGCGACGGCCAGCACACTGTCACTGACGGCCACGGCATCGCGATAGCCCAGCGTCAGCCGCTCACCCATCCGCGCGGAGGCGTCGAGCACCCCGCACATCGGCTGCCCGTCCAACGCGCGGCAGAGGTACAACAGGCCGGCACACTCGGCGGCGACGGGCGCCCCGCTCTCCGCGAGAGCGGAAACGGCCTTGCGCAGCGGTTCGTTGGCGGACAGCTCAGAGGCATACACCTCGGGAAACCCACCCCCGATGACCAACCCGGCCACCCCGTCGGGCAGTTCCTCGTCCCGCAGCGGATCGAAGACGACGACCTCGGCCCCGGCGGCGCCGAGCAACTCCGTGTTCTCGGCATAGGAGAAGGTGAAGGCGGCCCCACCGGCGACGGCGACCCGTACCTTCGAGCCCGGACCTGCGCCATCCAGCCCGTCCGGCGCTTGAGGACGAGGCCCCTTCAGGGCCGAAGCGGGGTCTGGGGGCGCAGCCCCCAGCGACGACGGGGGTCCCCCCGCTCGACCGAGGCCGAGAGCGGGGGAGGGAAGGGGCGGCGGGGGCGAAGAAGCCAGAGCCTCCCCCGCATCCCAAGCCGCACAGGGCAACGCACCCGCACTCCGCGCCAGCGCGACCAACGCCTCCAGATCACACCCGTCGGCAACCTGCGAAGCCATCGCGGCCACGGCCGACACGGCCTCGACCCCCCGCTCGGCAACCGGCACCAGCCCCAGATGCCGCGACGGCGTGGCCACCTGCTCCACCCGCCGCAACACCCCCAGCACCGACACCCCCGCCGAGTCCAGCGCCTCCCGCAACAACGCCTCGTGCCGATCGGAGGCGACCTTGTTGAGGATCACCCCCGCGACCCGCACCTGCGGATCCCACGAGGCGAACCCGTGCACCAGCGCCGCCACCGACCGGGACTGCGACGACGCGTCGACGACCAGCACCACCGGTGCCCCGAGCAGCTTCGCCACCTGGGCGGTGGACGCCAGTTCACCCTCCCCGGCGGCCCCGTCGTACAGCCCCATCACACCCTCGACGACGGCGATGTCACACCCACGTGCACCGTGCAGGAACAACGGTCCGACCAGCTCCGGCCCGCACAGGTACGCGTCGAGGTTGCGCCCCGTCCGCCCGGTCGCGAGCGCGTGATACCCGGGGTCGATGTAGTCCGGCCCGACCTTGTGCGGGGACACGGCGAGCCCCCGCGTGGCGAGCGCGGCCATCAGCCCCGTGGCGACGGTGGTCTTGCCGCTGCCCGAGGAGGGCGCGGCGACGACCAGCCGGGGGACGGACGAGGTCACCACTCGATGCCCCTCTGCCCCTTCTGCCCGGCGTCCATCGGATGCTTGACCTTGGACATGTCGGTGACGAGATCGGCGAGGTCGACGAGCTTGTCGGGCGCGTTCCGCCCGGTGATGATCACATGCTGGTTCCCGGGCCGGTCCCGCAGCACGGAGACGACCTCGTCCACGTCCACCCACCCCCAGTGCAGGGGATAGGCGAACTCGTCCAGCACGTACAGCCGGTACGTCTCGGCGGCCAGATCCCGCTTGACCTGCTCCCAGCCCTCCCGGGCCTTCTCCTCGTTGTCCATCTGGGAGTCCCGCTGGACCCAGGACCAGCCCTCGCCCATCTTGTGCCAGTCGACGGACCCGCCCTCACCGCTGGCGCCCAGCACCCGCAGCGCGTTCTCCTCGCCGACCTTCCACTTCGCCGACTTGACGAACTGGAACACCCCGATGGGCCACCCCTGGTTCCAGGCACGCAGAGCGAGCCCGAAGGCGGCGGTCGACTTGCCCTTCCCGATCCCCGTGTGCACCACGACGAGAGGCCGGTTACGCCGCTGACGGGTCGTCAGCCCGTCGTCCGGTACGACACTCGGCTGCCCCTGCGGCATTACGCGGCCCTCCTCGAAGTCCCCTGAACATCCCTGACCAGCCCGGCGATCGAGTCCGCCCGCAGCTCGTCGAGCGTCACCGGCGTACCGCCCAGCTCACCCGCGAGCTGTCCGGCGAGGCCCAGCCGCACGGGCCCCGACTCGCAGTCCACGACCACGGAGGCGACACCGTCGGCCGCGAACAGCCGGGCCGCCCGCCCGGCGAGCGCCACCGGCTCGGGCCCGCCCGTGGCGCGCCCGTCCGTCACCACCACGACCAGCGCCCGCCGCGCCGGATCCCGCAGCCGCTCCACCCGCAGCACCTCGTGCGCCCGCAGCAGCCCCGCCGCGAGCGGCGTACGCCCACCGGTCGGCAGCGACTCCAGCCGCACCGCCGCCGCGTCCACGGAGGACGTCGGCGGCAACGCCACCTCGGCGGCCGACCCGCGGAACGTCACCAGCCCCACCTTGTCCCGCCGCTGGTAGGCGTCCAGGAGCAGCGACAGCACGGCACCCTTCACCGCGCTCATCCGCTGCCGAGCCGCCATCGACCCGGAGGCGTCGACGACGAACAGCACGAGGTTCCCCTCACGCCCCTCGCGGGTCGCCTGCCGCAGATCGTCACGGCGTACGACGAGACCGCGTCCCGACCGGCCCCGCGCCCGCTGATGCGGCGCCGCCGCCTGCACGGTCGCCGCCAGATGCAGCTTGGTCAGCGCCCCTCGGGGCCGCCGCGCACCCGTCGTCCGCCCGTGCTCGGTCCGCGCCCGCGAACGCCGGCCCGCGGCCCCCTCACCGAGCCCCGGCACACTCAGCACCTTGGTACGGAAGGGCTCGGCGGCCCGCGCCGGCTGCTGCTCGCCCGAGCCGCCACCGGAGGACCGCGGTTCCCCGCCCTCCTCCCCGGCCTCGGGCCGCGCACCGGTGTCGCCGCCCTCGTCGTCCGGTCCCTCGGACGGCGGCTGCCCGCCACCCCCGCCATCGGGCCCGTCCGGATCCGGGTCGGGATCCTCGTCGGACCCGCCCCCGAACTCCTCCAGGGTCTCGTCGAGCTTGTCCTCGTCAAGTCCCGGCGCGTCAAAGGGATTGCGCCGCCTGCGGTGCGGCAGCGCGAGCAGCGCGGCCTGCCGTACGTCCTCCGCGATCACCTCGGTCCGCCCGGCCCACGCGGCCAGCGCGGTCGCCGTCCGCGCCATCACGATGTCGGCCCGCATCCCGTCCACCTCGAAGGCGGCACAGGTCGCCGCGATCTGCCGCAGCGCCCCGTCGCCCAGCAGCACGGACGGCAGCAACTCCCGCGCGGCGACGATCCGTTGACGTAGCGAGGTCTCCTCGCCGGCCCACTTCTCCGCGAACCCGCCGGGATCGTCGTCGTAGGCGAGCCGCCGCCGCACGACCTCCACCCGCTGGTCGGGCTCCCGAGAGGCGGCGACCTCGACGGTCAGCCCGAACCGGTCGAGCAGTTGGGGGCGCAGCTCGCCCTCTTCGGGGTTCATGGTCCCCACGAGCAGGAACTTCGAGGCATGGCGTACCGAGACGCCCTCGCGTTCGACGTAGGAGGCACCCATCGCCGCCGCGTCGAGCAGCAGGTCGACCAGGTGGTCGTGGAGGAGGTTGACCTCGTCGACGTAGAGGATTCCGCGGTGCGCGTCGGCGAGCAGGCCCGGCTCGAAGGCCTTCACGCCCTCGGCGAGCGCCCGCTCGATGTCGAGCGCGCCGACCAGCCGGTCCTCGGAGGCGCCGACGGGGAGTTCGACCATGCGGGCCGGCCGGGTCGCGAACGCCCCCGGCTCGTGCGGCCCGTCGGGACAGGCCGGATCGGGTGAGTCGGGGTCACAGGAGAACCGGCACCCGGAGACGACGTCCACCCCCGGCAGCAGCGCCGAGAGCGCGCGCACGGCAGTGCTCTTCGCGGTTCCCTTCTCGCCCCGGACGAGGACGCCGCCGACCGCCGGACTCACTGCGTTCAGGAGCAGGGCCAAGCGGAGGTCGTCCTGCCCGACGAGGGCAGTAAAGGGATAGGGCGTGCTCACGCGGTGATCACTCCTTCGAAGGGCTTATGGCAGGACGACCCGCAGTCGAGCCGCGGATCCGTCATGGTCGAAGCCTGCTCCCTGCCGGTGCGGGGGTGGTCCGGCCGTATCGCCGGCGGTAGGCGGCGTGCTGGTGTGCTCCCCGCCGCCGCGGGGATCTTCAGGGAGTTCACGCGTCCCCCTCCAGATCGCCCTCAAGCTCAAGGTAGGTCGCCCGGAGTCGGTCCAGGGTCTCCTGGTCCGGCTCCGCCCACAGTCCGCGCTCGGCGGCCTCCAGGAGCCGTTCCGTGATGCCCCGCAGCGCCCAGGGGTTGGACTTCCTCATGAAGTCCTGGTTCTCCTGGTCGAAGACGTACTCCGCGCTGAGCTTCTCGTACATCCAGTCGTCCACGACCCCGGCCGTCGCGTCGTACCCGAAGAGGTAGTCGACGGTCGCCGCCATCTCGAAGGCGCCCTTGTAGCCGTGCCGTCGCATCGCCGCCATCCAGCGGGGGTTGACGACCCGGGCGCGGAACACCCGGTGCGTCTCCTCGCCCAGCGTCCGCGTCTTCACCTGGTCCGGGGTGGCGGAGTCGCCGACGTACGCCTCGGGGGAGGCGCCGGTCAGGTGCCGGACCATGGCGACCATGCCGCCGTGGTACTGGAAGTAGTCGTCGGCGTCGACGAGGTCGTGTTCGCGGGTGTCGACGTTCTTCGCGGCCACCGCGATGCGCCTGAACGCCGTCTCCATGTCCCCGCGCGCCGCCCGCCCGCCGAGCCCGCGCCCGTAGGCGTAGCCGCCCCAGACCGCGTACACCTCGGCGAGGTCGGCGTCCGAGCGCCAGTTGCGGGCGTCGATCAGCGGCAGCAGGCCCGCCCCGTACGCCCCCGGCTTCGAGCCGAAGATCCGGGCGGTGGCGCGCCGCCGGTCACCGTGCTCGGCGGTGTCCTCGTCGGCGTGGGCCTTGACGAAGTTGCGGTCGGCCGGCTCGTCCAGCTCGGCGACCGCCCGCACCGCGTCGTCGATCAACCCGACGACGTGCGGGAACGCGTCCCGGAAGAAGCCGGAGATGCGGACCGTGACATCGATGCGCGGCCGGCCGAGTTCGTCCAGCGGCACGACCTCGAAGCCGGTCACCCGGCGCGAGGCGTCGTCCCACACCGGGCGGCAGCCGAGCAGCGCCAGGATCTCGGCGATGTCGTCGCCCTGGGTGCGCATCGCGGAGGTGCCCCACACCGTCAGGCCGACGGACTTCGGGTAGTCGCCGGTGTCCTGGAGGTAGCGCTGGACCAGCGAGTCCGCGAGGGACTGCCCGACCTCCCAACTCAGCCGGGAGGGAATGGCCTTGGGGTCGACGGAGTAGAAGTTGCGCCCGGTCGGGAGCACGTTGACGAGCCCGCGGGTCGGCGAGCCGGAGGGGCCCGCCGGGACGTAACCGCCGTCCAGGGCCTTGAGGATGTGGTCGATCTCGTCGGTGGTCCTCGCCAGCCGCGGCACGACCTCGACGCAGGCGAACTCCAACACGGCGACGGCGTCGGGAAGTTCGGCGCCGATGACCTCACGGACCAGGGGCGCTGCCTCGGCGACCGCCCAGCCCCGCTCCTCCATGCCCTCGGCGAACCGCCGGCACAGCTGCTCCAGCAGGTCGATCGCGTCGGCGGCCGAACGGGCCGGCCCCGCGACGAGGTCCGTCAGCTCCACCGGCAGCTTCACCGGCGCGCCGGGCTCGGCCAGCAACTCCTTCTCCACCAGCCCGAAATGAGCCGCGAGACAGGCCCTGAGCCCCGGCAGCGCGTTCGCCTGCCCGCCCCACACCTGCGAGGCCCGCAGCACGGCCAGCACGAGGTTGACGCGCGGCTCGGCCTCCGGACCGCCGCCGAGGATGTGCAGCCCGTCGCGGATCTGCACGTCCTTGATCTCGCACAGATAGCCGTCGATGTGCATGACGAACTCGTCGAAGGCGTCGTCGTCGGGCTGGTCGTCGATGTGCAGGTCGTGGTGGAGCTCGGCCGCCTTCACCAGCGTCCAGATCTGCGCCCGCACGGCCGGGGCCTTCGTCGGGTCCAGGTCGGAGACGAGCGCGTACTCGTCGAGCAGCTGCTCCAGCTTGGCCAGGTCGCCGTAGGTGTCGGCGCGGGCCATCGGCGGCACCAGGTGGTCGACGACCGTGGCGTGCCCGCGCCGCTTGGCCTGGGTGCCCTCGCCGGGGTCGTTGACGATGAAGGGGTAGACGAGGGGGAGTTCACCGAGGACGGCGTCCGGCGCGCACCCGCCGCTCAGGCCGAGTCCCTTGCCCGGCAGCCACTCCATGGTGCCGTGCTTGCCCATGTGGACGATCGCGTCGGCGCCGAAGCTGTTGTCCAGCCAGCGGTAGGCCGCCATGTAGTGGTGCGACGGCGGCATGTCCGGGTCGTGGTAGATCGCGATCGGGTTCTCGCCGAAGCCGCGCGGCGGCTGGATCATCACGACGACGTTCCCGAACCGGAGGGAGGCGAGCACGATCTCGTCCCCGTCCACGTACAGGTTGCCCGGCGGCTCGCCCCAGGCCTCCAGCATGCCGTCCCGCAGTTGCGGGTCGAGCTTGTCGAACCACGCCCGGTAGTCGGCCAGCGGCACCCGCGCGGGCGCGGCGGCGAGCTGCTCCTCGGTGAGCCATTCGACGTCGTGGCCACCGGCGTTGATCAGCCGGTGGATCAACTCGTCCCCGTTGTCGGGGTGTCCCTCGACGACGTACCCGGCGTCCCGCAGCGCGTCCAGGACGCGGATCGCCGAGGCGGGCGTGTCCAGGCCGACCGCGTTGCCGACCCGCGAGTGCTTGGTCGGGTAGGCGGTGAAGACGAGCGCCAGCTTCTTGTCGGCGTTCGGCTTGTACCCGAGCCGCGCGTGCCGTACGGCGATCCCGGCGACCCGGGCGGCCCGCTCGGGGTCGGCGACGTACACCGGAACGTCGTCCGGGCCCTGCTCCTTGAAGGAGAAGGGGACCGTGATCAGCCGGCCGTCGAACTCGGGGATCGCGACCTGCATCGCCGCGTCCATGGGGGACAGGGCGGCGTCCGACGCGGACCAGGCGCTGTACGAGGAGGTGAGGCAGAGCCCCTGCAGCACGGGGATGTCGAGATCGGCCAGCGCCCCGATGTCCCAGGCCTCCTCGTCGCCGCCGGCCGACGCCTGCGAGGCGTGCGTGCCGCCGGCCGCGAGGACGGTGGCGACCAGAGCGTCTGCCCGGCCCAGGATCTCGTACAGCCCCGCGTCCGCGCCGCGCAGTGAACCGCAGTACACGGGAAGGGCGTTGGCGCCGCGCGCCTCGATCGCCTCGCACAGCGTGTCCACGAAGGCGGTGTTGCCGCTGAGTTCGTGGGCGCGGTAGAAGAGCACACCGACGGTCGGACGGCCGTCCTCAAGCACCCGCTCCCCGTGGACGCCGTACTCGGGCATCTTCAGCGGCTCGACGAAGCCCTCGCCCGTCAGCAGCACGGTGTCGGAGAGGAAGCGGGCCAGCTCGGTCAGGTTCTCCGGGCCGCCCTCGACGAGATAGCGCAGCGCCTCGGCGACGACACCCGCGGGCACGGACGACTCGGCCATCAACTCGGCGTCGGGCACGGTCTCGCCGCCCAGCAGGACGGTCGGGATGCCGGACGCCTTCAGCGCGGCGAGCCCGTCCTCCCAGGCCCGCTTGCCGCCCAGCAGACGGACGACGGCGAGGTCCGAGCCCTCGATCAGCCCGGGCAGTTCCTCCGCGACATCCACCCGGGTCGGATTGCCGATCCGGTAGGAGGCGCCGGAAGCGGCCCGGGCGGCCAGCAGATCCGTGTCGGCGGTGGACAACAACAACACTGTGCTCATGCGGGCGCTCCCGGTGGAATGAAAGGCAGTCCTTGCGGCGCGCCGGACTCGATGAGCCGCCACAGCGCGTCCGTGTCCGCGTGCTGTTCGATCAGGTCGCCGAGCCGGTCGAGCTGCTCCTCGCGCAGCGCGGCGAACGAGGTGTCGGGGGCCGGCACGAACCGGCGGCCCGCGGCGGCGGCCACCTCGCGCAGGAAGGCCCGCCGGAAGCCGTCGGATTCGAGGGAGCCGTGCCAGTGCGTGCCCCAGGTCTGCCCGACCCGGCAGCCGTCCAGGAAGGGGTCCCCGCCGTCGACCTCGGCGATGCCGTGATGGATCTCGTACCCCTCGACGGGTTCGCCGAGGGCCTCACCGACGGGCCGGGTGAGGGTCTTCTCGCGGGCGAACCGCACCCGCACGGGGAGGACCCCGAGCCCGTCCACATGGCCTCGACGGCTCTCCACGTCGTCCTCGATGTGCTCGCCGAGGACCTGGAAGCCGCCGCAGATGCCGAGGACGGGCCGCTGTTCGGCGGCCCTGCGGACCAGGGCGTCGGCGAGCCCCCGCTCCCGCAGCCACTCCAGGGCACGGACGGTTCCCCGGGTCCCCGGGACGACGACGAGATCAGCGTCGGCCAGTTCCTCCGCCCGGTCCACGAACCGCACGACGACACCCGGCTCGGCGGCCAGCGCGTCCACGTCCGTGAAGTTGGACATCAGCGGAACCGCGCAGACGGCGACCCGCAGGACGTCCTCGCCGACCGGAGGCGCCACGGTCGACTCCCGGACCGTGCCCCGCAGGGAGACCCGCAGCCCGTCCTCCTCGTCGATGCCGAGCCCGTGCCGAAAGGGCAGGACGCCGTACGTCTGCCGTCCGGTGAGGCCGTGCAGCATCTCCAGCCCCGGCTCCAGCAGGGACACATCGCCCCGGAACTTGTTGACGAGGAACCCGGCGACCAGCGCCTGGTCCTCGGGGGAGAGCAGGGCGACGGTCCCGAAGAAGGAGGCGAAGACGCCACCGCGGTCGATGTCGCCGACGACGAGCACCGGCAGCCCGGCGTTCCGGGCGATGCCCATGTTGACGATGTCGGTCCGCCGGAGATTGATCTCGGCGGGACTTCCCGCCCCCTCACAGATCACCGCGTCATACGTGCCCCGCAACTCGGCGAGACAGTCGAGAACGGTCCCGAGAAGCCTCTGCTGCCGCCCGCCGTGATAGCCGCGGGCGCTGAGCTCCCCGACCGCCTTTCCCAACAGCACGACCTGGCTGCTCTGTTCACCGCCCGGCTTCAGCAGCACGGGATTCATCAGCGCGGTCGGCTCGATACGGCAGGCCTGCGCCTGCATGGCCTGCGCCCGCCCGATCTCGGCACCCTCCCGCGTCACGAACGAGTTGAGGGACATGTTCTGCGCCTTGAACGGCGCCACCTTCGCCCCCTGCCGCACCAGCCAACGGCAGATCCCGGCGGTGACGACGCTCTTGCCGGCGTCCGAGGTGGTCCCGGCGACGAGCAGTCCACCACCGGTCATGAGGCACGCCCCCGCGTCAGCAGCCGTGCGGCGACGCCCACGCCGAGCGTGAGCCAGCCGACGCGCCGCGACAGCCGTACGGCCCGTTCGATGTCGCAGGTCGCGACGGTGCGCCCCTCCTCGTTGAGGACCGGCCGGTGCTCGACCCGTCCCGCGTAGGACAGGGTCCCGCCGAGCCGTACGCCCAGCGCCCCCGCGAACGAGGCCTCCACGGGACCGGCGTTGGGGCTCGGATGCTTCGCCGCGTCGGCCCGCCAGGCCCGCACGGCACCTCGCGGATCCGGCCCCGCCACCGCGGCGAGCACGGCGGTCAGACGCGCCCCCGGCCACCCCGCGACATCGTCGGCGCGGGCGGAGGCCCACCCGTAGCGGCGGTACCGGGGCGACCTGTGCCCGACCATGGCGTCGAGGGTGTTCACGGCCCGGAAGCCGAGCAGCCCCGGTACGCCCCCGACAGCACCCCACACCAGCGCCCCGACCACCGCGTCGGAGGTGTTCTCGGCGACGGACTCGACGACCGCCCGGGCGATTCCGTCGGCGTCGAGGGCCTGCGGGTCCCGTCCGCACAGATGCGGCAGCCGGGCCCGTGCGGCGTCGACGTCCCCGGCCTCCAGGGCCCGCCCGACGGTCCGGGCCTCCCGGGCGAGCGACGTCCCTCCGACCACGGCCCAGGTGGCCGCGCCGGTCAGCGCGACGGAGGCGGCGGGGGAGCGGCGTACGGCACGGGCGGCCATCGCGCCGAGCGTGACGGCGCCACCGGCGCACACCACGGCGTGCAGCGCGCCCCACCCGCGGTGGTCCCGCCACAACACCCGTTCCACGGCGCCCGCGGCCCGCCCGAACAGGGCGACCGGATGCCCGCGGCGCGGATCGCCGAGCAGGAGGTCGCCGAGAAGGCCGGCGGCGGCGCCGTACGCGAAGACGCGATCGGCACGCATCGGCTCAGCCGACCGCGGTCACGGACAGGGCACCGGTGGTGAACGTCAAACGGCAGCCGCGCATGGCGATATGTCCTCACTCAGGGTGTCCACGCCCTGGTTCGACGAGATCGGCGGCGAGAGTTCCTGGCTCCCGGGGCTTTCTGCCCCGGTGACAGTGGCGGGACCGCGCCGGAATCGCACCGGCTTCCTCTCCTGCCGCCGTAGATGGCCCCGGCAGTCCACCACGGTGTTGGAAGGGCCGTCAACTTGCCGTTGACCTGCGAAGGGAGAGTGTGCTGAGACCCACACGCGGGTGGTCGCAGCCGTCACGGAAAGACGTGGGGTGCGGGACGGAGAACCGTCCAGCACCCCACGTGGTGTCCGGGTCGCGCGGGTCAGACGACGATCAGTGAGATCCCGTACGCCACCGCGGCCGCGCACGCCGCGAAGCACACGTACGCGCCGGTGACCGCGAGGGTGGCGGAGTCGCCCTGGGCCGTGGCCCGTTCGCGGCGCGACAGGCCCATGATGCCGAGGGTGAACAGGGCCACGAGGGCCACGGTGATCACGAGGCTGACGCCGAAGACGGAGCCGAGGGCCGCCCAGTCGATCTTCATGCTGCTTCTTCCTTCACGAGGGGAGGTGCCTGGGGGCCGGGCTCAGACGGTGGTCGCGGCCGGCGGGGCCGCGGGGTCGGTGGCGGTGGCGGCCGGGGCCGGGATCGTGGCCGTGAGGTCCTCGGTCACCGTGCCCGTGGGCGGCGGCGTCACGGCGGCGATCGCCGTGGTCACCACACCGGCCGGCTCCCCGCTCCCGTCGGTCTCGTTGACGTTGCTCGCGTCGATCACCTCGCGGCGGGAGACCTTCCAGATGGCCGCGCTGGAGGCGATCAGGAAGACCGCGACCAGGGCGGTGCCGAAGTCCCCGATCCTGGTCACGTACTCGGCGAGCGCGCCCACCAGGGCCGCGGCGGGCAGGGTCAGGCCCCACGCCACGAACATGCGGGTCGCCGTGGACCAGCGGACCACACCGCCCTTGCGGCCGAGGCCCGCGCCCATCACCGAACCGGAGACGGAGTGCGTGGTGGAGAGGGAGAAACCGAGGTGGGAGGAGGCCAGGATGACCGTGGCCGCGCTGGTCTGGGCGGCGAAGCCCTGCTGCGGCTGAAGGTCGGTCAGGCCCTTGCCCATGGTGCGGATGATGCGCCAGCCGCCGAGATAGGTGCCCAGCGCGATGGCCAGGCCCGCGGAGAGGATGACCCAGGTGGGCGGGTCGGAGTCGGGCGCGACGGCCCCGCCCGCGACCAGGGCGAGGGTGATGATGCCCATCGTCTTCTGGGCGTCGTTGGTGCCGTGGGCCAGCGAGACCAGGCCGGCGGAGGCGATCTGGCCGGTCCGGTAGCCCTTCGCGGCGGCCTTGCCGTCGGCCTTCTTGCCGAGGGAGTACGACAGTCGGGTGGCGAGCATCGCCGCGAGGCCCGCGACCAGCGGTGCCGCGATCGCGGGGATCAGCACCTTGGTGACCAGGACGTCACCGTGTACCGCGCCGGCGCCGGCCGAGGCGATGGTGGCGCCGATGAGGCCGCCCATGAGGGCGTGCGAGGAGCTGGAGGGGAGTCCGACCAGCCAGGTCAGCAGGTTCCAGAGGATCGCGCCGACCAGGGCGGCGAAGATGACCTCGGGACGGATGCCGGTCTCGTCGACGAGACCCTTGGAGATCGTGTTGGCGACCTCCACGGAGAGGAAGGCGCCTACAAGGTTCAGCACGGCGGACATGGCCACCGCGACCTTGGGCTTGAGCGCGCCGGTCGAGATGGTGGTGGCCATCGCGTTGGCGGTGTCGTGGAAACCGTTCGTGAAATCAAACGCGAGTGCGGTCACGACCACAATCGCGAGGATCAGCGAGAAGTTTTCCATTTACCCAGGCAATCGTTCGAGGTCATTGGCCGGATGAACGTAGGCAACCTGGATGAACGGAAGGTGAACTGAGCAGGGCCGCACGGTGTCCGGAGTCGATGGTTCTCGCACCGCTCTCTCCGACCTGCTCCGCACGGCCCCTGTGCGGCATGGTCAACTGCCTCTGGCGAACTTCCGCAGGCCGCTCGCGGACCCGTTGAAGAGATTCTGGTCACCCGGCAGACCGCCGCTGTTGTCGTACTGCCAGATCGTCCAGGACGACCAGCCGGCCGGCAGTGCGCCCGCGTCCGCCGAGTCGTAGCGCGCCACCCACAGGGCGTGGTTCGAGGCGAAGGCGGTGCTGCCGCCGGTGCAGGTGTTCCACCAGTGGGTGGTCGTGTAGATCACCGGGCGGCGGCCGGTGAGCCGCTTCACCTCGCCGCTGAACGACTTGATCCAGCTGACCATCTTCGGCCTGGTCAGCCCGTAGCACTTGCGCTTCTTGTCGTACGGGTTGTATTCGATGTCGAGCGCGGGCGGCAGCGTCCAGCCGTCCGCGGTCCAGTCGCCGCCGTTGCGCACGAAGTACGCCGCCTGCGCCCTGCCCGACGACTGGTGGGGCAGCGCGAAGTGGTACGCCCCGCGGAGGATGCCCTCGTCGCGCGCCCCGTCGTACTGCCGGTCGAAGTACGGGTTGCGGTAGGTGGTGGACTCGGTCGCCTTGACGTAGACGAACCGGGCGCCCTTCGCCCTGGCCTTCTGCCAGTCGACGTTCTTCTGGTGGGAGGAGACGTCGTGGCCCTTCGGCAGGCCGGCGGCCGAGGTCGGTGCCTCGGCGAGGGCGATTCCCCCCACGGTGAGGGCCGCCACGGACGCCGCGAGGGCGCGGGCGCGGCGGCGGTACGGACGATGGTCACGGGCCATATGTCCCCCGGAATGGCTACTTACACGACAAAACCCTCGGAGACTACTGGAAGATCATCCACACTCCGGCGATCCCTGGCCGAACGACAGGAGAAGCCTTTTCCGTGCCGGTACGCGACCTTCCGGAGGCGCCTGTTCCGGCCTGAAGTGCCCTCGTTCCACGGCGGGTCGACGCCGCGCCTGGCAGGATCGCGACATGGTCGAGGAGCAGCGGGATCCGGAGAGCGTGCAGGGCGTGCGAGAGGGCGCACAGGATGCGCGGGAGCCGGGAGGGAGGCGGGTGCGCCCCGAGGAGGCGCAGGCCTGGGAGGCGTTGGTCGCGACGGCCCGCCGGACCGTGTCCGAGGGGCTCGTCGTCGGCACCTCCGGCAACGTCTCCGTGCGCGTCGAGGACACCGTCCTGGTCACACCGTCGGGTGTCCCCTACGACCGGCTCGCACCCGGCGACATCACCGGCGTCGGCCTCGACGGCCGACAGGTCCTCGGCACCCTGGTACCGACCAGCGAACTGCCCATGCACCTCGCCGTGTACCGCACCACCGACGCCCGCGCCGTCGTCCACACCCACGCCGTGCACGCCACGGCCGTCTCGACGCTCGTCCCCGAACTCCCGGCCGTCCACTACATGGCCGGCGCGCTCGGCGGACCCGTCCGGGTCGCCCCGTACGCCACCTACGGCACCGACGAGTTGGCCGAGAACATGCTCCACGCCCTGGCCGACCGCTCCGCCTGCCTCCTCCAGAACCACGGCACCGTCACCCATGGCGCCACCCTCGACCAGGCCTACGACCGCACGGCCCAGCTGGAGTGGATGTGCCGCCTGTGGCTGACGGCGTCCTCGGTACCGGGTCTGACGCCGAACCTGCTGTCCCGGGCGCAGGTGGCGGAGGCGGGGGAGCGACTGCGGGGGTACGGCCAGCGAGGCTGAGGCCCACCTGCGCTCCCCGCGGCCGGTGTCACCCCGACCCGCCCTCCCACTGGCCGTCGGCGGAGTCCGCCCGGACACTGGTCGGGTGCGCACTGTCACCGCAACGGCCGCCGCCGTCACCGCCGCCCTGGCCGCCGGCGCCGCGGGTATCGCCGCCGGCCGGCTCGCCAGTGACGCCGCGCTCAAGGCTCCCCCGGGCCGCCCCCTGCCCACCGAACCCCGGCTCACCGTGCACGCGACGGCGGCCGGCCGGGTCGCCCTCACCCGCGACCCGGCCGCCCTGCGCCCCGGCACCTACGGCCTCGGCGGCGACGGCTCGCACGCGGTCGTCGGCCCCGTCCTCGCCACCGAGACCCACTCCGTCGACTCCGTCGTACGCCGACTGGAACGGGTCACGCACGGCACCCTGAAACCCGGCGACAAGGTCCGGCTCACCCCGAACCTGTACGTCGGCGACCCCCGGACCGCCCTCGGCCTGGACCACGCCGACGTCGACATCCCCGGCGAACTCGGCTCCCTGCCCGCCTGGTTCGTGCCCGGCGTCCGCGGAACCTGGGTGATCGCGGTGCACGGCCTCGGCGCCACCCGCGAGCACGCCATGAACCTCATGGCGTTCCTGCACGGCCACCGCGTCCCGGTCCTCGCCCTCGCCTACCGCGGCGACCTCGGAGCGCCCCGCCCGCCGGACGGACTGAACCACCTCGGCGAGAGCGAGTGGCGCGACCTGGACGCCGCGATCCGCTACGCCCTCGACCACGGGGCCCGGCAGATCGTCCTGCACGGCTGGTCCACCGGCGCCACGATGGCACTGCGCGCCGCCACCCGGTCGGGACTGCGCGAGCGGATCTCGGGGCTCGTCCTGGACTCCCCGGTCCTCGACTGGGAGGCCACCCTGCGCGCCCTCGCCTCGGCCCGCCGCACCCCCGGCGCCCTGCTGCCGCTCGCGGTCCGCGCCGCACAGGGCCGCACAGGCCTGTACGGCGGCGACCGCCTCGGCAACGGCACCGCCCCCGAACTGCTCGACGTACCCCCCACACTGATCTTCCACGGCCCGGACGACAGCGTGGCCCCCTGGGGCCCCTCCCGCCGCCTCGCCGCGTCCCGCCCCGACCGGGTCGCCCTCCACACGGTCCGCCACGCACCCCACGCCGCCCTGTGGAACGCCGACCCGACGGCCTACGAAGAGACCCTGCGCCGCTTCCTGACCCCGCTCATGTGACCTCTGGTCCGCCGCCGCCCCCACCCGGTGCGACCCGTTCCGTTTAACGTCGTACCAGTGGCCTGATCTCGGCCTACGGCCCCCCGCGGGGCCCCGGCGTTGGCCCTCCCCGTAGCCCGCCGTGACATTCCGTTTGGGTTTTCCGACCGTCAACCGGAAGACTGCACCCGTGACGTCCCGTATCCCGCGCGACTCCAGGCTTCGACTCGTCCGCCCGCGACCCCTGGCCGCCGCCCCCCGAGCCGTGAACCAGCGGCGCCCGCGCCGCCCTGCCCCCCGCCCGCCGGAGGGCACACCGGCACCCGCGGAACTGGCCAGAATGGCGCGCTCCGGCCTGGCGGCCGCGGCCCGCGTAGCCCACTGGGCCGACGCCGCGCTGCGCCCCGGCCGGGACAGCGCGAGCCCCGACGGCAAGGGCACCCTCTCCGGCGAGACCGCCGAACAGGCCGCCGCCGAGCTGGGCCTGACCGCGGCTCAGGTCCGTGCCGACTGGGACACCGCCCGGCTCGCCGGCCTCATCGAGGTGCACGGCGACAGCGCCCGCCCCGGCTGGCGGCTGCGCGCCTGGGACCGCGACGACAGCGCCGTACTGCGCGGCTGGGTCGCCCTCTTCGACGCCTGGTCGCTCGCCTGCCCGGAACCCGCCGACCACGAGGCGGCCGCGGTCGCCGAGGTCGTCTCGGCGATGCCCCAGGTGCTCTCCTTCCTCCAGCTGTCCGCCGGCCCCGTGCCCGTCGAGCAGCTCCTCGACCTGCTGGAGCAGCGCGTCACCGAACTGCGCACCGAACGCTGCGAGATCCCCTACGGTCCGCAGCCCGTACCGGCGGTGGCGCCCCCGGCCCCGCCGGAGTACACCGACGCCCCGCTCTCCCCCCTCCTGGACTGGGCCCTGCGCGCCCTCGCCTCCGTCGGTGCCCTCACCTACGGCGCCGGACAGGCCACGCTCACCCCGCTCGGCAACTGGGCGGTCTGGGTCAAGCTGGAGCAGATCTGCGTCGCCGCGCAGAGCCCCGCCGGGAACATCGAGCAGGCGGCCGAGGGCATGCTCCGCGGCTGCGCCCAGCTGCGCCCGAACGCGGCCCGCGCCGAGTACCGCGCCTGGCTCGCCGCCCGTCCCGTCGGCAGTGCCGTCACCGAACTGCTCGGCGCCGCCCGCGGCGAGGACGCCCTGCTGCGCGGCCTCGCCTTCGAGGCGCTGCGCGTGGTCGGTGCCCCCGCCGAGCCCGACGTCCGCTCCGTGGCCGAGGAGCCCACGCTGCGGCCGTACGCCCTGCTGTGGCTGGCCGAGCACGACGGGATCGACCCGGAGGACGCCCACGAGGTCCTCACCCGGAAAGAGATGACCTGGCTGTGGGTCGACACCGCCGCCGCGGTCGCCGACCACGGCGAGGCGCCGATGCTCGTACGGCACCTGGAGTCCGCGGTGCAGCCGACCGTGCCCATGCTCCTCGACGAGGTGCGGGCCGTCGGTCACCCCCGCACCGTGCAGGTCCTGGTCGCGCTCGCCGCCGCACACCCCGACCCCGCCCTGGCCAAGGCCGTACGCCGCGCCGCCTTCCAGGTGCACACCGGGGGCAGCTGACCGGGGCCGCTACTCCTGTATCTCGGGCGCGTACGTGCCGAAGCTCCAGATGTTGCCCTCGATGTCCCGGGCCATGTAGTCCCGTGAGCCGTAGTCCTGGTCCGTCGGGGGCATCAGGATCTCGGCGCCGTGCTCCAGGGCGCGCTGGTGGTGTGCGTCGACGTCGTCCACCACGACGTACACCCCGATCGGGCCCGCGTCCTTCATCGCGGCGTCGAAGACGCTGCCGGTGCCCTTGGAACCCAGCATCACCGCGCCGTTGCCCTGCACCAGCTCGGCGTGGACCACCGCGCCGTCCTCGCCCTCGTACACCGAGAGTTCCGTGAACCCGAACGCCTCGGTGAGCTGGGTGATCGCCGCCTTCGCGTCCGCGTAGAGCAGCGTCGGATAGATGCTGGGCCGCCCAGCGTTCGTGACCGCCATGCCGATCACCCCTTCGTGATCAATTGCCGGAAATCCCCACTGCCGTCCAGTCTCGCAGCGACCACTGACAACGCCCCGCCGCCGGCCTCCGGGCTTTTCCTGCCGGACCCTCAGCGGAACGTGTCGCACCGCTCCATGTCCCCGCTCCGATAGCCCTCGTGGAACCACTGCTGCCGCTGCCGCGCCGACCCGTGCGTCCAGGTCTCCGGCGTCACCCGGCCCTGGAACCGCTCCTGGATGCGGTCGTCGCCCACGGCCGCCGCGGCGTCCAGGCCGTCCTGGATGTCCGCGTCCGTGAGGCTGGTGATCAGCGGCCGGCCGGTCGACTCGTCCTTCGTGGTGGTCGCGTGGTGCGCCCACACCCCGGCGTAGCAGTCCGCCTGCAGCTCCACCCGCACCGCGTTGCTCCGCGCGCCGGTCCGCCCGTCCTGCGACCGGCCGAGCGTGCCCAGCAGGTCCTGCACGTGATGGCCGTACTCGTGCGCCACCACGTACGCCTGCGCGAACGGACCGCCGCCGGCGCCGAACGTCGTCCGCAGCTCGTCGAAGAACCCCAGGTCCAGATAGACCTTCCGGTCGCCGGGGCAGTAGAAGGGGCCGACCGCCGAGGTCGCCGCGCCGCACGCCGTGCCCACCTGCCGGCTGAAGAACACCGTGGGGGAGCGGGTGTAGGCACCGTCGCGCCGCCCGAACTCCTGGTCCCAGAAGTCCTGCACGCTGTTGACCACCGCCACCGTGCGGCAGTCGTCCTCGGTGTTCGCGTCCTGTCCGGTCCGGCAGGTCTGCTGGACCTGCGCCGATGAGGACGCCGTGGCGGCGGGCCGGTCGGTGCCGTCGGTGAGGCCCAGCTGGTCCGGCCCGACCCCGAAGAAGAGCCCCAGGAGCAGCGCCAGCAGCCCGGCGAGACCGCCGCCGACGGTCGCCCTCCCGCCCGGGACGCGACGGCCCCGCACGTCCTGCACCTCGGAGGTGTCCAGTCTGGCGTCGTCGTCGAACTGCATGGGACACCGGCCTCCGCGTTCGTCGGGCCCCCGCGGTCATCCTCACCCGGCTCACCGGGCCGGGCGCCGGGCACTGACCCGAACGGGCGACGCCCCGGGCCCCTGGATCGAACACCCGAACGGAGCAAAAGTGGTTGCACGGCCCCGTTAGACTGGCCTCATGGCCATTCTCCTCGCGCACTAGACGGCGGGAACGTCCTCAGTCGCCCACCCGCCTCCCCAATCCGCCCTGGAGTCTGTCCGTGATCTCCGCCTCCGGTATCGAGTTGCGCGCCGGTGCGCGCGTCCTCATCGAGTCCGCCACCTTCCGCGTCGCCAAGGGCGACCGCATCGGTCTGGTCGGCCGCAACGGCGCCGGCAAGACCACCCTGACCAAGTGCCTCGCAGGTGAGGGCGTTCCCGCCGGCGGCACCATCACCCGCTCCGGCGAGGTCGGCTACCTCCCCCAGGACCCCCGCACCGGCGACCTCGACGTCCTGGCCCGCGACCGTGTCCTGTCCGCGCGCGGCCTCGACGTACTGATCCGCAAGATGCGCGACAACGAACAGCGCATCGCGGTCGGCCAGGGAGCCACCCGTGAGAAGGCGCTGCGGCAGTACGAGCGCCAGGAGACGGAGTTCCTCACCAAGGGCGGGTACGCCGCCGAGGCCGAGGCCGCCACCATCGCCGCCGCGCTCAATCTGCCCGACCGGGTGCTCGGCCAGCCGCTCCACACGCTCTCCGGCGGTCAGCGCCGCCGTATCGAGCTGGCCCGCATCCTCTTCTCGGACGCGGACACCCTGCTCCTGGACGAGCCCACGAACCACCTCGACGCCGACTCGATCGTCTGGCTGCGGGACTACCTCAAGACGTACCGCGGCGGCTTCATCGTGATCTCCCACGACGTCGACCTCGTCGAGACGGTCGTCAACAAGGTCTTCTACCTGGACGCCAACCGCGCCCAGATCGACGTCTACAACATGGGCTGGCGGCTCTACCAGCAGCAGCGAGAGGCCGACGAGAAGCGCCGCAAGCGCGAGAGGCAGAACGCCGAGAAGAAGGCCTCCGCCCTGCACTCGCAGGCCGACAAGATGCGCGCCAAGGCCACCAAGACCGTCGCCGCGCAGAACATGGCGAAGCGGGCCGACCGGCTGCTCGCCGGCCTCGAAGCGGTACGGGCCTCCGACAAGGTCGCCAAGCTCCGCTTCCCGGACCCCGCGCCCTGCGGAAAGACCCCGCTGACCGCCGAGGGCCTGTCGAAGTCGTACGGCTCGCTGGAGATCTTCACCGACGTCGACCTGGCCATCGACAAGGGCTCCAGGGTCGTCATCCTCGGCCTGAACGGCGCCGGCAAGACCACCCTGCTGCGCCTGCTGGCGGGTGCCGAGCAGCCCGACACGGGCGCGGTCGTCCCCGGCCACGGCCTCAAGGTCGGCTACTACGCGCAGGAGCACGAGACCCTGGACCCCGAGCGCTCGGTCCTGGAGAACATGCGCTCCGCCTCACCCGACCTGGACCTCGTGGAGGTCCGCAAGGTGCTCGGCTCCTTCCTGTTCTCCGGCGACGACGTCGACAAGCCCGCCGGCGTCCTCTCCGGCGGCGAGAAGACCCGCCTCGCGCTGGCCACCCTGGTGGTCTCGGCGGCCAACGTGCTGCTCCTGGACGAGCCGACGAACAACCTCGACCCCGCCAGCCGCGAGGAGATCCTCGGCGCGCTGCGCACCTACAAGGGCGCGGTCGTCCTCGTCACCCACGACGAGGGCGCCGTCGAGGCGCTCCAGCCGGAGCGGATCATCCTGCTGCCCGACGGCGTCGAGGACCTCTGGAGTGCCGGCTACGCGGACCTGGTCGCCCTCGCCTGAGGCCCCGGACAGGTCGGAACGCTTGATCGAAGTCGTGATCCACTGCGTCTGGATCATTCGGCCCATCGGTGATCCATCATCTGTGTGAGATCTCCTCGTACCGAGGTGTGTCCTACATCGAATTCACGGCCGAGCCCTTTATCGACAAGGGCTCGGCCGTCGCACGTCTCTGACCTGGCGCTTCGCGGAATAACCCGTTCGGCGGTACGAACGTCGAAGTGTGGAATTCCTTATTCCACTTGTGGGGACGTGCTCCTGTCGTCAAAACCGTGTCTTACGGACCTTGCCGAATGGGTGGCCAGGACGGCCCGGAGGGGTGATCATGAGGAGACCAGAGCGCACTTCCCATGAGGAGGCACGGGTGGCCGAGACTCTGAAGAAGGGCAGCCGGGTAACCGGCGCCGCGCGCGACAAGCTCGCGGCAGACCTGAAGAAGAAGTACGACTCCGGTGCGAGCATTCGGGCACTGGCCGAGGAAACCGGCCGCTCGTATGGCTTCGTCCACCGGATGCTCAGCGAGTCGGGAGTCACGCTTCGTGGGCGTGGCGGCGCGACTCGGGGCAAGAAGGCCGCCTCGTCCTGATTCGGGCGGCCATCGGTTTCGACGGTGGCCACCCGGTCGGTCAGCAGACCGACCGGGTGGTTACTGTGCAGTCACTTAGCTTCGCTCTGCTGACCGCACTCACCGGAGGCACCCCATGGCTTCGCCCGACCAGGACCTCGTTCCCCTCCTCGACAAGGACGGCGTACGGCTCACCGTGGATGACGCGCTCGCCACGGTGACACTGACCAACCCCGCCAAGCGCAACGCGCAGAGCCCCGCTCTGTGGCGCGCGCTGGGCGAGGCCGGAAGGCTGCTGCCGGGCTCTGTCCGCGTGGTCGTGCTGCGGGGTGAGGGCAAGTCCTTCTCCGCCGGGCTCGACCGGCAGATGTTCACGCCCGAGGGGATCGAGGGCGAATCGTCCTTCATCGACCTCGCGCGCAGTGGTGACGCCGAACTCGACGCCGCCATCGCCGAGTTCCAGGAGGGCTTCACCTGGTGGCGGCGCAACGACGTCGTGTCCGTCGCCGCCGTCCAGGGCCACGCCATCGGCGCGGGCTTCCAGCTCGCGCTCGCCTGTGACGTGCGCGTCGTCGCGGACGACGTGCAGTTCGCCATGCGCGAGACCAGCCTCGGACTGGTGCCGGACCTCACCGGTACGCACCCGCTCGTGAGCCTGGTCGGGTATGCGCGGGCGCTGGAGATCTGCGCGACCGGGCGGTTCGTCCACGCCGAGGAGGCCGTGAACACCGGCCTCGCGAACGTCGCCGTGCCCCTGGACCAGCTCGACGGCGCCGTCCGGGACCTGGCGGCGGCGTTGCTCGCCGCGCCCCGGGACGCGGTCGTCGAGACCAAGGCACTGCTGCGCGGTGCGCAGGGCCGCTCGTACGACGAGCAGCGTGCCGCCGAACGCGCCGCGCAGACCCGCCGCCTGCGGGACCTGGCAGGCATCGGCGAATGACCCGTGCGGTGGGCGCAGGGGCCGGGCGCCGGGCGGGTGCGCCCCGCGTAGACCGGGTGGGCCCCGCGCCGGACGACGGGGCTTCGTGAGGACGGACGCCGGTCAGCCGACCGCGGTCACCAGCACGGCCACCGTCGGCCGATCCGGCAGCGCCCGCTCCACCCTCGCGCGGACCTCCCGGGCCACGTCCAGTGCCCGGTGGTCCGCGCCCACCGCCAGTTCGACCCGCACATGGCGACGCGGCAGGGCGTTCTCCGCCCGCCGTTCCTCCATGTGCACCGGCCGCCCCAGCCGGCCGGTCAGCCGCGCCACACCCTCGACACCGAGCGCGGCGGCGCCCGCACGCCCCTCGTCACCGCCGTCGGCCCCGTCAGGACGCTCCGACTCGGACGGCCGTCCCCCAGAGGGCTCGCCCGCCTGATCCGACGGAGCCACCTGATCCGGCGCAGCCGTCCCGTCCAGCAGGGCCGTCACCGTCAGGTCGACCTCCGTCACCGCCAGGCCGAGTCCTGCCGCCTCGGTGGCCAGCAGCGTGCGCAGGCGGGCCGCCGTCGTCGGCAGCGGCTCCGAGGCGATGGCCCCGAACTCCGCCGTCACCCGCAGCGGCCCCGGCGGCAGAGCGCCCGGCGGCGGGGGTACGGCGGGCTCGGGCGCGTCCGCCGGGTCGGCGAGGCCGATCCGCAGCGGGCCCAGCCGCACGCCCGGCAGATGTTCCGCCGCGCGCCGGAGCACCGCCTCCGTCGCCTCCTCGGAGATCCACGCGCCGTCGCGCGCGCCGCCCAGCGCGAGAAGTCTGCCGAGCACCAGCCGCTGCCGTACCGCCTGTGTGAACCGGTCCGCCGTCATTCCTCCAGCCTGCCGCATTCCCGGGGCGCGATCGCGCAACCCCACTTACCGTGGTCGAAGGACGACGACCGGAAGGGACGTACGGCGATGAGTGACATGACGGAGCGGAACCGGACGCAGACCGCGGAGGGCGAGAGCGAGTCGCCGGTGCAGACCCGCAAGGCCGTCAAGCGCGGCGGCGGGGACCCGTCGACCCGGGGACGGACGACCATCGCCGACGGCGTCGTGGAGAAGATCGCCGGGCTGGCCGCCCGGGACGTCCTCGGGGTGCACGCGATGGGCAGCGGGCTGAGCCGCACCTTCGGGGCGGTACGGGACCGGGTGCCCGGCGGGTCGAAGTCCGTGACCCGAGGGGTGAAGGCCGAGGTCGGCGAGGTGCAGACCGCGCTCGACCTGGAGATCGTCGTCGACTACGGCGTGTCCATCGCGGACGTGGCCAAGGCCGTCCGGGAGAACGTCATCGCGGCGGTGGAACGGATGACCGGCCTCGAAGTCGTCGAGGTCAACATCGCGGTGAGCGACGTGAAACTGCCCGACGAAGAGGACGAGGAACCGGAGTCCCGGCTTCAGTGACACGCCGATGACCCACCACCGAACGGAGGCACCATGAGCATGGCCGTGGTCGGCTTGATCGCCGGCATGGCGCTGGGCTTCGCCGGGTATTTCGGCGGGTTCGGTGCCTTCCTGCTGGTGGCCGCCCTGGGCGCCATCGGCTTCGTCGCCGGCCGGTTCCTGGAGGGGGACCTGGAACTCGGCGACTTCTTCCGCACCCGTGACGACCGGCGCGACCGGCGACGGTGACGTCCGCGAGCGGCGGAGCCGCCGAACTCCGCAGACCCCCGACCGTCGTCCCGCCGGGTGAGCGCGGCGCCACCCGGATCGCCGACCGGGTCGTCGCGAAGATCGCCGGCCAGGCGGCGCGGGAGGCGCTGGGCGCGCCGCCCGAGGACGCCTCACCGCCGTACGCCACCGTCGTCGTCCACCACCACGCCGCCCGGATCCGGGTGCACCTCGAACTCGACTACCCGTGCGACATCGGCGCGCGCTGCGGCCGGGTGCGTCGTCAGGTCGTCGAGCGGGTAGTCGCGTTGGTGGGCATGGAGGTACCGGAGGTCGCCGTCCAGGTGGAACGGCTGCATCCGGTCACGGCGCACGGCGAGGCACAGGGGAGGACGCGATGAGCGAACCCCGGGGCACCAACGGCACCGACAGCACCGAGGGCACCACACAACGGTTGCCGGTCCTGGAGAAGACGCCGGACACGGGCGGGGAGTACGAGGCTCCACCCGTGCTGGACGAGGGAGGCGGGGGAGGCCGGGCCGGCGAGGTCGGCGACTTCGGAGGCAGCGGGCGGTTCTGGTCGGCGCGCCGGGTCCCCGCCGGCATCGTCGCGCTGCTGCTCCTGTGTGTCGCGGGCGCCTTTTTGTACGACGTCGCCGCCGTGCGGGCCGGCCGGGACTCCCTGGCCTGGCGCGGGGACCTGGCCCGGCAGCTCGCCGAGCGGCCCCTGGACGACGCCTGGGTGCTCGTCGGCGCGGGCGTCACCGTGGCCCTCGGCCTCTGGCTGATCGTCATGGCGGTCACGCCCGGCCTGCGCGCGGTCCTGCCGATGCGGCGCACCCACGCCGACGTACGCGCCGGACTGCACCGCGAGGCCGCCGCCATGGTGTTGCGGGACCGGGCCATGGAGGTGGCCGGTGTGCAGTCGGTGCGCGTGCGGGTGCGCCGGGCCCGCGCCGACGTCCGGGCGCTCTCCCACTTCCGCGAACTGGACGACGTACGCGAGGACTTGGACGCCACGCTCGCCGAAGCCGTCAGGGGGCTGGGGCTGACCCGGTCGCCCGCCCTGTCGGTACGGGTGACGCGGCCCGGACGGAAGGGGTGAGGCAGGTGCTCAGGACCGTCAACCGGGTACTGCTCGCCGTCGTCGGCCTCGTCCTGGTGGTGATCGCGGGCTCCGCGCTCGCCGTCGGACTGGGGGCCCCGGCGCCCTCGTGGTGGATCCACGACAGCCGGCACGACGTACTGCTGAACGACATGGAACGCACCCGGTGGCGCGACGCCGGCTGGTGGTGGCCCACCGTCATCGCCGTGCTCGCCGTCCTCGTGCTGCTCGCCCTGTGGTGGCTGACCGCGGTCCTGCGCCGACGCCGCCTCACCGAGGTCGTCGTCGACACCGGCGACGGAGAGGGCGCGCTGCTGCGGGGGCGGGCCCTGGAAGGCGTGCTGGCGGACCAGGCGGGCACCCTGGACGGCGTGGCCCACGCCCAGGTCCTGCTCACGGGCGGCCCGTCCGCCCCGGAGACCCGCGTACGGCTCCAGCTGGAACCGCAGGTGGATCCGGGGGCGGCCCTGTACGACTTCACGGCGGGCGCGCTGGCCCACGCCCGCGCTTCGGCGGGCCTGGAGTCACTGCCCGCGGAGGTCAGGCTGACCGCGGTCAGGCACCGTGCGGAGCGGGTGAGCTGAGCGGTTCAGAACCCGTGCCGCATCCCTCCGTCGACCGGCAGCATGACCCCGGTCAGGTAGGACGCGGCCGGTGACAGCAGGAACGCGGCGGCGCGCCCGAACTCCTCCGGGCGCCCGTACCGCCGCAGCGGAATCCGGGACTCGTTCGCCGCCCGGGTGGCCTCCGGGTCGGCGGACAGCCCGTCCAGTTCGCGCACGCGATCCGTGTCGATGCGGGCGGGCAGCAGTCCCACGACCCGGATGTCGCGCGGTCCCAGCTCGTCCGAGAGCGACTTCGCGAAGCCGGCGAGCCCCGGGCGCAGCCCGTTCGAGATGGTCAGCCCGGGAATCGGCTCGTGCACCGACCCGGACAGCACGAACCCGATGACACCACCCGCGTTCAGCTCGGCGGCGGCCTCCCGCGCGAGCCGCACCGCGCCGAGGAACACCGACTCGAACGCGGTCTGCCACTGCTCGTCCGTGTTGTCGGCGACGAAGCCAGGCGCCGGCCCACCGACGCTGACGAGGATGCCGTCGAAGCCGCCGAAGTGCTCGCGGGCGGCGGCGATCAGCCGTGCGGCGGCCTCGGGGGCGGCGTTGTCCGCGGCCACGCCCACCGCGTTCGGGCCGAGGTCGGCCGCCGTGTCGGCGACGCGCTTCTCGTCCCGGCCCGTGATCACCACCTTCGCGCCGTCGGCGACCAGCTCGCGCGCGGTGGCGTTGCCGAGGCCACGGGTGGCCCCGGTGACGATGTACACCCGGTCCTTCAGTCCAAGATCCATGGTCCCTATCCTGCCTGCTCCTCGCCGAACAGGGTGAGGGCGGTGTTGACCAGACCGATGTGACTGAACGCCTGGGGGAAGTTGCCGAGCTGGACCCCGGTCACCGGGTCGTACTCCTCGGCCAGCAGACCCACGTCGTTGACGAGGCCCACCAGCCGTTCGAACAGCTCCCGCGCCTCCTGGGTACGGCCCGTCATGTGCAGGGCGTCCGCGAGCCAGAAGGAACACGCGAGGAAGACGCCCTCGCCGCCGGGCAGGCCGTCCACCGGTGACTCCGCGGCGCTGTAGCGGCGTACGAACCCGTCGTGGCCCAGTTCGTCGCGCACCGCGTCGATGGTGCCGATCACGCGCGGATCGTCGGGCGGCAGGAAGCCGACGCGCGGGATGAGCAACAGCGCGGCGTCGAGTTCACGCGAGCCGTAGTACTGCGTGAACGTGTTGCGCTGCGAGTCGTAGCCCTTCTCGCAGACCTCGTGGTGCACCTCGTCGCGCAGGGTGCGCCAGCCGTCCAGGTCGCCGTCGAGGTCGGGGTAGGTCTCCAGGGCCCGCACCGCGCGGTCGGCGGCCACCCACACCATCACCTTCGAGTGGACGAAGGGCCGGCGTCCGCCGCGCACCTCCCACAGCCCCTCGTCCGGCTGCTGCCACGAGAACTGCAGGAACTCCAGGAGCACGCTCTGCAGGGACCACATGTGCGGCTTCGCGGGCAGTCCCCCCTTCCGGGCCAGCCACAGCGAGTCCATCACCTCGCCGTACACGTCCAATTGGAGCTGGTTGACGGCCTCGTTGCCGATCCGTACGGGCTGGGACCCGGCGAAGCCGGACAGCCACGGCAGCTCGGACTCCGGCAGCCGCCGTTCGCCCGCCAGCCCGTACATGATCTGGAGGTCCGCCGGGTCGCCGGCCACCGCGCGCAGCAGCCAGTTCCGCCAGGCCTCGGCCTCCTCCTGGTAGCCGCACGCCAGCAGGGCGCCCAGGGTGAGGGTGGAGTCGCGCAGCCAGCAGAAGCGGTAGTCCCAGTTGCGCACCCCGCCCAGCTCCTCGGGCAGCGAGGTGGTGGCCGCGGCCACGATGCCGCCGGTCGGCCGGTAGGTGAGCGCCTTCAGGGTGATCAGGGAGCGCATCACGGCGTCCCGGTGCGGACCGTCGTAGCGGCATTGTGCCGCCCACGCCCGCCAGTCGGCGACGCTGGTCTCCAGGGACTCGTAGGGGTCGACGAGCGGCGGGCGCGGCTCGTGCGAGGGGTGCCAGGTGAGGACGAAGGCGACCTTCTCGCCCTCCTCGACGGTGAACTCCGAGTGGGTACCGAAGTGCTCGCCCCAGGTGTGCACCGGGGGCTCGCTGCGCAGCCACGTCGAGTCGGGTCCCGCGACGGCCACCCGGTGGCCGTCGGACCGGCGCACCCACGGCACGACCGAGCCGTAGTCGAAGCGCAGCCTGAGCGTGCTGCGCACGGTGACGCGGCCCTTCAGCCCTTCCACGATGCGTACGACGTCCGGGGCCTGGTGTCGCTGCGGCATCAGGTCGGTGACCCGCACGCTGCCCTCGTCGGTGTCCCACTCGGTGTCCAGGACCAGGGTGTCGGGGCGGTAGGCGCGCCGCGTACATCGTTCCGCGTCCTTCGGCGCGATCCGCCAGTGGCCGTTCTCCTCGTCGCCGAGCAGTCTGGCGAAGCAGGCCGCCGAGTCGAAGCGGGGCAGGCAGAGCCAGTCGACTGAGCCGTCCAGGCCGACCAGGGCCGCGGTCTGTTCGTCGCCGATCAGGGCGTAGTCCTCGATACGGGGGTGCACGCAGTGCGGGTTCCCGGCGGAACGGTGCGGCAATCCGGGGCGGGACCGGGTGGGTGAAGATCACACCACCGCGGGTTCCGCCTCCTCCGTCGCCTGCTCGGCCTGCGCCTCCCGGCGGTCGCGCTGTTCGCGCCGGACCAGGACCACCCAGCCGATCGGCACGCCCGCGGCGAACAGCCACCACTGGATGGCGTACGCGTAGTTCAGCGCCGCGTCCTCGTCGCCGGGGCTGCCCACCAACTCCGGGGCGTCGCCCTTCGGCTCGGGCTCGGTCTGCGCGATGTAGCCGCCGAGCACCTGGGCGTCGAGGCGGCGCGCCTCCTGCTCGCTGTTGATCAGCATGACCTGCCGGTCCGGCAGCCCCTTGAGGTTCTTGATGCCGCTCGCCGCGGTCGTCTCGTCGGGCATCAGACGGCCGGTGACCGTGGTCTCGCCGCGGGCCGGGGCGGGGACCTTCGGGAACGCGGTCTGGCTCGGGCCGTCCGCGGGGATCCAGCCCCGGTTGACGAGCAGTACCTTGCCGTCCGTCAGGACGAACGGGGTCAGGACGTGGAAGCCGACGGTCTCGTCGGCGTTGACGCGCCGCCTGACGACGACCTCGTGCTCGGTGTCGAAGCGGCCCTTCGCACTCACCGTGCGGTACCGCTCGTCGGTGGTGACGGTGTGTCCGGGGGAGGTCAGCCGCTCCACAGGCACCGCGTCGGCGGAGAGCGCGGCGGCGACCAGCTGGTTGCGTGCGGTGCGCTCCTCGTAGCGGTGCATCTGCCAGATGCCCAGCCTGATCATCGTGGGGATGAGCACTAGGGCGACCAGCGTGAGGATCACCCACTGCCGGGACAACAGGAAGCGGTACACCCCACGACCGTACAACTCGGTCGCGGGGTGTCCGGAGGCGGGTACCGGAAGGAGAGCTTCCGGAGCTGTCTCAGACCTTGTCGACGATGCCCACCCTCCCCTCCGCGCGGGCGCAGTGGGCACCGCAGAACCAGTGGCCCTCGACCTCGACGCCCTGCCCGATGATCTGCACCCGGCAGTGCTCGCAGATGGGGGCCATGCGGTGGATCGCGCAGGAGAAGCAGTCGAAGACATGCACCGCGCCCTGCGCGTGCACCTCGAAGCTCATCCCGTAGTCGTTGCCGCAGACTTCGCATGTCGCCATGGGCCACAGGGTGGGCGCTCGGTGCCCCAGGGGCGAGCGGGCGCCGGGCGAGTCGTACGACAATCACCCGTCCGTACGGTCGCCGTCGCCCGGTCCCTACGGCTGCTGCTCCGACGCCGGCTCGACATCCCGGAGGAGCTGTCCGAACGCCGCCTCGTCCACCACGGGCGTCCCGAACTGGCGCGCCTTGACCACCTTCGAGGTGCCCGAGTCCGGGTCGTTGGTGACGAGCAGGCTGGTCAGCCGGGACAGGCTCGTCGCGACATGCAGGCCGGCCTCGGTCGCGCGGTCCTCCAGGAGGTCGCGCTCGATCGACGTGTCCCCGGAGAAGGCGATCCGCATGCCCTGCTTGAGCCGCCTGCCGTCCTCGTACCGCCCAGGGTTGCGGTAGGGGCAGGCGGGCCGCTTGCGGGCGGGGCGCCAACCGGTCTGCCGGTAGCCGCCGCCGTGGCCCGCCGGCTGACGGGGGACGGCCCGGTCGGTCCACTCGGTCAGCGGCCGGCACTCGTGCAGCGGCAGCCGTACGCCACCCGCCGCCGCGGCCCGCAGACTCGGCCGGAACGCCTCCGCCAGGACCCGGGCGTCGTCCAGCGCGTGGTGCGCCCGCTGCTGCACGACACCGAAGTGCGCCGCCAGGGTCTCCAGCTTGTGGTTGGTCAGCGGCAGGCCCAGCTCCTTGGAGAGCGCGATGGTGCACAGCCGCTGCCGCACCGGCGCCTCGCGCTCCGCGCGCGCGTACTCCCGCGCGATCATCTGCCAGTCGAAGACCGCGTTGTGCGCGACGAGCACCCGGCCGTCCAGCCGGGCCGAGAACTCCTCGGCGACCTCCTGGAAGAGGGGCGCGCCCTCCAGCACGTCGCTCGTCAGGCCGTGGATCCACACCGGGCCGGGATCCCGCTCCGGGTTGACGAGTGTGTACCAGTGGTCCTCGACCTCACCGCGCGCGTCCAACCGGTAGACGGCCGCGGAGATGATCCGGTCGTCCCGGGCCAGGCCGGTGGTCTCGACGTCGACGACCGCGTATCCCTGCGGATACACGGCCGGCCACGCGGTGGGGGAGGACGCCGCCCTCATACGGTCTTCGAGCATGGTCCCTGAGGATACGGGCCGCGACTGACACCGCCGTCCCCACCCGTCGTCAGGCCCGCTCCCACGGCGGCCGGTTGGGGCCCGTCCGGGCGGCGAGCGTCGGTGCCGGGCGGCGCGGGCGCGGGGTGCGATCCTCCCGGGGTGACCTCACCCACACATGACGAGGCCCACGGACGTGCGCTCGGTGCCCGCCTCAACTGGCTGCGGGCGGCCGTCCTCGGGGCGAACGACGGCATCGTGTCCACCGCCGGCCTGGTCGTCGGCGTGGCCGGCGCGACCGGCGACCGCTCGGTCCTGCTCACGGCCGGGCTGGCCGGACTGCTCGCCGGTTCGCTCTCCATGGCGGCGGGGGAGTACGTCTCCGTCTCCACGCAGCGCGACTCCGAGAAGGCCGCACTGGCCCTGGAGAAGCGGGAGTTGAGGGAACAGCCGGAGGCCGAACTGGAGGAACTCACCGAACTCCTGGAGGAACGGGGACTCACCCGGGAGGTGGCCCGGGAAGCGGCCGTGCAGTTGACGGAGCGTGATGCGCTCAGGGCGCACGCGCGCGTGGAGCTCGGTATCGACCCCGACGACCTCACCAACCCGTGGCACGCGGCGTGGGCGAGCTTTCTGGCGTTCACGGCGGGGGCGGCGCTGCCGCTGCTGGCGATCGTCCTGCCGTCGGCGGACCTGCGGGTGCCGGTCACCGTGGTGTCGGTGCTGGCGGCACTCGTCCTCACGGGGTGGAGCAGCGCGCGGCTGGGGGCGGCGGACGTGCGGCGGGCGATGCTGCGGAACGCGGGGGGCGGGGCGCTGGCCATGGCGGTGACGTACGGGGCGGGGGTGCTGCTGGGGGCGGCGGGCATCCGGTGACCGGCGTCCGTGACCGCCGCGCGCCGGCCGGTGCCTCTTGGCGGAGATCGCCAACAAGCAAGCGCGTACCGTCGGAAATACTTGTGGGTAACACCGTCTAGCCGTGGCCGACCAGCGGTTCTACCGTGCGGGGCATGCCGAACCTGCCCGATGTCGTGCTCTGGTCCATACCCGCCTTCGTCCTGCTCACCGTGGTCGAGATGATCAGCGTCCGTGTCCATCCCGACGAGGACGCCGCCGGATACGAGACCAAGGACGCGGCCACGAGCGTCGGCATGGGACTCGGGAGCCTGGTCTTCGACCTGCTCTGGAAGATCCCGATCGTCGCCCTCTACACTGCGGTCCACGAACTCACCCCGCTGCGGGTGCCCGTGCTGTGGTGGACCGTCCCCCTGATGCTGCTCGCGCAGGACTTCTTCTACTACTGGTCCCACCGCGGCCACCACGTCATCCGCATCCTGTGGGCCTGCCACGTCGTCCACCACTCAAGCCGCCGCTTCAACCTCACCACCGCACTGCGCCAGCCCTGGACCTCGCTGACCGTCTGGCCGTTCTACGTCCCCCTGGTGGCCCTCGGCGTGCACCCGGCCGCCCTCGCCTTCTGCTCCTCCGTGAACCTCGTCTACCAGTTCTGGATCCACACCGAGCGGATCGACCGGATGCCGCGCTGGTTCGAGTACGTCTTCAACACGCCGTCGCACCACCGGGTCCACCACGCCTCTCAGGGCGGCTATCTGGACCGCAACTTCGGCGGCATCCTCATCGTCTGGGACCGCCTCTTCGGGTCCTTCGTCGCCGAGACCGTGCGGCCCGTCTACGGGTTGACCAAGAACATCGACACGTTCAACCCGATCAGGGTGGCCACCCATGAGTACCTCGCGATCGTCAAGGACGTGAAGGCGGCCACCGGTTGGCGCGAGCGCGCGGGGCGGGTGTTCGGGGGGCCCGGGTGGCAGCCCGAGCCATCGCCCGCGAAGCAGGCGGCCGGGGAGACCGTGGTCGCGTGAGCGTCCGCCGTGTCGTCGTCCCCCTCGTCGTGGTCCGCGGCGCCTTCGCCCTGGCCGTCCTTCTCGACCTGGTCTCCCTCGCGGCCGGCTTCGACCCCGGCCACACCGTCGCCAAGCCCCTCCTGATGCCGCTGCTGGCGGCCTGCGCCGTCCTGTCCGGCGCACCCCGGCTCCTCCTCGCCGCGCTCCTGTGCGGCTGGGGCGGCGACGTCCTGCTGCTGCTCGACCCGGAACCGGCCTTCCTCGCCGGCATGGCGTGCTTCGTGGCCGGTCATGTCTGCTACCTCGCGCTCTTCAGGGCCCACGTCACGAGGTACGGCGACGCCCGCGCGCGCAGGGGCCTCCTGGTCCTCCCCTACGCCACCGCCCTCGTCGTCACCGTCGCCCTGCTCCGGCCGGACCTGCCTCCCGACCTCCGGGTCCCCGTCGCCGGCTACAGCCTCCTGCTCACGGCCATGGCGTACACGGCCGCGGCCCGGCTCGGCCCCGTCGCCGGCCTCGGGGGTGCGCTCTTCCTGCTGTCCGACACCCTGATCGCGACCGGCGTCGCCGACTGGCCGCAGCCCCCGCGCCCCGACCTCTGGATCATGCTCACCTATGTCGCCGCGCAGTCCCTGCTGGTCACGGGCGTCCTCGGCGCCCGGGAAGCGCGCCCGGCGCCGACGACGACGTACGGTGAAGTGCGCTCGACCACCCCCTGAGCGCACCCGAAGAGCAGACCCCGCACGAGAAGGACCCTCGCCATGCGCGCCACCACCATCCACGCCCCGTACGACATGCGCGTGGAGGACGTGCCCGAGCCCGTGGTGCGGCTGCCCACCGACGCCGTCGTCCGGGTGCTGCGCGCCTGCATCTGCGGCAGCGACCTGTGGGCGTACCGCGGCGAGGCGAGCCGGCAGCCGGGGCAGCGCATCGGGCACGAGTTCCTCGGCGTCGTCGAGGAGACCGGCTCCGAGGTCGCGACCCTGCGCCGCGGCGACCTGGTCGTCGCCCCCTTCATGTGGTCCGACGGCGTCTGCGACTACTGCCGCGAGGGGCTCACCACCTCCTGCGAGCACGGCGGCTTCTGGGGCGCCGTCGGCCACGACGGCGGTCAGGGCGAGGCCGTGCGGGTCCCCTTCGCCGACGGCACGCTCGTCCGGCTGCCCAAGGCGGCGGCCTCCGACGACCATCTGCTGTCCTCCCTGCTGACCCTGTCCGACGTCCTGGGCACCGGCCATCACGCGGCCCTCGGCGCCGGAGCCCGCCCGGGCGCCACGGTCGCCGTCGTGGGCGACGGAGCCGTCGGCCTGTGCGCGGTCCTCGCCGCCAAACGCCTCGGTGCCGAGCGGATCATCGCGCTCGGCCGCCATCAGGCCCGCACCGACCTCGCCCGCCGCTTCGGCGCCACCGACGTGGTCGCCGAGCGCGGGGACGCGGCCGTCGAGGCGGTCCGCGCACTGACCCGCGGACAGGGCGCGCACGCCGTCGTCGAGGCGGTCGGCACCGAGCAGTCCATGCGCACGGCCCTGGACATCACCCGCGACGGCGGCGCCATCGGCTTCGTCGGTGTGCCGCACGGCAGCGGCACCGGCCTCGACCTCGGCGTCATGTTCGACCGGAACATCGCGCTGCGCGGCGGGGTCGCGCCGGTCCGCGCCTACATCCCCGACCTGCTGCCCGACGTCCTGGACGGCAGCCTCGACGCCTCACCCGTCTTCGACCTGACCATCGGCCTGGAGGGTGTCCCCGACGGCTACAGGGCGATGGACGAGCGCACCGCCCTCAAGGTGATGATCACCCCCTGAGGCGAGGCCGGGACCTCACCAGTGGATCGGCACCGGCAGCGCCGTCAGCAGTCCCGACACCGCGACCACCACACCCAGCGCGACGACCTCCGCGCGCGCGGGCGAGCAGGCGGTCAGCGGGTCGGCGGCCCTGCCGAGCCGGATCCGCGCCCACAGGGCGAGCACGGCGACGGCGGCCACGAGGAACATCTTGGCCAGCAGGACGCGCCCGTACGCCGTCGTCGTCAACTGCTCCAGGACCGTGTCCGCCGGCATCCGACGCAGCGCACTCCACACCCCGGTCGCCGTGACGGCGGCGAGCAGAACGGCCGCCACGCGCGCGTAGAGCCCCAGCAGGGCTGCGCCCGCCTCCGAGGGACCCCAGTACTGCAACGTCCGCAGCGCGTACAGCAGACCGCCCACCCACAGCGCCGCACAGGTCAGATGGACCAGCGTCAGCCCGGAGCCGACCAGGGGGCTCTGCTCGGGCGTGGGATGCGCGCGCAGGGCCTCCGCCACCACCACCGCGGCCAGCGGCCACACCTGCGTCACCGGCCGTGCCGAGAGCGCGCACACCCCGGCCACCAGGAACGCGTTCACCTCCAGCAGCGCGAGCTTCCCCTCACGCGAGGCGTAGAGGCCGCCGACGTCGATCTCGGCGAGGCCGCCCGGCACCAGGTTTCCCGTCGCCACGACCGACGCGAGCCCCAGCGCGGCGACGCATCCCACGGCGGCGGCGTACGGGGCCCAGCCGCGGGGCGCGGCCCGGGGCGCGCCGGGCAGGGACCGGGCCAGTCGGCGCACGAACACCTCACCCACCGGGACGGCCAGCGCGGCGAACAGCACGGCCCGCAGGAGGGCGATCCCACCGACCCCGGGGGCGGCGGCCTCCCCGGTGCCGTGCAGCGCGGCGGACGGCCCCAGCAGCGGCACCAGCGCGGCCAGCACCACCAGGAGCAGGACGGCGACGGCCCGGCCGGCCCCGGAACGCCGTACGGGCTCGCTCGCGTCGGACATCCCGGGCGTGGGTCTGATCAAGGTCACCTCAAGATCTTCACCAGACGCCGCAGAACCGGGCAAGTCCAGGAAACATCTGGGGGTACAGCCCGGGAGGGCGCCCCCTGAAGGGCGCCCTCCCGCAGTCGTGACCGCACTGTGCGGTGTCGACCGAATCCATCCGGATCAATGCCGCTGTCGTTACCTGGTGACGGCGTCCAGCGCGTCCGCGATGCCCCAGCCGTAGAAGCCGTTGCGGTTCTTCGACCCCTCGCAGACCGCGTCCACCTTGCCGTCGTTGTCGATGTCGTACGGGTCGGTGCACGGCGTGGCGTCGGCCTCGGCGTACAGCAGCGCCTTCACCAGGGCCGGCGAGGCGTGCGGGTGCGTCGACTTGATCAGGGCGGCGACGGCCGCGACATGCGGGCTCGCCATCGACGTACCGGCCATGTAGCCCCACTTGCCGCCGGGCAGCGTGCCCAGGATCAGACCGCTGGTCGCGGGCGGCGCCGGCGTCTGGTAGGCCGTCGAGTCGCCACCGGGGGCGGCGATGTCGACGACCCCGCGGCCGTAGTTGGAGAAGGACGACTTGATGCCCTTGGCGCCCGTCGCCGCGACCGTCACGACACCCGGCAGCTGGGTCGGTATGTCGAGGCACTCCGAGGGGTCGATCACCCGGTCGGAGGGCGTGCCGTCGTTCGGCGAGACGGGGTCGGTGATCTCGTCGGCCGCGAGGTCGTAGTTCTCGTTGCCGGCCGCCGCGACGTTGACCGCGCCCTTCTTCTCCGCGTACCGCGAGGCCCGGCCGATGGCGTCCACCAGCGCCTTCTGGTCCGGGTCGGTCGTGCAGTTGAAGTACCAGGGGTCGGTGTAATAGCTGTTGTTCGTGACGTCGACGCCGTGCGTGGCCGCCCACATGAAGCCGCACACCACGGCCTCGGTGTAGAAGTAGCCGGCCGTGGTCGACACCTTGATGCCGGCGACCTTCACACCGGGCGCGACGCCCGTCATGCCGACGCCGTTCTTCGCGGCCGCGATCTCACCGGCCACGTGCGTGCCGTGCGGGCTCTCCGACGCGCTCGGCCGCCACGCCCCGTCGGTGGTGTCGGGCTTGCCCGTCACACAGTTGACCGACGCGGCACGGTCGAAGTTCGGCGCGATGTCGGGGTGGGTGTCGTCGACACCGGTGTCGATGACGGCGACCGTCACCTTGCTGCTGCCGAGGGACTTCTCGTGCGCCTTGTCCGCCTTGATGGCGGGCAGGTCCCACTGCAGGGGCTCCAGCGGGTCCTGCCCGGCGGCGGCCTTGGCCTCGGCGGCGGCGACCTGTGCCGCGCTGAGCGCCTTCGGCGTGCCCAGGTCGGTCGTCGACTGGGCGGGCAGCGGCGCGTTGCGGGTGTTGCCGGCCGACTGGACGCCCTTCACCTTGCGGATCGTCTTGGCGAAGTCGGCGTTCGACGAGTGGACGACGATCACGCCGATCTTCTCGTACGACGCCACGATCGTGCCGCCGGCCGCGGTGATGGCCTTCTTCACCTGCGAGGAAGGGCCGTGCCCGGGGCGGACGTTGACGACATAGCTGAGCGCGGTCGCGTCCGCCGTGCCGACCGAGGCGAGGACGTCGTTCACGCTGCCGGTGACGCCGGCCAGGGTGGCGGGCGCATCGGCCGCGACGGCCGTGGTGGGCCAGAACGCCATCGCCGTGGCCATGGCCATTCCGAGCGGGACGGCGATCGCGCGACGGTAGCGCGCGTGGGGCGCGGTCATGATGAAAGTGTCTCCAGTTCGTTCGCGGTACGAAACGTGCTGTGCGGGGCTTCCGGGGGTGGAGCGTCGGCGCGTACGGGTCACTTCACCGCGCGCAGCGCGTTCACGATGCCGTGCCCGTAGAAGCCGTTGTTGTACTTGCCGCCCTTGCACACCGCGTCCTGCGTGCCGTTGCCGTCCTGGTCGTAGGAGTCCGGGCAGGCGGTGGCGGTCGCCTGTGCCTTGAGCAGCGCCTGGAGCTGGGCCGGGGACGCCTTCGGGTGCCTCGACTTCAGCAGCGCGGCGACACCCGCGGCGTGCGGGGAGGCCATCGACGTGCCCTGCAGGAAGCCGTACTCGCCGTTCGGCAGGGTGGACAGGATGCGGCCGTTCTTCGACGGTGTGTCCGGGATCTGGTAGAGCCGGTCGCCGCCCGGCGCGGCGACGTCGACGACGCCCTTGCCGTACGTCGAGAAGTACGACTTGAGGTTCTGTACGCCCGTCGAGCTGACCGTGACCACACCCGGCAGCTGTGTCGGCACGTCGAAGCACTCGTGCGGGTCGACGGTCCGCTCGACCGGCGTGGAGTCGTCGGGGCTGCTGGCGTCGACGAGCGCGTCGGAGTCCAGGTCGTGGTTGGAGTTGCCCGCCGCCGCCACGTTGAGCGTGCCCTTCTTCTGGGCGTACAGCTGGGCCCTGTTGACCGCGTCGACGATGGCCCGCTGGTCCGGGTCGTCCATGCAGTTGTAGAGCCACGGATCGACGTAGTAGCTGTTGTTCGTGATCTCGACGCCGTGGTCGGCGGCGAACACGAAGGCGCACACGACGCTCTCCGGGTAGAAGAGGCCGTTGCTCGGGTCGGTCACATTGATGCTCGACACCTTCACCCCGGGGGCGACACCGGCCACACCGATGCCGTTGCGGGCCGCGGCTATCTCACCGGCCACGTGCGTGCCGTGGTAGTCGTCCGCGGTGTACGGCCGCCAGGCGCCCTCGGTGGTGTCCGGGACACCGCCGTCGCAGTTGGCCGACTGGGACGCGGAGAAGTTCGGGGCGATGTCCGGGTGGGTGTCGTCGACGCCGGTGTCGATCACGGCGACGGTGACCTTGCGGCTGCCCGGGTTGATCTTCGCGGCCTTGTCGGCGCCGATCGCCCGCAGGTCCCACTGGTCGGCCTCAAGAGGCTCGCCGGCGGGCGTCGCCGCGGACGCGCTCGCGATCTTCGCGGCCTGCTCCTTCGACAGGAGCTGCGCCTCTCCCTCGTCCGTCGTGCCCGCGGCGGTCAGCGGCGAGGTGCGCGTGGCACCCGCCGACTGCACCCCGCGCACCGCGCGTATCGCCTCGGCGAAACCCGGGTTCGACGAGTGGACGACGATCACGCCGATCTTCTCGTACGTGATCACGACGGTGCCGCCGGCCGCCGGCACCGCCCTCTTCACCGCGTCGATCGTGCGGCGGTCCAGCTTGGTGTTGACGACGTACGACAGACCGGGCGCGTCCACCGCCCGCGCGGAGGTCCCGGAGGTCCCGGCGGTGAGCGGGGCGGCCGACGCGGCCGCGGGCAGGAAGCCCAGCGAGGCCGTGAGGGACAGCGCGACCGGTACGGCGAGGGCGAGGCGGCGTCTGGAACGCAGATGAGGCATGGGGTCTCCACATCATCCGGAAACGAAACCGGCCCGAGACACAGATGGCGCTCGGGCAGGTACATGACGGGTGGTGCACGCCGAAGCTATCTCTCGAAGTCGCTGGCCAGCAATGACTTACCCGAAGTGACTTCGGAAAGAAGCACGCGTTGTTGAACCGGGGCCAGCGCGCCGCCGTGACCTTGAGCAGGGACCGCGAGGACACTCGCCCCCCGTCCCCGTGACAACCGCATCCGCAACGCGAGGAGACTCCGTGGCCACCGACGCACCGCCCCCCTCGAAAGAGGAACACAAACTCCCCTCACCCGAGGAGTTCACCGAGGTGGCGGAGAGCGCGGAGTTCGGTGAACTGCGCCGCTCCTACCGCTCCTTCGCCTTCCCGCTGACCGTCGGCTTCATCGCCTGGTACCTGCTGTACGTCCTCCTGTCGAACTACGCGGGCGACTTCATGGGCACCAAGCTCTTCGGCAACATCAACATCGCCTTCGTCTTCGGCATCGCCCAGTTCCTCACCACCTTCCTCATCGCCTGGTGGTACTCGCGGCACGCCGCCGCGAAGCTCGACCCCAAGGCCGAGGCCATCAAGTCCCGAATGGAGGGCGGCGCATGAGCCCCGCGATCACCCTGGCGGCCGGCGAAGCCAGCGAGCACCGGCCGCTGATCATCTCCCTGTTCGCGGTGTTCGTCGTCGCGACCCTCGTCATCACCGTCTGGGCGGGCCGCCAGACCAAGGACGCCGCCGACTTCTACGCCGGCGGACGCCAGTTCAGCGCCTTCCAGAACGGCCTCGCGGTCTCCGGCGACTACATGTCCGCCGCGTCCTTCCTCGGCATCGCGGGCGCCATCGCCCTCTTCGGGTACGACGGCTTCCTGTACTCCATCGGCTTCCTGGTCGCCTGGCTGGTGGCACTGCTCCTGGTGGCCGAGCCGCTGCGCAACTCCGGCCGCTACACCATGGGTGACGTCCTAGCGTACCGCATGCGCCAGCGCCCGGTCCGGACGGCCGCCGGCACCTCCACGATCGTCGTCTCGATCTTCTACCTGCTGGCCCAGATGGCGGGCGCGGGCGTCCTCGTCTCGCTGCTGCTCGGCATCACCTCCGACGCGGGCAAGGTCGCCATCGTCGCCCTCGTCGGCGTCCTGATGATCGTGTACGTCTCCATCGGCGGCATGAAGGGCACCACCTGGGTCCAGATGGTCAAGGCCGTGCTGCTCATCAGCGGCACGATCCTCATCACGTTCCTGGTGCTGCTGAAGTTCAACTTCAACATCTCCGACCTGCTGGGCACCGCCGCCGAGAAGAGCGGCAAGGGAACCGCCTTCCTGGAGCCCGGCCTCCAGTACGGCGCGACCGGCACGTCCAAGCTGGACTTCATCTCCCTGGGCATCGCCCTGGTCCTGGGCACCGCCGGCCTGCCGCACATCCTGATCCGCTTCTACACGGTGCCCAACGCCAAGGCCGCCCGGAAGTCCGTGAACTGGGCCATCGGCATCATCGGCGGCTTCTACCTGATGACCATCGCCCTCGGCTTCGGCGCCGCGGCGCTGATCTCCCAGGAAGAGATCATCGCGTCCAACCCCTCCGGCAACACGGCGGCACCCCTGCTCGCCCTGCACCTAGGCGGCGTCGACTCCGCCTGGGGCGCGATCCTGCTCGCCACCATCTCGGCGGTGGCCTTCGCGACGATCCTCGCCGTGGTCGCCGGCCTCACCCTGGCCTCGTCCTCGTCGTTCGCCCACGACATCTACGCGAACGTCATCAAGAAGGGCAAGGCCACCGAGAAGCAGGAGATGAGGGCGGCCCGGCTGGCCACCATCGGCATCGGTGCCGCCTCCATCCTCCTGGGCGCCCTCGCCCGCGACCTGAACGTCGCCGGCCTCGTCGCCCTCGCCTTCGCGGTCGCCGCCTCCGCCAACCTGCCGACGATCCTCTACAGCCTGTTCTGGAAGCGGTTCACCACCCAGGGCGCCCTGTGGTCGATCTACGGCGGTCTCGTCGTCGCCGTCGGCCTGGTGCTGTTCTCGCCGGTGGTCTCCGGCGACCCCAAGGCGATGTTCCCCGACGTGGACTTCGCCTGGTTCCCGCTGAAGAACCCCGGCATCATCTCGATCCCGTTCGGCTTCGTGATGGGCTGGCTCGGCACGGTCCTGTCCAAGGAGGAGCCGGACGTCGCCAAGTACGCGGAGCTGGAGGTCCGGTCCCTGACCGGCACCGGAGCGCACTGACCAGCGCTGTTCCGCACCGACCCCGCTCGTGCCGAGGCCGCGTCGTAGATCCCTACGACGCGGCCTCGGCACGTCTCGTGGGATCGGGCCCTGTCGATGTCGGAGCTGTCACGTAGGCTCGCAGGTGACGGAAAGAGTTGACCCGCGACGAGGGAGGGGGCCCACGTGCTCATCGACACCTACGGCCGGGTGGCCACCGACCTGAGAGTCTCGCTCACCGACCGCTGCAATCTGCGCTGCACGTACTGCATGCCGGAGGAGGGCCTGCAGTGGCTCGCCAAGCCCGATCTGCTCACGGACGACGAGATCGTGCGGCTCATCGACATCGCCGTCACCTCGCTCGGCATCGAGGAGGTCCGCTTCACCGGCGGTGAGCCCCTGCTGCGCCCCGGTCTGGTCGGCATCGTCGAGCGCGTCGCCGCCCTGGAGCCGCGCCCTCAGATGTCCCTCACCACCAACGGCATCGGCCTCAAGCGCACCGCGGCGGCCCTGAAGACGGCCGGCCTGGACCGGGTCAACGTCTCCCTGGACACGCTGCGCCCGGACGTCTTCAAGACCCTCACCCGCCGCGACCGCCACCGGGACGTCATCGCCGGCCTGGAGGCCGCGCGCGACGCGGGCCTGACGCCGGTCAAGGTCAACTCGGTCCTGATGCCGGGACTGAACGAGGACGAGGCCCCGGACCTGCTGGCCTGGGCGGTGGAGCACGACTACGAACTCCGGTTCATCGAGCAGATGCCCCTGGACGCCCAGCACGGCTGGAAGCGCGACGGCATGATCACCGCCGGGGACATCCTGGCGTCGCTGCGCACCCGCTTCGACCTCACCGAGGAGGGCGAGGGAGAGCGGGGTTCGGCCCCCGCCGAGCGCTGGATCGTCGACGGCGGCCCGCATCGCGTCGGCGTCATCGCCTCCGTCACCCGCCCGTTCTGCGCGGCCTGCGACCGTACCCGGCTGACGGCCGACGGCCAGATACGCACCTGCCTGTTCGCCTCGGAGGAGACCGACCTGCGCGCCGCCCTGCGCTCCGACGCCCCGGACGAGGAGATCGCCCGGATCTGGCGCCTGGCCATGTGGGGCAAGAAGGCGGGTGCGGGTCTGGACGATCCCTCCTTCATCCAGCCGGACCGGCCCATGTCGGCGATCGGCGGCTAGGTCCTGCCGGGATCCGACTCCCACTCCGCCAGCGGGACCACGTCCTTCAGGAACCCGCGCACTCCGAGGAACTGCGACAGATGCTCTCGATGCTCCTCGCACGCGAGCCACGTCTTGCGCCGCTCCGGCGTGTGGAGCTTCGGGTTGTTCCACGCGAGGACCCATACGGCGTCGACACGGCAGCCCTTGGCGGAACAGATGGGGGTCTCGTCACTCACGGGTTCGTCTCAAAGTCGGTAGAAAAGGCGACGCCGAGCAGCCACGGGGGGAGCTGCCCGGCGTCGGTCTGTCGCTCCGACGGGGGATGCGGAGCGCTAACGAAGTATGTCACGGGTAACCCGCCGCCCGGCACTGGAACAACATGATTGATCTGAGCTTTTCTTGAGCTTGGCGAGGGGGTGACTTCCGCTTATGGCCCCTCGGAGACGCCCCGTGATCATGCCCGTTCGTGCGGATCGGCCGCCACGTCGTCCGGGGCGGATCGAGCGAAACCGTCCTCCGCTCGCGGCAGCGCGATCATCGGCGGGACCGGAGTGGTGACGAACGTCGACGGCAGCGAGGGCGCGTTCTCCCGCCCCGCGTTGGCGATCACCACGGCGACATAGGGGAGGAGCGCCCCGAGCACGAGGGCGACGATCGCGACGTGCCGTTCGACGTTCCACAACGTCACCGCGAGGATCACCGAGAGCGTGCGGACCAACATGGAGATGACGTACCGGCGCTGTCGTCCGCGCACATCCTCCTGGAGGCCCGTCCGGGCCCCGGTGATCCGGAACACCTCGACGTTGCCGCCGCCATGCTGCTTCCGCATCGCATTCCACCATCCGCCCGTATCGGACTCGCCCCGCCCCGTACCCGGTCCGCCCCCGCTCGGGGAGCGGCACCCGGACAGCATCCACGGTACGCCGAGCATGCGCCGCCTACGAGACCGGGGCCTCTCCCACCGGGACGGACATCCTCGGCCATAGCGCGTACGGACCTACCCGACATGCGCCGTAGGGCGAACGGGCCGACACTGGGCGTAATGCTCGCGTAGAGCCGTACGAGGAGGCATCCATGGGCTGGTTGTGGGCGATCATTGTCGGGTTCGTACTGGGTCTGATCGCGAAGGCGATCATCCCGGGCAAGCAGCACAGCCCTCTCTGGCTGACGACCATCTTCGGCATCCTCGGTGCGATCGTCGGCAACGCGATCGCCCGTGCCGCGGGCGTGGACGCCACCTCCGGCATCGACTGGACGAGGCATCTCTTCCAGCTCGTCGCCGCGGTCGTCATCGTCTTCCTGGGCGACATGGCGTACATGGCGACGCTCGGCCGGAACAAGCAGCGAACCTGAGGGCGGACAGGCACGGCGAAGGGGGCGGTCTCCCGCACGGGAGACCGCCCCCTTCGCCGTTGCCCTGCAACAGGCCGTACAGCCGGCGGGCCGTACAGCCGGTCAGGCGCCCGTGACCTCGACCGCCGCCAGGTTCTTCTTGCCGCGGCGCAGCACCAGCCAGCGCCCGTGCAGCAGGTCCTCCTCGGCGGGGACGGCGTCCTCCGCGGCGACCTTGGTGTTGTTCACGTAGGCGCCGCCCTCCTTGACCGCCCGACGTGCCGCCGACTTGCTGGGGACCAGGCCGACCTCGGCGAACAGGTCGACCACCGGGCCGAGCCCGGCGACCTGGATGTGCGGCAGCTCGGAGAGGGACGCGGCCAGCGTCTTCTCGTCGAGCTCCGCGAGGTCGCCCTGGCCGAACAGGGCCTTCGACGCGGCGATCACCGCGGCTGTCTGGCCGGCGCCGTGCACCAGCGTCGTCAGCTCCTCCGCCAGCGCGCGCTGCGCGGCCCGGGCCTGCGGACGCTCCTCGGTCTGCTTCGCCAGCTCTTCGAGCTCCTCACGGGACCTGAAGGAGAGGATGCGCAGGTACGTCGAGATGTCCCGGTCGTCCACGTTCAGCCAGAACTGGTAGAACGCGTACGGCGTCGTCATCTCCGGGTCGAGCCAGACGGCGCCGCCCTCGGTCTTGCCGAACTTGGTGCCGTCCGCCTTGACCATGAGCGGTGTCGCCAGGCAGTGCGCCTCGGCCTCGGGCTCCAGCCGGTGGATCAGGTCGAGACCGGCGGTGAGGTTGCCCCACTGGTCGCTGCCGCCCTGCTGAAGGGTGCAGCCGTACCGCCGGTACAGCTCCAGGAAGTCCATGCCCTGGAGCAACTGGTAGCTGAACTCCGTGTAGCTGATGCCCTCCTGGGACTCCAGGCGCCGGGCGACCGAGTCCTTGGTGAGCATCTTGTTGACGCGGAAGTGCTTGCCGATGTCCCGGAGGAACTCGATGGCCGACAACCCGGCCGTCCAGTCCAGGTTGTTGACCATCACCGCGGCGTTCTCGCCCTCGAAGGACAGGAACGGCTCGATCTGTCCGCGCAGCCGGGTCACCCAGTTCGCGACCGTCTCCGGGTCGTTCAGCGTGCGCTCCGCCGTGGGCCGCGGGTCGCCGATCTGGCCGGTCGCCCCGCCCACCAGGGCCAGCGGGCGCAGCCCCGCCTGCTGGAGCCGGCGCATGGTGAGCACCTGCACCAGGTGGCCGACGTGCAGACTGGCCGCCGTCGGGTCGAAACCGCAATAGAACGTGACGGGACCGTCCGCGAGCGCCTTGCGCAAAGCGTCCTCGTCAGTGGACAGGGCCCACAGGCCACGCCACTTGAGCTCGTCGACGATGTCCGTCACGGTTCTCGCATCTCCTCGGGTGATCTTCGTGCAGTCCTGCCGCAGTCGAGTGACTACCGGCTACGAGGTTATACGCCCTGACTGACAGAGCTCATATTGAAGTCCGGCACCCTCAGGGCGGGCATCGCGGCCCTGGTGAACCAGTCGCTCCACTCCCTCGGCAGCGTCTTCTCGGTGCGCCCGGCCTCGGTGGCCCGGCCCAGCAGACCGACCGGCGACTCGTTGAACCGGAAGTTGTTGACCTCGCCGCTCACCTCGCCGTTCTCGACGAGATAGACGCCGTCCCGGGTCAGCCCGGTGAGCAGCAGCGTCGCCGGGTCGACCTCGCGGATGTACCAGAGGCAGGTCAGCAGCAGCCCGCGCGTGGTGTTCGCGACCATCTCCTCCAGGGACCGGTCCTCGCCCCCGTCCAGGATCAGGTTGTCGATGCCCGGCGCCACCGGCAGCCCGGTCAGCTCCGCACTGTGCCGGCTGGTCAGCAGGCTGCTCAGTTCGCCCTCGCGCACCCAGTCGGTGGGGGCCAGCGGCAGCCCGTTGTCGAACACCGACTGGTCGCCCCCGGAGGAGTGCGCCAGCACGAAGGGCGCGGACTCGAGGCCCGGCGCGTTCGGGTCGCTGCGCAGGGTCAGCGGCAGATCGCTGAGCCGCTCGCCCAGGCGGGTGCCGCCGCCCGGCTGGGAGAACACCGTGCGGCCCTCGACCGCGTCCCGGCCCGACGCCGACCACATCTGGTAGATCAGCAGATCCGCCACGGCGGTCGGCGGCAGCAGCGTCTCGTACCGCCCCGCGGGCAGCTCGATCCGCCGCTCGGCCCACCCCAGTCGGAGGGCCAGCTCGGTGTCGAGCGCCCCCGGGTCGACGTCCTTGAAGTCCCGGGTGGAGCGGCCCGCCCACGCCGAGCGGGTACGGTCCGGCGACTTGGCGTTCAGCTCCAGCGTCCCGTTGGGCTGGTCGTGCCGCAGCCGCAGCCCCGTCGACGTGCCGAGGTAGCTGGAGACCAGCTCGTGGTTGGCGAAGCCGTACAGCTCGCGTCCGCCCGCCCGCGCGCGGGCGAAGGCCTCGCCGAGCGCCGGGGCGAAGTCGGCGAACACGGCGGAGGAGGTCTCGGCGGGCCCGTCCGTGAAGTCGGGCGCCTGGGGCACGCCGGTCACCAACGGCCGCGCGTCCTCGGCGGGTTCGGCGCCGCGCGCGGCGGCCTCCGCGGCCCGCACCAGGGGCTCCAGCTCGTCCGCGGTCACGGCCGACCGCGAGACGACACCGGAGGCGGTGCCCTCCTTGCCGTCGACGGTCGCGATGACGGTGACCGTACGGCCGCGGGTGACGCCGTTCGTGGTGAGCGCGTTGCCCGCCCAGCGCAGGTTCGCGGTCGACTGCTCGTCCGCGATGACCACACAGCCGTCGGTCCGGGACAGGGCGAGAGCGCGCTCGACGATCTCGTGCGGCTTGTTCGTACGAGGACTCATCGACCGGCCTCCTGCGTGGTGTTGAGGATGTTGACGCCCTTGAAGAGGGCCGACGGGCAGCCGTGCGAGACGGCCGCGACCTGGCCCGGCTGGGCCTTGCCGCAGTTGAAGGCGCCGCCCAGGACATAGGTCTGCGGACCGCCCACGGCTGCCATGGAGCCCCAGAAGTCGGTGGTCGTGGCCTGGTAGGCGACGTCCCGCAGCTGCCCGGTGATCCGCCCGTTCTCGATCCTGAAGAACCGCTGCCCGGTGAACTGGAAGTTGTAGCGCTGCATGTCGATCGACCAGGAACGGTCGCCGACGACGTAGATCCCGCGGTCCACGCTCCCGATCAGGTCGTCGGTCGACATCCCGGCCGGGTCCGGCCGCAGGGACACGTTGGCCATGCGCTGCACGGGCACATGGCCGGGGGAGTCGGCGAAAGCGCACCCGTTGGACCGTTCGAAGCCGGTCAGCCGCGCGATCCGCCGGTCCAGCTGGTAGCCGACCAGCGTGCCGTTCCGCACCAGGTCCCAGGACTGGCCCGCGACGCCCTCGTCGTCGTACCCGACGGTCGCCAGGCCGTGCTCGGCGGTGCGGTCACCGGTGACGTTCATCAGCTCGGAGCCGTAGCGCAGCTTGCCCAGCTGGTCGAAGGTGGCGAAGGAGGTGCCGGCGTAGGCCGCCTCGTAGCCGAGCGCCCGGTCCAGCTCGGTGGCGTGCCCGATGGACTCGTGGATGGTCAGCCACAGGTTGGACGGGTCGACCACCAGGTCGTACACCCCCGCCTCGACGCTCGGCGCCCGCATCTTCTCGGCCAGCAGCTCCGGGATCCGCTCCAGCTCCGCGTCCCAGTCCCAGCCGGTGCCGGTCAGGTACTCCCAGCCACGCCCCACGGGCGGCGCGATGGTCCGCATGGAGTCGAACTCGCCGCTCGACTCGTCGACGGACACGGCGGTCAGCTGCGGGTGCAGCCGGACGCGCTGCTGGGTGGTCACGGTCCCGGCGGTGTCGGCGTAGAACTTGTTCTCATGGACGGTGAGCAGCGAGGCGTCCACGTGGTTGACGCCGTTCGCCGCCAGCAGCCGCGCGCTCCACCCCGCCAGCAGCGCCGCCTTCTCCTCGTCGGGCACGGAGAACGGATCGATCTCGTACGACGAGACCCAGGTCCGCTCGGCGTGCACGGGCTCGTCGGCCAGCTCCACGCGCTCGTCCGACCCGGCCGCCTTGATCACCTGGGCGGAGAGCTTGGCCATCTGCACGGCCTGCGAGGCGACCCGGGCGGCGGCGTCCATGGTCAGGTCCACGCCCGACGCGAACCCCCAGGTGCCACCGTGCACCACCCGCACCGCGTACCCGAGGTCGGTGGTGTCCGACGTCCCGGAGGGCTTCGCGTCCCGCAGCCGCCAGGACGCGCTGCGCACCCGCTCGAACCGGAAGTCCGCGTGATCCGCGCCCAGCGCACGCGCGCGTGCCAGCGCGGCATCGGCCAAGGCGCGTAGGGGAAGCGCCGTGAAGGCTTCGTCGATCGTATGAGGCACGGGGATCTCCCTGAGGTCGTGGCCTGTCGGCTCCGATCATGTCGCGCGGGCGGGTGTGCGGACCACACGTTTCCCTCGGAGTTCCGCATCTTTCTGTAGGGACCCGACAGCGAGGCCCCCGAGCCACTGTGGATGCCCGATTGCCCGCCCGCGGGCCGGGACCGATAGGTTTTCGGGGAAGCCGCCTGTCATCCAGGTGTTCGGGCGGGTGAGATCAGACCGCTATCGAAAGGGTGATCCGTTGAGCCGCTCGGTTCTCGTCACCGGAGGCAACCGGGGCATCGGCCTCGCCATCGCCCGCGCGTTCGCCGAAGCCGGCAACAAGGTCGCCATCACGTACCGCTCGGGCGAGCCACCGGCGGCCCTCACGGAATTGGGCTGCCTGGCCGTCAAGTGCGACATCACCGACACCGAGCAGGTGGAGCAGGCCTACAAGGAGATCGAGGCCGAGCACGGCCCGGTCGAGGTACTGATCGCCAACGCCGGCATCACCAAGGACCAGCTCCTGATGCGCATGTCCGAGGAGGACTTCACCTCGGTCGTCGACACCAACCTCACCGGCACCTTCCGGGTCGTCAAGCGTGCCAACCGCGGCATGCTGCGCGCCAAGAAGGGCCGCGTCGTACTGATCTCCTCGGTCGTCGGGCTGTACGGCGGCCCCGGCCAGTCGAACTACGCCGCCTCCAAGGCCGCCCTGGTCGGCTTCGCGCGCTCGCTCGCCCGTGAGCTGGGCTCGCGCAACATCACCTTCAACGTCGTCGCGCCCGGCTTCGTCGACACCGACATGACCAAGGTGCTCACCGACGAGCAGCGCGAGGGCATCGTGAAGCAGGTGCCGCTCGGCCGGTACGCGCAGCCCGAGGAGATCGCCGCGACGGTGCGGTTCCTCGCCTCGGACGACGCCTCGTACATCACTGGAGCCGTCATTCCCGTTGACGGCGGACTGGGAATGGGTCACTGAACACCATGAGCGGAATTCTCGAGGGCAAGCGCGTCCTGATCACCGGTGTGCTGATGGAGTCCTCCATCGCCTTCCACACCGCGAAGCAGGCCCAGGAGCAGGGTGCGGAGATCATCCTGACCGCGTTCCCGCGCCCCACGCTGACCGAGCGCATCGCCAAGAAGCTCCCGAAGCCCACCAAGGTCATCGAGCTCGACGTCACCAACGACGAGCACCTCGGTCGCCTCGCGGACATCGTCGGCGAGGAGCTCGGCGGCCTCGACGGTGTCGTCCACTCCATCGGCTTCGCCCCGCAGGACGCGCTCGGCGGCAACTTCCTCAACACGCCGTTCGAGTCGGTCGCCACGGCCATGCACGTCTCGGCGTACTCCCTGAAGTCGCTGACCATGGCCTGCCTGCCGCTGATGCAGAACGGCGGCTCCGTCGTCGGCCTCACCTTCGACGCGCAGTACGCCTGGCCGCAGTACGACTGGATGGGCCCGGCGAAGGCCGCCCTGGAGGCCACCAGCCGCTACATGGCGCGTGACCTGGGCAAGCAGAACATCCGGTGCAACCTCATCTCGGCCGGGCCGATCGGTTCGATGGCCGCCAAGTCCATCCCGGGCTTCTCCGAGCTGGCCGCGGTCTGGGACAACCGGGCCCCCCTGGAGTGGGACCTCAAGGACCCGGAGCCGGCCGGCAAGGGCGTCGTCGCCCTGCTGAGCGACTGGTTCCCGAAGACCACGGGCGAGATCATCCACGTGGACGGCGGTCTGCACGCCGTCGGTGCGTGAGTCCGCCGCGGTGACCTGAGTGACGGGTGTGGGCCCGCGTCTTTCGGACGCGGACCCGCACCCGTCACTCGTTCGGCCTACCCGGCCGGGCGGGCGGGGGCCGCAACTGCGCACTCTGGATTACGCGTTCACCACACGCTCCCCTCCGCAGCCCGGCCGAGGAGGTCCCCTTGTGCGCCTGCCCAGCAGCCTGGCCTCAGTGACCGCAGCCGTCTGTCTCGTGCTCTCGCTGCCGTACGACGCGCTGCCCCACGCGCGCGTGGAGGTACGGCGGGCCGCCGTACCGGAGCCCTTCGGTGCCGCGTGCCGCAGCAGCGTCACCGGCTCCCGGGTGACCGCCTACTGCCACAACCCCTATCCGCGGGCCGACCGCGTGAGCCTGCACATCGAGTGCGACCGCTGGTGGGACGTCGACAGCGACGGCACGCCGGTCGAGGCCGGGCCCGCGCAGACGGTACGGCTGACCGGCCGTTGCTGGAAAGAGGTCCGCTCGGTGTGGGTCGGCCACCGTCAGCCGCCGGAGGGCGCGGTGAACCGCCCCGGGCGGCACAGGAACGGATAGCTCGCGGCCTCCTGGGCGGCCGACGCCATGTCGCCCGTGCGGATCGCGTCGACGAGCCGCGCGTGGTCCATGTGTGTCTCCGGGGTCAGCTCCGCGCCGACGTCCTCGCGCAGCCAGTCCCGCAGCACCTCGCCCAGGTCGGCGTACATCGCGGTCATCACGTCGTTGTGGGAGGCGGACACCACCGCCAGGTGGAAGGTGGCGTCCGCCGTCACGAACGCCTCGGTGTCGCCGGACTCCCAGGCCTCCTCGCGGCGCACCAGGAGCGCGTCGAGCTGCTTGAGGTCCTTCTCGGTGCGCCGCTCGGCGGCCATCCTGGCGGCGGCCGACTCCAGCGTGGAACGCAGTTCGGCGATGTGCCGGGGGTCGGCGTCCGCGAACCGGCGGTGCATCACGCCGGCCAGCTCGCTCGTCGCCACGACGTAGGTGCCGGAGCCCTGGCGGATGTCCAGCAGACCGTTGTGCGCGAGGGCGCGGACGGCCTCGCGGACGGTGTTGCGGGCGACCCCGAGCTGCTCGACCAGCTCGGGCTCGGTCGGGATCCGGGAGCCGACCGGCCACTCGCCCGAGGTGATCTGGTTGCGCAGAGCGGAGATGACCTGCTCGGACAGTGCCGACCGGCGGGGATGGCTCAGGGGCATGGCACACCTTCGCACGGGAGGGGCCGGTGCGGGCGACCCGGGGATGGACAACCAATCATCCCATGATTCTATGATGGGTCTCATGCCAAGCGAGGAAACCAGGACACCGAGGTCCACGATCGTGGGTGCCGAGGCAGTGACCGACCGACGGGGAACCGGAGGGGCCACGGAGACCGTGCAGCCGGAGAAGCCCGCCACGCGCGCGTGGGCGACGCGTCTGGTGGTCGTCGGCATCGTGCTGTCCGCCCTCAACCTCCGCCCCGCCATCACCAGCCTCGGCGCCCTCCTCGAAGAGGTCCGCGACGGCCTCGGCATGAGCGGCAGCGTGGCCGGGATCCTCACCTCCGTGCCCCCGCTCTGCTTCGCCGTCTTCGGCGTCACGGCCCCCAGGCTGGCCCGCCGCTTCGGGCCGGGCGCGGTGGTGTGCGCGGGCATGGTCGCCGTCTCCGCCGGCCTGCTCGTACGGCCGTACGTGGGGGGCACGGCCGGCTTCCTGGCCGCCAGTGCCCTCGCCCTGATGGGCATCGCGGTCGGCAACGTCCTGATGCCGGTCATCGTCAAGCGCTGGTTCCCCGACCGGGTCGGCTCCATGACCGGCCTCTACTCGATGGCCCTCGCCCTCGGCACCGCGTCCGCGGCGGCGGTGACCGTGCCGGCGGCCGAGGCGCTCGGCGGGAGCTGGCGGTCCGGGCTCGCTCTGTGGGGGGTGCTCGCGGCGGTGGCCGTGATCCCGTGGGTCCCGCTCGTACGGGAACGTGGGACCGCGCGGGCGGAACGGACCCCCGCGCGCGGGGAAGCACCGGCCCTGCGGATCACCCGGAGCCGTACGGCCTGGGCGCTCGCCGTCTTCTTCGGCCTCCAGGCCACCGGCGCCTACATCACCATGGGGTGGATGGCGCAGATCTTCCGGGACGCGGGCGTGTCCGCGGGCACGGCCGGACTGCTGCTCGCCGTCACGATGGCGATGGGCGTGCCGCTGGCCTTCGTCATCCCGCGCGTCGCCACCCGGCTGCCCCGCCAGGGCCCGGTCGTGGTCGCCCTCGGCGTCTGCGGCCTGGTCGGATACGCCGGCCTGTACCTCGCGCCGGCCGGCGGCGCCTGGGTCTGGGCCGTCCTGCTCGGCGTCTCCAACTGCTCCTTCCCGCTGGCCCTCACGATGGTCGGGATGCGGGCCAGGACCGGCGGGGGAGTCGCCCAGTTGTCGGCCTTCGCGCAGAGCACCGGCTATCTGATCTCCATCCCCGGCCCGCTCCTGGTCGGTGTGCTCTACCAGCACAGCGGCGGCTGGGGCCTGCCGATCGCCCTCATGACCGCCCTGCTGATCCCGCAGATGGCGGCGGGCGTCCTGGCGGGGCGTGACCGCACGGTGGAGGACGAGGCGGCGCGCCGACATCACCCCGGGTGACCGGCGCGAGGTGCTCTCACCCCGGGGCGACCCGCGCCCGCGCCGGGTGCGAGACTTGGCGTATGCCAGTGCTCGATCCGAATCCCCAGAACGGTCAGAAGAAGATGCTGCTCGTCTTCGGCTCGTTCTTCGCCATCTTCGTGGTCATCGCCATCATCGCGACGATCGCCTCGCCGTGACCGTGCTCGTGCCGCTGCCCGCCCCGCGACCGTGCCCGCCCGACGGTCCGGCGGGCCGATGGTGGGGCTAACCCCCCTGTCCCCTAGGGGGCGAGTGTCAGGGTCAACTGGGTGGATCACCGGATGGGTTGCGGGCCGGGAAGTCCGTAGTTTCGAGAGGTGACCGCGAGAGGCGGGCGCGGACGACTCGAAGACGGCGGAGGCACCCATGTCGGCTCCTACGCACACCCGGCCCCACCCGGCATCCCGGGGTGGCATCGACATCCGGCTGCCCTGGTGGGCTCTCGCGCTGCCGACACTGGCGTTCATCGTGCTCCTGGCACTGCTCCTGAACCCGACGGACGCGCACGCGGCCTCCGGCGACCCCGTCGTCCCCCATCTCGTGGAGCGCGTACAGCAGCTGATAGGTCGCTGAGCACGGCTGGAGCCGCCGGTCAACTACCCGCGCCCGATGGCCTGTTTCATGCGAAGCTGGATCCCATGAGCGTCGCAGAACCCCGCAGGATTGTCCTCTTCCGGCATGCGAAAGCCGACTGGCCAGAGGTGACCGACCACGAACGGCCGCTCGCCGAGCGGGGCCGGACGGACGCCGCAGTCGCCGGACGCAAGCTGGCCGACACCGGCATCCCCTTCGACCTGGCCCTCTGCTCCACCGCGGCCCGGACCCGAGAGACCTGGAAACTCGCGGTCCACGAACTCCCGCACCGGCCGAAAACGGTGTACGAGGAGCGGATCTACGAGGCCTCGCCCGGTGAGCTGATCGCTTTGCTCAACGAGACCCCGGACGACGCGCGGAACGTGCTGCTCGTCGGCCACAACCCGGGTATCCAGGGTCTCGCCGAGGTCCTGGCCGGCTCGGCCGAGAGCGAGGCCCGCGAGCGGATGAGCAGCCGTGGCTTCCCGGCCGCCGCCTTCGCCGTGCTGACCTTCGAAGGCTCCTGGAAGTCCCTGGAGCCGGGCGTGGCCCTGCCGACCGACTCCTGGGCGCCGTCCGACTGACCCGTCGACTCCGTGCGGCACGGGGGCCGGCACCGCGAGGGTGCCGGCCCCCGTGCCGTCCTTGGCGTCACCCTCGGTGCCGCCCGCCACGAGAGGCGATATGCGGCAGCGGGCTCAGCCCTCGTCGTCGTGCGTGTCGGCGGCCTCGACCTCTTCGCGGGTGACGCCCAGCAGATACAGGACCGTGTCGAGGAACGGCACGTTCACCGCGGTGTGCGCGGCCTTGCGCACCACCGGCTTGGCGTTGAAGGCCACCCCGAGACCGGCCGCGTTGAGCATGTCCAGATCGTTGGCACCGTCGCCGATCGCCACGGTCTGCGCCAGCGGTACGCCCGCCTCCGCGGCGAACCGGCGCAGCAGCCGGGCTTTGCCCGCCCGGTCCACGATCTCGCCGGTGACCCGCCCGGTCAGCTTCCCGTCGACGATCTCCAACGTGTTGGCCTGGGCGAAGTCCAGCCCGAGCCGCTCCTTCAGATCGTCCGTGACCTGGGTGAAACCGCCCGAGACGACACCGACCTGGTAACCGAGGCGCTTGAGCGTACGGATCAGCGTGCGGGCGCCCGGCGTCAGCCGCACCTCGCTGCGCACCTTCTCCACCACCGAGGCGTCCAGCCCCTCCAGGAGCGCCACGCGCGCGTGCAGCGACTGCTCGAAGTCCAACTCCCCGCGCATCGCGGCCGCCGTCACCTCGGCGACCTTGTCCTCGCAGCCGGCGTGCGCCGCGAACAGCTCGATCACCTCGTCCTGGATGAGCGTCGAGTCCACGTCCATGACGACCAGCCGCTGGGCACGGCGGTGCAGCCCGGCCGCGACGACCGCGACATCCACGCCGAGCACCGCGGCCTCCGTCACCAGGGCGGTGCGCAGCGGCTCGGTCTCCACACCGGACACCGCGAACTCCACGGCCGTCACCGGGTACTTGGCGAGCCGGAAGATACGGTCGATGTTGCCGCCGACCTCGGTGATCTTCGCGGCGACCGCCGCCGTCGCCTCCGCGGTGAGCGGATGCCCGAGCACGGTGACCAGCGAACGCCCCAGCCCACGGGGGCGGTTGTCGCCGAGGCCGGAGATGATCTCGGCCTGCATCTTGATCGACTCCGCCCAGCTGTGGACGGTCGACCGCAGTTCGCCCTCCAGCCCGATGGGCGGCGCGGTCACGAGCGCGCACAGCACCATGCGGCCACGGGTGACGACCTGCTCGATGTCGACCACGTCGACGGAGAAGGCGGCGAGGGTGTCGAAGAGGCCGGCCGTGATGCCGGGCCTGTCCTTGCCGAAGATCTTGACGAGAAGGGTGGGAACGTCGGAGGTCGAGGTCTGCGAAGCGCTCATGGTGGTCCCACCGTATCCGGCACGCAGTGCCTTCCGCGCCCGAGGTCCGCCTGACGGACAGGGAACACCGGGTGGCGCACCGGTGCCGACGGGCTGCCGGGGCGGCCCCGTCTTCGCTGTCCACGGCGTTGCCCCCGGCCTCCGTCACGGACGGCTCACCGACCCCTCCTCGGCCTCCCGGGCGGCGGGGGCGCCGGGGGCGGAGGCGGGGGAGGCGGCGGGGGCGACCCCTGCCCGGAGGCGGCCGGCGGTTTCCGCGGGGAGCGCGGCGACCGCGGGGGCGGTTCGAAGGGCCGGGCCATCGTGGGCGCGCCGTACACGTCGTCGCCGGGCGACCGCGGACCCTCGGGCCCCGGCGGCTCGTCGGCCGGCCGTGCGTCCTCCGGTTCCCGTAACGCGTCCGGCACCCGCAGATACGGGTTGGTCGCCGGGTTCGGCGGCCGGTACGGCGACCTGGGATCGTACGGTCCGGACTCGTCGCCGTGCGGCACCCCGGGGGTACGGGCGGGGGGCACGCCCCCCTCACCCGCGTACGGCCCTGTCGGCACCGGAGGCCCTGGGGCGGGCGGCCAGGTCGGCCCACCCGCGCGCTCACCCGCGTACGGGGCACCCACGGGCCCGCCCCCGCCCTCGTCCCCGGCCTTCCACCGCTCACTGCCCGCCAGCGCCAGTGGGGCCGCCCGCCGCCCCGCCGCCCCGGTCGCCCGGGCGAGCAGCGCACCGGTGGCCCCCGCGCCCGCGCCCCACACGGCGCCCAGGAGCAGCGCCATGCCGAGGTCGCCGCGCAGGTCGACACCCGCGCCGAATCCGTCGAAGCCGAGCACCGACAGCGAGGCGTTCACGGACACCTCCGTCAGCCAGGCGAGCAACGGCATCGTCAGCGCCGTGGCGAGCCCCAGCCGCAGCGCACACCGCCCCGCGAAACCGAGGGCACCCGGATCCCGTACCCCCGCGGAACCCGCGCCTCCCGTCGAGCCGCCGGCCGAGTCACCAGTCGCGCCGGCGCCACTTCCGGCCCTCGCGCCCGTACCGCCCCCAGCCCGCTCCGCCGTCGCGCCGGCGCCATTCCGCGCCCACTCCGCCACCGGCGTCCGGACCGCCGTCAGCACGCCCGCCAGCAGCATCATCACCGTGGCCGCGATCCCCAGCAGCCACACCCGCCCGTCGAGTTCGGCCAGTCGCCCGAGCGTCACGGACTGGTCGGAGCCGGAGTTCAGCAGTTCGTCCAGCGGAGCCGGCAGGAAGTTCGTCAGGATGCCCGTCGCCCTGCCGTCGAACGGGACGAACAGGCCGATCGGGATGCCCAGCCACACCCCGTTCGGCGCCCCCACCAGTGCCGCCCCCGCGATCCGCTTCGGATGGTCGTCGCCGATCGCCGCGTACGCCGCCGCCGCGAACCCGGCCGCGACGGCCACCAGCAACACCGTGACCAGCGCGGACGCGGCCGGGCGCACGACGCGGTGCACGGCCTGCCAGCCGCGCGGCAGCGGTGTGCGGCGCGAGGCCAGCAGGGCGATCAGCAGGATCCCGGCCGACCAGCCGAGCCCGCCGAACAGGGTGGGCACGGTGTCGACGCCGAAGCCGACGGCGGCCTTCGCGTCGATGAGGTCACCGATCTGGTCGGGCAGCAGTCCGCCGATGTCACCGATGTCACCCACGCCGGGGATCTCGATGCCGCCGGCCCCGCCCCCGCCGGGCAGGTCGTCGAGCCCCAGCGCGCTCCCGTCGATCGTGATGACGTCGTGACCCGCCCAGGCCAGCCCGCCCAGCATCGCCACGAACAGCGCGACGACCGCTCCGGCGCGGACGAGGAGTTCGGAGAGGCCGATCACCGCTCCGGCGCCGCGCAGGGACCGCAGGAAGAACCACGACAGGAGCAGCGCGCCGACCAGGCTCACGCCCAGTGGCGTGATCTCGATGGCGGTGGCCGCCTCCGCGCCCGTCAGACCGAATGCGGACACATCGCCGGACGGGGTGACGGAACCACCCGCCCCGAGGGTCACCACCGCCGCGGTCATCGGACCGAGCGAGCCCGCCGTGTCGGCTTCGAGCAGATGCAGACCGAGCGCCGCGGTGCCCGCCATCCCGATCAACGCCCAGCTGACGGAGGCGATCGCGGACAGCAGGATGTCTCCCCAGGGCAGCCTCGCGCCGCGCTTCGTGGTCTCGACGCTCATGGACGCACTCATGGCAGACCCCCCGATCCGCTGCGCGGCCCGCTTGCCGCGCATGTCCCCCTCGCGTGGATTACCACTCTCCGGTCCGGTTTCAACCCCGTCAACGGAAACGGCCGAAGCGGGCGTACGCCTTCTTCACAAGGCCCGACTTTCGGTCAGGGGGTCGAGCCTGAAATAGTTCCCGACGATGTTCGACATCCCTAGACTCCCTGTGTTGGGGGTAATTCGGGGGACTACTCAGTGGGGCATGGAGTGCCGGAACTCGTACTGGAATTGAACGGACAAACCTGGACGCTCGACGCGTCCCGGTCATACACCCTCGGACGTGATCCGCAGGGGGACGTCGTACTCGACGACGCCAGGGTGTCGTGGCGGCATGCCACGATCAGCTGGAGCGGCCGCAGTTGGGTCATCGAGGACCATGGCAGCACCAACGGCACGTTCGTGCAGGGGCAGCGGATCCACCAGTTGGAGATCGGTCCCGGCTCGGCCGTGCACCTGGGCAACGCGACGGACGGGCCGAAGGTCAGCCTCTCCGGCACCGCGGCCGCCGTGGCCACGCCACAGGCACAGCCCCAGCAGCAGCCGTACGCGGCTCAGGGCGCGAATCCCGGCTGGGCGCAGCAGGCGCCTCCGCAGCAGCAGGCACCGCAGGCCGGCTGGCAGCAGCCACCGCAGCAGCCCGCCGCTCCGCAGTTCCCGCAGCAGGGCCCCGGTGGTGGCGCGGGGGCGCCGCCGGTCTACGGCGACCGCAGCCCGACCACGTTCCACCAGTTCTCGCTCGGGCGTGTGATGCGCATCGGCCGTGCCCTGGAGAACGAGCTGGTCGTCTCCGACCTCCAGGTCTCCCGGAACCACGCGGAGTTCCACGCGACGCCGGACGGCCGCTTCGAGATCCGCGACCTGGGCTCGCACAACGGCACCTACGTCAACGGTCAGCCGATCGCCAAGGGCGGCTCCCAGCTGCTCGGCCCGAACGACATCGTCGGCGTCGGCCACTCCACGTTCCGCCTGGTCGGCGACCGTCTTGAGGAGTTCGTCGACACCGGCGAGGTGTCGTTCTCGGCCCGTCATCTGACCGTCACGGTCGACGGCGGCAAGCAGATCCTCAAGGACGTCTCCTTCGGCGTCCCGGAGAAGTCGCTGATCGCGGTCATCGGCCCGTCCGGCTCGGGCAAGTCGACGCTCCTGAAGGCGCTCACGGGCTACCGGCCCGCGAACCAGGGTGACGTCCTCTACGACAACCGCAACCTGTACAAGCAGTTCGCCGAGCTGCGTCAGCGCATCGGTCTGGTCCCGCAGGACGACATCCTGCACAAGGAGCTGACCGTCAAGAAGGCCCTCAAGTACGCGGCCAAGCTGCGCTTCCCGGCCGACACCACGACCGCCGAGCGCAACGCCCGCATCGACGAGGTGCTGCGTGAACTCAAGCTGGACATCCACAAGGAGAAGAAGGTCACCTCCCTCTCCGGTGGCCAGCGCAAGCGCGTCTCGGTGGCCCTGGAGCTGCTCACCAAGCCGTCGCTGATCTTCCTGGACGAGCCGACCTCCGGCCTCGACCCGGGCATGGACCGCGATGTCATGCAGCTGCTGCGCGGCCTCGCCGACGACGGCCGGACGGTCCTCGTCGTCACCCACTCCGTGGCCGAGCTGGCGATCTGCGACAAGCTCCTCGTGATGGCGCCCGGCGGTTCCGTCGCCTACTTCGGCCCGCCGGAGGAGGCGCTGAACTTCTTCGGCTACGACACCTGGGCCGACGTCTTCTCCGCCTTCGAGAGCTACCGCGACTACGACTGGGCGGGCCGCTGGAAGGGGTCGCAGCACTACCAGATGTACGCCGCGGACATCGACGCCGTCGCGCCGCAGTCCGTACAGATGCCGCCGATGCAGGCGATGAGGCCGCCGAAGCCGCAGGGCTGGATGTCCCAGTTCGTCACGCTGGTGCGCCGCTACACCTCGGTGATCGCCTCCGACAAGGGCTTCCTGGCCCTGACGGTGATCCTGCCGGCCGTCCTGGGCGCGGTGAGCCTGCTCATCGACTCGGGCAACAGCCTGCTGCCCAACCCGGCCAACCCGCAGACCGGCCGGATCATCCCGAACGGCACGGCCACCACGGTCCTGCTCATCCTCGCGGTCGGCGCCTGCTTCGCCGGCGCCGCGAACTCGGTCCGTGAACTGATCAAGGAACGGGTCATCTACGAGCGGGAACGCGCCACCGGCCTGTCCCGCTCCGCGTACCTGATGTCCAAGGTGTTCGTGCTCGGCCTGATCACCGCGTTCCAGGGCCTGCTGGTCGGTGTCATCGGGTTCGCCAGCCGGGAGATCCCCAAGCAGGGCCTGATCCTCGGCAGCGCCACCATGATCGAGCTGTCCATCCCGATCATGGCGCTCGGTTTCACCTCGATGATGTTCGGCCTGATCATCTCCTCGCTGGTGAAGACGGCCGAGAAGACCATGCCGCTGCTGGTCATGTTCGCGATCATCCAGGTCGTGTTCACCGGCTGCCTGTTCACCCTGAACGGCGCGGTCGGCGTCAACGAGTTCTCGTACCTGATGCCGTCCCGCTGGGCGGTCGCCGCCGCGGGCGCCACGCTGGACTTCAACAAGATCAGCCCGCCCAAGGACGGCGGCGGGACCGACCCGCTGTGGGAGCACACCGTCGGCGCCTGGAGCATGGACATGGCCGCCCTGCTGGTCCTCGGGGTGCTCTGCGGCTTCTTCGTGGCGCGCTTCCTGCGCCGCCACGAGCCCGAGGTGATGCGCAAGTGATCACTGCCGTACGGCGGTGAGGACGACGGTGAAGGGCGGCACCCCCGGTGGGGATGCCGCCCTTCGGCGTAGAAGAGGTCCGCGCGGCCTCAGTACGCGCTGTTGACGTTGTCGATCGAGCCGTACTTGTCGGCCGCGTAGTTGGCGGCGGCGGTGATGTTGGCGACCGGGTCGGTGATGCGCGTCGACGTGCCCGAGACGTGGTACGCGTCGAAGGTCGGCGGGATCACCTGGAGCAGGCCCTGGGACGGGATGCCGTTGATGGCGTTGATGTCCCAGTTGTTGATCGCGTTCGGGTTGCCCGAGGACTCCCGCATGATGTTGCGGTACAGACCGTTGTACGAACCCGGTATGCCCTTGGACTTCATGATGTCCAGGGACTCCTTGATCCAGCCGTCGAGGTTGTCGGCGTAGCTCTTCGCGGCGACGGCCTTGATCTGCGGGCGCTGGGCGGACCGGCTCGCGGCCTCCTTCGCCTTGCGCGCCGCCGCGGCCTTCTTCGTGGCTGCCGCCGTGGCGGCCTTCTTCTTCGCGGCGGCCTGCGCCTTGGCCGCCGCGGCGGCCTTCGCCTTCGCCTCGGTGGCCCTGCTCTGCAGGCTGTCACCGGTGAGCTGCTCGGTGACGCCCGAGCGCAGGCCCGTGAGCTGCTCGGAGTGGTAGGCCACCGGGGCCGAGACGCCGGCCGCCTCGGACGTGGTCGTCTGCCCACCCGGCACCGCGGTGAACGCCACGGCGGCGGCACCGAGCGTGGCGACGCCGGCGATCGCGATCTTGTGCGTCCGGGTCAGGGTGCGACTTCGGTTCTTGGCGTTCTCGGGCATGCGGTGGACCTCTTCGAATAGCGCGGAGGTCGCTCGGCGTCCGGTGGGGGACAGTGCTGATTCCGGCACGAACGCCGCGGGCGGGACCCGCGGCGCTGAGCGACGGCTGCCATTCTTAGCGGCCGCAAAAACCCCAGGCAAAGGTGTGACCTACGACCCCGGGTAGTGGACCAGGGGAGGCCAAAACGGGACAGACTGGAACGTCTGCCCCGTTCACGCGGGAAGCCTTTGTCTCCTATTTCGCCTAGTACGTGATCTGCGCCCTATGTGCGGGCTCACATCGGGGGCGCAGCAGTCTCACCAAGAGTTGCTGGCGCAATGCTCTGTGTGAGGCACCTCCTCCGGGAGGAGGAGGTGCACGTCCCCGAACTCGTGCCACAGGTAGAGCCCGCGCAGCGCCTCCTCGTACCCGCGGTCGACCGCCGCCCGCCCCGCGACCGCCTCCAGCATCAGCAGATGCGAGGCCTCGGGCTCGTGCAGCCCGGTCAGCAGCCCCTCCACCACCCGCACCCCGCGCTCCGGGGTCACCACGAGACCGGTCCACCCCTCGCGCGCGCGGACGACCCCGTCCGGCCCCGCCGCCGCCGACTCCACGGCCCGCACGGCGGTCGTCCCCACCGCCAGCACCCTGCCGTCCCCCGCCTTCGCCGCGTTGATCAGCCGCGCCGAGGCCTCCGGCACCGCGAACCGCTCCGGATACGGCGGCTCGTGCGCCTCCGCCGACGCCACCCCCGTGTGCAGCGTGACCGGCGCGAACTGCACCCCCCGGCTCACCAGCTCCGCCACCAGCCGCGCGGTGAACGGCCGCGCCGCACTCGGCATCTCCGCACTGCCCGACCCGTCGGGCGACGGCAGCGCGAACACCGTCTGGTACACGGACAACGGCTGGTCCCGCTCCGTATAGGAGTACCGAATGGGCCGCCCGTGCCCGCGCAGCACCCCGAGGACGTCGGCCGTCGACACCCGCGCCCACCACAACCGCTCACCACGGGTGCTCACCGGCTCCTCCAGCACCAGCCACCCGCCCCCGGGCAGCCGCACCCGCGTCCCTGCGGATCCACCCGTCCGCACGCGCGTGGTGCCCTTCCCGTCGGGCTCCCGCAGCTCGACCGCCCACCGCCCGTCGTCCCCGAGGGCGGAGAAGTGCACCACCACGCGCGCGTGCCCGATCCGCCCGTCCACCGCGGCGGCCAGCGTCGGCGAGGTGTTCACGACCAGCAGATCCCCGGCCCGCAGCAGCCGGGGCAGCTCCCCGAAGGCGTGGTGTGCCACCTCGGTGCCCCGCGACATCAGCAGCCGTACGGCGTCCCGGTCGAGCCCGGGCCCACGCTGCTCGGCCGGCACCCGCGCCGACAGCTCCGCCGGGACCCCCGTCGCCAATGTCATCGCCCCTCCAACAGAGCGGGCGCCCCATATCGCCCGCTCGCCGGCCGCTCGTCCAGCAGCCGCAGGAACGCCGGCACCACACCGGCCGGCTCCGGACGTGGCTCCCCGTCCTCCGGTACGGCCGCCGCGTACAGGTCCGTCGCCATGTCCCCGGGGTCGACCGCCCAGACCCGCAGCCCGGGCTCCTCCGCGCCCAGCACCGCCGTGAGCTGGTCCAGGGCCGCCTTGGAGGCCCCGTAACCGCCCCAGGTCTCGTAGGCCTCGGCCGCCGCGTCCGAACTGACCGCGATCACCGTGCCCGCCCCGGACGCCCGCAACAGCGGCAGCGCCTCCTGGACGAGCCCCAGCGCGGCCACCACGTTCACCTCCAGGGCTCGCCGCAGTCCCTCCAGGGGCAGCTCGTCCAGCCGTACCAGCGGCTCGGCGCCCAACGCGCTCGCGTTGCTCACCACCAGGTCGACGCCCCCGAGCTGCCAGGCCGCCGCCACCAGCCCGCTCCGGTGCCCGGCGTCCGTGACGTCGCCGGCGAGGCCCCTCACCCGCGTCCCGTGCCCGGAGACCGCCCGTGCCGCCTCCGTGAGCGCCTCGGCGCCTCTGGCGCCGAGCACCAGATCCCAGCCCCGGGCGGCCAGGGCGTCCGCCAACGCCCGCCCCAGCCCTTTCGAGGCCCCCGTGATGATCGCTACCGGCATGACACCCGTCCCCTCGTCCTCGACGCCCGTTGATCGGCGTGCCCCCAACGTAGGAACCGGGCCGCCGCCCCCGCCTCGGACGCGAGCCGCAGAGCGGCGAGGCCCTTCGCCCTAGGTCTCCCGGCCCAGGAGGAGCCGCCGCAGGTCGGATACGGACTGTCACACCCCGCCGGTACCGTGAGGGCATGAGTCAAGGCCCCCGGTCCGGCCTCGCCGCGGTGAGCGCCGCGCTGCTGGCCATGAGCAGGCACCTGGAGGTGCGCGACGTCCTCAAGACGATCGTCGCCTCGGCCCGTGAGCTGCTCGACGCGCAGTACGCCGCCCTGGGTGTCCCCGACGACCACGGCGGCTTCGCCCAGTTCGTGGTGGACGGCGTCAGCGAGGAGCAGTGGAAGGCCATCGGCCCCCTCCCGCGCCAGCACGGCATCCTCGCCGCGATGTTGCACGAGGCCAGGCCCGAGCGCCTCGCCGACGTCCGCAAGGACCCCCGCTTCGAGGGCTGGCCGTCCGCCCACCCTGACATGTCCGACTTCCTGGGCCTGCCGATCCGCGACGGCGACGAGGTCATCGGCGCGCTCTTCCTCGCCAACAAGCTGAGCCCGGTGGGAGGAGACCCCTCACCCACCCGGCACCCCGAGCGGGAAGGTGGCTGCGGCTTCACCGAGGACGACGAGGAACTCCTGTCGATCCTCGCCCAGCACGCCGCGATCGCCCTCACCAACGCCCGCCTGTACGAACGCAGCCGCGAGCTCACGATCGCCGAGGAACGCTCCCGGCTCGCCCACGAACTGCACGACGCGGTCAGCCAGAAGCTGTTCTCCCTGCGCCTGACCGCCCAGGCCGCCGCCACCCTGGTCGACCGGGACCCCGCCCGCGCCAAGGGCGAGCTGCAACAGGTGGCCGCGCTCGCCGCGGAGGCCGCCGACGAACTGCGCGCGGCCGTCGTCGAGCTGCGCCCCGCGGCCCTGGACGAGGACGGCCTGGTGGCCACCCTCCGCACCCACATCCAGGTCCTCGACCGGGCCCACGGCGCGCGCGTGACCTTCGCGAGTCTCGGCGTCCGTGCCCTGCCCGCCGCCCAGGAAGAGGCCGTCCTGCGCGTCGCCCAGGAGGCCCTGCACAACGCCCTGCGGCACTCGGGCGCCGACCACGTCGAGGTGACCCTGGACCGGCGTGGCTGCGGAGCCGTCCTGCGGGTGACGGACGGAGGCAGCGGCTTCGACCCCCGGGGGATCCGCCGCGCGGGCCGCCACCTCGGCCTGGTCTCGATGCGGGACCGGGCCGACGGGGTCGGCGGTGTACTGAGCGTGGAATCGGCGCCCGGCAAGGGCACCACCATCGAGATGGAGGTCCCCGGTGGCTGACGCGATCAAGGTACTGCTCGTCGACGACCACCAGGTGGTCCGCCGAGGTCTGCGTACCTTCCTCGAAGTGCAGGACGACATCGAGGTCGTGGGCGAGGCGGCCGACGGCGCCGAAGGCGTCGCCCGCGCCGAGGAACTGAAACCCGACGTCGTCCTCATGGACGTCAAGATGCCGGGCATGGACGGCGTCGACGCGCTGCGCAAGCTCCGCGAACTGAGCAACCCCGCGCGCGTCCTCGTCGTCACCAGCTTCACCGAACAGCGCACGGTCGTCCCGGCCCTGCGCGCCGGCGCCGCGGGGTACGTGTACAAGGACATCGACCCCGACGCCCTCGCCGGCGCCATCCGCTCCGTGCACGCCGGCCACATCCTGCTCCAACCCGAGGTCGCGGGCGCGCTGTTGTCCCAGGAGGTCAACAACTCCGGCCAGGGCAGAGGAGGTTCGCTCACCGAACGGGAGCGTGAGGTGCTCGGGCTGATAGCGGACGGCCGCTCCAACCGCGAGATCGCCCGCGCCCTGGTGCTCTCGGAGAAGACCGTCAAGACGCATGTCTCGAACATCCTGATGAAACTCGACCTGGCGGACCGCACCCAGGCCGCCCTGTGGGCCGTACGGCACGGGGCGGCCGGATAGGGCCCGGCCCGGGCACCAGGCCCCGGAACACGCCAGGCGCACGCTCCCGGCGGCAATACGGAGCGTTCCGTTCCGGGCTGAGATTCATACCGTCGTGGGAATGTCCCCCGGATGGCGCATCCTTTGCGGATCTCCGCCGTTCTCCAGTGCGTGCTGCGGCGACTGCCGCGGCCATCGCTAGGAGGGCTCAGAAGTGAAGAACCTGAAGAAGGTAGCGGCCGTGACGATGGTGGCCGGCGGGCTGGTCGCCGCCGGTGCCGGTATGGCCTCCGCCACCGACGGTGCGGTCGCCGACGGCAACGCCGTGGGCTCGCCGGGCGTCGTCTCGGGCAACCTCGTCCAGGCCCCGGTGCACATCCCGGTGAACGCGGTCGGCAACAGCGTGAACGTCATCGGTGTGCTGAACCCCGCCTTCGGCAACCTGGGCATCAACCGCTGACGCCAGTCGCCGAAAAAGGTCATGACTTCGGCCTCCCGGGGGTTCCCCCGGGAGGCCGGTCAGCTTTTCGCCCGAATGGCCCGAACGGGCACTAGGGCTCCCAACCCCGTGCCGTTCCGGATCCCTACGGCGTTGATCAGCGCACGACCCGCGGCCGGGTCGGACACGCAAACGCAGGAGGAACGCTTCTCATGAACATCGCCAAGAAGGCCGCCGTGGCCCTCACCGTCGCCGGTATCGCCGCCGGTGCCTCCGCCGGTGCCGCTGTCGCCGACTCGGGTGCCGACGGTGCGGCCGTGAAGTCGCCGGGCGTCGGCTCCGGCAACCTCGTCCAGGTTCCGGTCCACGTCCCCGTCAACGTCGTCGGTGACAGCGTGAACGTCATCGGTCTGCTGAACCCGGCGTTCGGCAACTCGGGCGCCAACGACTGACATCCCACGGCATACGAGAAGCCCCGCGAATCGACGAGGATCCGCGGGGCTTCCCGCATGCCCGAGCAGGGGCCGGAACATCGGGCGGCCCGTCGCCGTCGGCGCTCAGCGAACGCCCCGCTCCCGCTCCTCCACATACGCGTTGTACGCGGCCACCTGCGCCCGCCGGGCCGTCCGCTCCACCGGCCGCAACGCGACGCCCCGCGCCGCCATCTCGGACGCGCTCACCGCACCCCCCGGCCCGTTCTCGTACGCCAGATCGACCAGCAAGCCCACCCGCTGCGCCAACTCCAGCACCCGCACCGCCCGCGGCGGATACCCCGGCGCCAACACCTCGCGCCCCCGCTCGGCCCGCGCCCGATACGCACCGACCGCCGCCTCCGCGACCGGCCCCGAGCCGGCCACGTCCAGCCGCGTCAGCACCTCGGTCGCGTCCCGCAGCGCCTCCGCCAGCTCCCGCTCGGCCTCCCCGAGCGAGGGCACATCGGCCGGCGGCGCCTCCCGCACCTCAAGGCAGTGCCACACGACCTCGACATGCACATCGCCCTCGGGGCCGGCCTCGTACACCTCCGGCACCAGCCCGAGCGCGGCCCCGTGACAGACCACCGCCTCCTCGGCATCCAACGCCCGCGCGTTGAAGTCCGGCGGCCCGCTCAGCCCCAGCGGATGCCCGGGCGCCGGCAGCGCGACCCGCAGCCCCGTCGCCCCGAGCGACCGCAGCCGCCCCAGCGCGAGCGTGAGACCGACGGGCGCCGACTCACCCGGCAGCCCTTCCACCCGGTGCACCGCGTCCTCGCCGACGATGGCGAGGACGGCGTCGTCCGGTGAGACAAGTCCGGCCAACAGGGCATTTCCCCAGGCCGCGAGGCGTCCAGATCGTGGTTCCGTGAGCATGCCTCCACCCTAAGGACCGGACCGATGGAATGGAGCGGGCGACCGGTGGCGTAGATTTCTTCGAGGGCTGCGCCCACCGGCGCGGCGGACCGCGCCACAGGCGAACGCGACAGCCGAGACCGGCCACACTGCAAGGGGAGACAACGCGCTCATGAGCGATGTTCTGGAGCTTCAGGACGTATCCGTGGTCCGCGAGGGCCGGGCTCTGGTGGACCAGGTCTCCTGGTCGGTCAAGGAAGGCGAGCGCTGGGTCATCCTCGGCCCGAACGGCGCCGGCAAGACCACCCTCCTGAACGTCGCGTCCAGCTACCTCTACCCCAGCAAGGGCACCGCCACCATCCTCGGCGAGACCCTCGGCAGCCCCGGCACCGACGTCTTCGAGCTCCGCCCGCGCGTCGGTATGGCCGGCCTCGCCATGGCCGACAAGCTCCCCAAGCGCCAGACCGTCCTGCAGACCGTGCTGACCGCCGCGTACGGCATGACCGCCGGCTGGCAGGAGGAATACGAGGAGATCGACGAGCAGCGCGCCCGTGCCTTCCTCGACCGCCTCGGCATGACCGACTACCTGGAGCGAAAGTTCGGCACGCTCTCCGAGGGCGAGCGCAAGCGCACCCTGATCGCCCGCGCCCTCATGACCGACCCCGAGTTGCTGCTCCTCGACGAGCCCGCCGCCGGTCTCGACCTCGGCGGCCGCGAGGACCTCGTACGGCGTCTCGGCCGCCTCGCCCGCGACCCGATCGCCCCCTCGATGCTGATGGTCACCCACCACGTCGAGGAGATCGCCCCCGGCTTCACCCACGTCCTCATGATCCGCCAGGGCAAGGTCCTCGCCGCCGGACCGCTGGAGCTCGAACTCACCTCCCGCAACCTCTCCCTGTGCTTCGGACTCCCGCTCGTCGTCGAACAGGTCGGCGAGCGCTGGACCGCGCAGGGCCTCCCGATGGCCTGATCCGGCCCAACTCCCCGGACGACAAGGCAGTTCCGAGCCCCCGGCGCCCTGTCGGAGGCAGGTCTCCCGGACATACCATGACCATGTGAACGACATCGACGCATGGGTGTGGTGGCTCGTCGGCGCGGCAGCGCTCGGAATCCCGCTCGTGGTGACCGCGATGCCGGAGTTCGGCATGTTCGCGGTGGGCGCCGTCGCCGCGGCGATCGTGGCCGGAGTCGGCGGAGGCATCACCTTCCAGGTACTCGCCTTCGTCGCCGTCTCGGTCTCCCTCATCGCCGTCGTCCGGCCCATCGCGGCCCGGCACGGCGCACAACGACCCCAGTTCGCCACCGGCATCGACGCCTTGAAGGGCAGACAGGCCGTCGTCCTGGAGCGCGTCGACGGCGCCGGCGGCCGGATCAAACTCGCCGGGGAGATCTGGTCGGCCCGCGCCCTCACCACCGACCGCGCCTACGAAGTGGGTGAGGAAGTGGACGTCGTGGAGATCGAGGGAGCAACGGCGATCGTCATGTGACCCCTCGCTACGCAGGCATGACGTAACTGAACCGAACGTCCCACGAGTTGAGCGACGGTCTGACAGACTCGTGCAGCAAGATCTTCGACAACCATAAGATCTTCCGAAAGCGCCGAGGCGGAGAAGGGTACGGGTTGCACGATGGAACCGGTCATCATCGTCTTGATCATTCTGGTGGTGTTGGTCTTCATCGCCCTGATCAAGACGATCCAGGTCATCCCGCAGGCGAGCGCCGCGATCGTGGAGCGCTTCGGGCGCTACACACGCACGCTCAACGCGGGCCTCAACATCGTGGTCCCGTTCATCGACACCATCCGCAACCGCATCGACCTGCGTGAACAGGTCGTGCCGTTCCCGCCCCAGCCGGTGATCACCCAGGACAACCTGGTGGTCAACATCGACACCGTCATCTACTACCAGGTGACAGACGCGCGGGCGGCGACGTACGAGGTCGCCAGCTACATCCAGGCCATCGAGCAGCTCACCGTCACCACGCTCCGCAACATCATCGGCGGCATGGACCTGGAGCGCACCCTGACCTCCCGCGAGGAGATCAACGCGGCCCTGCGCGGCGTCCTGGACGAGGCCACCGGCAAGTGGGGCATCCGCGTCAACCGCGTGGAACTGAAGGCCATCGAACCGCCGACCTCCATCCAGGACTCGATGGAGAAGCAGATGCGCGCCGACCGTGACAAGCGCGCCGCGATCCTCACCGCCGAAGGCACGCGCCAGGCCGCCATCCTCACCGCGGAGGGCGAGAAGCAGTCCCAGATCCTGCGCGCCGAGGGCGAGGCCAAGGCAGCGGCCCTGCGCGCCGAGGGCGAGGCTCAGGCCGTCCGTACGGTCTTCGAGGCGATCCACGCCGGCGACCCGGACCAGAAGCTCCTCTCCTACCAGTACCTCCAGATGCTCCCGAAGATCGCCGAAGGCGACGCGAACAAGCTCTGGATCGTCCCCAGCGAAATCGGCGACGCCCTCAAGGGCCTGTCCGGGGCCATGGGCAACTTCGGCAACCTGGGCGGCGGTTCGGGCGGCGGGGGCAACGGCGGCTCCGGTTCGGAGCGCCGAGAGAAGCCGTCGATCGACTGACGACGAGATCCGCGTACGACACTGGGGCCCACCTCCGCGGAGGCGGGCCCCAGTTGTCCGTAGCGACTAAGCCGCCTCCCGCGCCAGCCACTTCGGCAGCGCCCCGAACTCCTCACTGCCCAGCGACAGCAGCATCGCGTCCGCCGGAGTCGGCTCGAACGGCTGCCGCAGCAGCGGCATGCCGGCCTCCTCCGGAGTCCGGTTCGCCTTGCGGTGGTTGTCCGTCGAGCACGACGCCACCGTGTTCAGCCAGGAGTCCTGGCCACCCCGCGACCGCGGCACCACATGGTCCACGGTCGTCGCCCGCCTGCCGCAGTACGCGCACCGGTGCTGGTCCCGGACCAGGACACCCCGCCTCGACCACGGCGCTTGTCTTCGGAACGGCACCCGGACATACCTGCACAGCCTGATCACCCGAGGCACCGGTATGTCGACCGCGGCTCCCCGCATGCGCAGTTCGGGGTGCGACTGCTCGACAACGGCCTTGTCCTGAAGCACCAGAACGACGGCTCGGTTCAACGTCACCGTCGACAGCGGCTCGAAGCTCGCGTTCAGTACCAGCGTGTCCCGCATGTCAGCCCACCTCCCGTGCGCACCGGCCCACCCCCTGGCGGGCTTGGATCAACTCTGGCCGGGCACACCGAGATGGACAACGCAATAAAAAAGTGCCCGCCCCTGATCACTTCCAAGACCAGGGACGGGCAAACTTTCCGGGAACGTCAGTCTTCGGCGGGCACCTCGTACTCACCGACCAGCTGGGCCCGGGCAAGGGTGTGAAAACGCAGGTTGAAGCCCACAACGGCCGGACTGGCGTCCGAGTCCGGACCGAGCTTGTCCTGGTCCACCGCGTACACCGTGAAGACGTACCGGTGCGATCCGTCCCCGGGCGGCGGCGCGGCACCACCGAAGTCCTTCGACCCGTAGTCGTTGCGCGCCTGTACGGCACCCTCCGGCAGTCCTTCGAACTTGCCGCTGCCCGCGCCCGCCGGCAGCTCGGTCACCGAGGCCGGGATGTCGAACAGGACCCAGTGCCAGAACCCGCTGCCGGTCGGGGCATCGGGGTCGTAGCAGGTCACGGCGAAGCTCTTGGTCTCGGCCGGGAAGCCCTCCCACCGCAGCTGCGGCGAGGTGTTGCCGGCCGCCTGGACCTGAGCGTCCTTGAGCGTCGCGCCCGCCGCGACGTCCTCGCTCGTCACCGTGAACGACGGGACGGGGGGATGGAAGTCATGGGGGAGCGGCCGCCGCTTGAGCTCGGTCACCTCGGTACCTCCTGATCGTTTCTGGAGTCAGTGCTTCCGAGCCTAGAACCAGTTGCGCTTGCTGCCGACCTCGGACAGCCACTGGTTGAGGTACGCCGCCCAGTCAGTGCCCTGGTAGTCGTGCAGGCCCACCTGGAACGAGCGGAACGTGTCGCTGCTCTCGCTGAACAGACCCGGCTTCTTGTCCATCTCCAGGATGACGTCCATCGCGTTCTGGTCCGCGACGAAGCTCAGCTCGACCTGGTTCAGCCCCCGGTACTGCTGCGGCGGCAGGAACTCGATCTCCTGGTAGAACGGCAGCTTCTGGCGCGTGCCCCTGATGTGGCCGCGCTCCATGTCCGCGTTCTTGAACCGGAAGCCCAGCTGGATGAAGGCGTCCAGGATCGCCTTCTGCGCCGGCAGCGGGTGCACGTTGACCGGGTCGAGGTCACCGGAGTCCACCGCACGCGCGATCTCCAGCTCGGTGCTCACCCCGATGTGCATCGCGGGCAGCGCACGGCCGTCGATCGTCGTGATCGGCGTCTCCCACGGGACCTCCAGCCCGAACGGCACCACGTGCACGGCGCCCGCCTTCAGCTCGAAGGCACCTCCCAGCCGCTGCTTGGTGAACTCGATGTCCTGCTTGTACTCCTGGTCGCCGCTCTCGACCTCGACCTTGGCCTGCAGCCCGACCGACAGCGCCTCGATCTGCTGGTCGACGGACCCGCCCTGGATCCGCACCTCGCCCTGGACGACACCACCCGGAACGACGTTGACCTCGGTCAGCACCGTCTCCACCGAAGCCCCGCCGGCACCCAGGCTCGCGAGCAGCTTCTTGAACGCCATGTCTCTCCCTCTCCAGGCGGCCCCTCGGGCACGACCTGTTCCATCGGTTCCGTCGTCCTGCTTCTTGCGCATCCGGCGCTGTCTCGCGCGCGGGTCCTTGATCCATACAAACGCGATCCGGCCACGGCCGGTTCCGGGCTCTCACCCTGGCAAGACGAACGCCCCCTGACCACCCCGTCGCGCCCACCCGTCTGCACTACCCTCGGACGGCATGATCGCGAGCCCCGACCGTACGCCCCTGCCCAGGGAGTTCTTCGACCGACCCGTACTGGAAGTCGCCCCCGATCTCCTGGGCCGCCTCCTCGTACGCGCCACCCCGGACGGTCCGATCACCCTGCGCCTCACGGAGGTCGAGGCCTACGACGGTCCGAACGACCCCGGATCCCATGCCTTTCGCGGCCGCACGGCCCGCAACGGCGTGATGTTCGGTCCGCCCGGACACGTGTACGTCTACTTCACCTACGGCATGTGGTTCTGCATGAACCTGGTGTGCGGCCCGGAGGGCGAGTCGAGCGCCGTCCTCCTCCGCGCCGGCGAGATCACCGAAGGCGCCGAACTGGCGCGCAAACGTCGACTCTCGGCCCGAAATGACAAGGAACTGGCCAAAGGACCGGCTCGGCTGGCCACGGCCCTCGACGTGGACCGGGAACTGGACGGCACGGACGCGTGCACCGCCGACGACACACCCCTGCGGGTCCTTGCGGGCACCCCCGTGGCACCGGACCTGGTACGCAACGGTCCGCGCACCGGAGTGGCCGGTGACGGAGGCGTCCACCCCTGGCGCTTCTGGATCGCCAACGACCCGACCGTCAGCCCCTATCGGGCCCATGTGCCCAGGCGCCGCCGAAGTTGACTCGCCTTGGGGAGGCGCGTAACGTGGCCCGAGCCGCTTGACCCGGGTACGGCGTTCGCCTGCAGCCGGAAGCGGCCAAACCACTACCTACGACTCCCCTTTCGCGGGGGCCAATTCGGTGTGCTCGCATGCCTGAATTCGGAACTCGCACCACTCGATTATGAGCTGGCGAGGGAATCGGCTAACGTAGTGAATGTCGAAAGGCCGACAGGCGAAAGCCAAAGCCTCAAGGCAAATCCCGCCGACAGGGAATCGGGCCCGAAAGGACCTGGTAGAGTCGGAAACGCAAGACCGAAGGGAAGCGCCCGGAGGAAAGCCTGAGAGAGTCTCTCGGGTGAGTACAAAGGAAGCGTCCGTTCCTTG